>CAZSTH010000001.1:0-31454 GCA_964609835.1 uncultured Thermoanaerobaculia bacterium
GTGGACCCGGCCGCGCGCTCCGTCAGTGTGCTCCTGGCCAACCGCAACCACCCGTGGCAGCGGGAGCGCGATCTCCATCCGTTGCGGCGTCGCTTCCACGCCCTGGCTGCCGCCTCGGTGAGACAAGCGGACGCGTGATGTCGGCATGCAGACATCATCGGCTCGACGGCCGGCGACACTGAGCGTCCGTCAGGTCCGGAGGCGAGTCAGGCGGTTGACAGCGAACAGGATCGCGAGCACGAACGGCGCCCAGGCACCCAGGATCGGCGGCACGATGTTGATCTCCCCGAGCTCGCCGAAGACGGCCACCAGGATCACGTAGCCGATCCCCAACCCGATCGCGAGCGCGATGCCCTGCATGGTCGTCACCCGGCGGCCGCCGCGGCCGAGGCCGAACGGCAGCGCGAGAAGCACCATGACGAACGCGGACAGCGGGTAGGTGAGCTTCTGGTGCCACCGGACCACCAGCTTGCTGGGCTGGTATCCCGATTCCTCGAGCTCGTCGATGTAGGACGCGAGCTGGGTGATCGACATCTCGTCAGGCCGCCGGACCTCCTGGCCGAAGTACTCGGGGCCCTCGTCGATGTCGAGGCGCATGGGCGATCTGATGCGGCGGTACTCGTCGGTGCCGTCCGGGTAGATCTGCCGGAACCAGCCCGAGTCCGCCACCCAGAAGCCGCCGTTCCATCGCGCCCGCCGCGTGAAGAGATGAAAGGTCAGGTTCATGTCCTCGTCAATGCGAAACAGCGAGAAGCGCACCAGCGTGCTCGACGGCGGATCGAAGCGCAGGAAGTTGTAGAGCGACTCGTCGTCACGCGACATCAGCCACTGGCGGTCGCTGGCGCGGTAGGAGCGCGTGCGGTCGTGACCCTTGATCTGGTCCCGCAGGCGCTGTGCCTCGCGGTTGGCCGCCGGCGCGACGATGTCCCCCAGCAGCCACAGCCCGATCGCGCACACGGCCGCCAGCAGGAGGATCGGGGCCGTCAGTCGGAACAGCGAGATGCCGGCAGCCTTGAGAGCCGTCAACTCCTGCTGGCGCTCCATGACGCTGAGCAGGATCAGGGCGGTGATCATGAGCGCGAACGGCGTGACGTCGAGCAGCACCTGCGGCATCAGGTTGACGTAGTAGGTGATCACCACGTCGAGGGCAACCCGGTTGCGCACCATGTCGTCGATGCGATCCGTGATGTCGATCAGAACATAGAGGGAGGCCGTGCTGCCGAGGACCAGAAGAAGGGGAGGGAGGAGCCGCCGGATCACGTAGCGATCGAACAGGGCGGGAAACCGGGTGGCATAGCGTCGGCGCTGGATCTCGACCGGAATGCTGCCGGTCAGCGGCCGCCGCGGACCGACGGCCGCGAGCCGGGAGCGTCGCTGCTCCCGCCACTCCCTCCATCCGCGAATGGCGCGTGGAATCAGGGACTCTCCCTTCTCCCGCTCGCCGAGCCAGCGGCCCATGGTGCGCATCAGGAACAGCGCGACCGCGGTCAGGATCAGGTTCGGCAGCCAGATCCCCAGCGCCGGCGGCAGCCGTCCCTCGATGGCCAGGACACGCCCCTGGCTGCTGATCATGTAGTAGACCAGAACGACGCCCATCGATACCACGAAGCCACGGCCCCGCGATCCCGACCGCGAGCCGACACCGAGCGGCAGGCCGAGCAGGGCGAAGACCGTGCACGCGAAGGGGATGGCCAGCCGCTGGTGGAGCTCGACCGCGGCCAGACGGCGCGTGGCAGCCAGCTCCTCAGCGGTCGGCCGGTCCTCGCCCTCGTCGAGCTCGGGCATCTCGGTACCGCGGGCGATGCTCCAGAGCTGGTCGGTGGACCGCTCGTTCATCGCCATCCGAAATCGCACCGAGCCCCGACCCCCGAAGGTAGGGCGGATCAGCTGCGTCCGGTTGCGGCTGACGCGGTAGGTCTCAGGGTCGTTGCGAAAGAACTGGTGGGTGACGACGTCCTCGAGCCGAAGCCACTGTTCAACCTCCGGTAGCTCGCCCGAGGTCGGATCCGCGGCCGCTGCCGAGCGCGGCTCGGAGATGACCAGCCGTCCGCGCCTTGCCAGGGTCAGCCGCTCCTCGGCCGGGTTGCTGCTGTCGTAGAACAGCACGTCGGCCCACTCTCCCTGCTGGTCTACGTCCCGGATGTAGAGCAGGACGTTCGGGAGCTCCTCATGAAAGACCCCAGCTTCGATGCGGCCGAGATTCTTCGCACCGGCCAGGATCCGGACCTTCAGGTCGCGAAGCTGCCGCGCCGAATGGGGAATCACCTGCACGTAGAGAAAGCCGTTGACGACCGTCAACAGCAGCCCGAGCGCGACGATGCCGCGCAGCAGCCGCACGATCGAAATGCCGCCGGCCTGCAGCGCCACCAGCTCGTTGTCCGCGTTCATCCGGCCGACCGCCAGCAGGACCCCGAACAGGAAGCTCATGGGAAGAGTCAGCACCGCGATGTGGGGCAACGTTGCCAGCAACACCAACCCGGCGTCGCCCGCAGACACCCCGCGCACCAGCACCTGCTCGATGAGTCCGAAGATGCCCCGCATCGCCACCAGAAAGGTGTAGAGGATGAACCCGAGCAATGTCGGCGGTACCACTTCACGAACCACCAGCCGGTCGATCACCGGCAGCAGGCTCACCGTGTCACCTCGTTCGAACGCTCGAGAGAAAGGAATCGCCTCCAGCACATTCTTCAGATTCTACTCTGAATTTCATTCCACAGGTTTTTACACAGGCCGCGGCTTTCCGCATCGTGCGTTGACGGACCTAACGTCCGATAAGATATATTATGTAAACCTGAGTCCGCTCAAGCACGCGCCGTACGCTCTCCTCGCATCTCCCGGCCTCACGTTCGGTCGGGCTCGAGGCCCGCCTCGAGCTCCGCGATCATGGCCTGCAAGGCAGCGATCACCTGCTCGGGCTCGGGTTCCCGGTCGGTCCGGAACGACAGCGAGACCGACACCGTATGGTCGTCGGTGTGGAACCGGAAGCGATACGGCTTGCGGACGTTTGAAGAACCGGGGCGGTCCCGAGCGGCGTCGACGTCGTTGGCATCGGCCTCGGCGCGACGAGCGCGCAGTGCGGCGCGGTCGAGCTCGTGCTCGACGATCTCGCCCACCAGGGCTTCCATCGCGCCGGTATCGCCGGCGCGAGCGATTTCCAGGAGCATGCCCTTGGCGGTGATGTCGGCATGCCGACACTGCTCGCGGACGTGGTCGGGGATCTCCAACAGGCGCAGGGCCTCGGTCACGGTGACCCTCGAACGGGCGACGGCGTCGGCCACCTGCTGGTGGGTGTAGCCGTACTTGCGGATCAGGGTGCGGTAGCCCTCGGCCTCCTCGAAGGCGGTGAGGTCCTTACGCTGGAGGTTCTCGATCAGCGCGATCTCGAGCGCGTGCTGGTCGCTGACGGTGAGCTCGATGCACGGCACCTCGCTGAGACCGACGGCCATCGCGGCGTGGAAGCGGCGCTCCCCCGACACCAGCTCGTACCCGCCGTCGTCGAGGCGGCGCACGAGCAGGGGTTCGAGGACGCCGTGGGCGTCGATGGACGACTTGAGGTCTTCCAGGTCGCCGAGGGAGGTGCGCGGCTGGTCCTGATTGCTGGTGATGGCGGTGATGCGGATCATGCGACCGATCCCCTCCCCCATCCGCTGCGCGAGCTCGTCGACGAAGTGCCGATCGTGCCGCATCTTGCGATCGGCCGGGAGGCCAGCCTTGGGTTTACTCGGCGCCGGCACGTTGCAGGACCTCCTCGCACAGACGGTAGTACTCGTAGGCGCCGCTCGAAGACGGCGCGTGGTCGAAGATGCTCGCGCGGTGGGCGGGCGACTCCTCGAGGCGCACGGATTTGGTGATGTAGGTTTCGAAGACGAGGTCGCCGAAGACGTGATGGATCTCCTGGCTGACCTCTCGCGCGAGGACGGTCCGGCGGTCGAACATGGTGATCAGCACCCCGAGCATCCGCAGCTCGGTGTTGGGGCGCGCCTTGATCTTGTCGACAGTTTCGAGGAGGTCGTCGGTTCCCTCGAGGGCGAAGTACGATGCCTGGATGGGGATCAGGACGTGGGAGGCGGCAACCATCGCGTTGACGGTCAGCAGCCCGAGGGTCGGTGGCGTGTCGATGATGATGGCATCGAAACGGCGGTCGAAGCCGTCGATGGCGTCCTTGAGGCGGTAGGGCGCGTCGAGCTCGCCGACGACGCCCACCTCGAGCTTGGCGAGCGCGATTCTCGCCGGAGCGACCGACAGGTTGTCGTGCTCCGCCGAGATCACCACCTCGGACATGGTGGCCGACCCCCGAAGAACGTCGAACATATTGCCGTTGACCGCCTCGAGGTCCGCGAAGGACATCGAGGAGTTGGCCTGCGGATCGAGGTCGATCAGCAGGGTGTCGAGCCCCTTCTGCGCCAGGCCGGCGGCGAGGTTGATGGCGGTGGTGGTCTTCCCCACACCGCCCTTCTGATTGGTGATGGCGATCTTCATGAACTCTCCGTCGACCGCGTGCGGTCGGCTGCCACGGTCCGGTCACTATAGGTGGGTCGAGAAACCGGTGTCAATTCGAGCCGTCGGGCGGCGGCCCGGGTCACATCTCGTACTCACCCATGTCCTCGGGCCGCATCCGCTCCAGGATCGTGCGGATGGTCTCCTCGACCGAGGCCTCGCTCATCACCGCCCGATCGAGGACCGAGGGGTCCACCAGCACATCGGCGCTCACCCTGAGGGCGAGGGCAATCGCGTCGGACGGCCGGGAGTCCACCTGATGCGTGGCCGAACGGGCGTCGCGAAGCTGAATCGAGGCGTGAAAGACGCTGTCGTCGAGGGAGTGGATGAAGATGTGCTCCACCCGGCAGCCCGCCGTCTCGAGCAGGCTGCGCACGAGATCGTGGGTCATGGGCCGTGGGGTCTCGACGCCCTCGAGGTGGAGGGCGATGGCGTTGGCCTCGCAGACCCCGATCCAGATCGGCAGGAACGCGTTGCCCTCGCTGTTCTCGAGCACGACGACCGGGCTGTTCGAGGCCGGGTCCATCACCAGTCCGCGGACGGTCATCTTGACGGCTTCGCTGACGTCGAGGTCCTGGCTCATGCCTCCACTGTGTCGGCTCGGATGGTGGATGTCAAGCGGCACCCCGGCGACCGGCGTCGATCATCGGTAGCAGCGGTCTGTCGCCCACCACCTCGCCCCCGAGGGAGTGCGATCCTGCACGGGTGATCCGGACGTCGACAACGTCGCCGACCGAAACCCCCGCGGTCTTCGGGAAGTTGACGACGCGGTTGTCCTCTCCCCTGCCCTGCCACTGGCCGGGATCGCGGCGACTGTCGCCGTCCACCAGCACCGCTGCCGAGGTGCCGACGAGCTCGCGGTTGAGCTCGAGTGAGATGCGGTCGGTGAGCTCAAAGAGCCGGTGAAGCCGCTCCTTCGCGACCGACCCCGGAACCGCCCCCTCGTACCTCGCGGCAGGCGTCCGCGGCCGCGGTGAGTAGGTGAAGGCGAACACCTGCCCGAAACGGACCTCCCCGAGGAGCCGCAGGGTCTCCAGGTAGTCCTCTTCGGTCTCGCCGGGAAAACCGACGATGATGTCGGTGGAGAGATTGATGTCGGGCACCGCCGCGCGCAGCCGCGAGACCAGCTCCCGGTACTCGGCGGCCGTATAGCGGCGGTGCATCCGCTCGAGAATTCGGTCGGAGCCGGCCTGGACCGGTAGGTGGAGATAGCGTGAGACCTTCGGGAGGTCCGCGAGGGCCGCTACCAGCCGGTCGTCGAAATGACGCGGGTGGGAGGTGATGTAGCGCACGCGTTGCAGCCCGTCGACCGCCGCCACTCTCTGCAGGAGCTCGGCGAAGTCGGCCTCGCTCTCCGGGCAGCGGTAGGCGTTGATGGTCTGTCCCAGGAGCTCGACCTCTTTGAGGCCGTCAGCGGCGAGCTGCCGCACCTCGTCGAGCACTGCGGCGAGCGGGCGGCTGACCTCGCGGCCGCGAGTGTAGGGCACGATGCAGAAAGTGCAGAACTCGTTGCAGCCCTCGACCACGGTCACCATGCCGCGGGTGGAGCTGGTGCGGAACACGGTGTGGAAGTGGTGCTCGCGCTCGGCATCGAAGCCGGTCAGCACCGGCCTTTCAGCGTCATTCTCGAGCGAACTCAGCGCATCACCCAGGCGGCTGATCTGTCCCGGCCCGAGCACGAATCCGACCCGCTGGGAACGCTCGAGGATCGCAGCGCCCTCCTGCTCCGCGACGCAGCCGCAGACCCCGATCACCGGCGGGCTGTCCAGCTTCTCGAGGCTGCCGATACGGGTCAAAATCTTGTGCACCGGCCGCTCGCGAACCGAGCAGGTGTTGAGGAGCACGAGATCTGCGCTGGCAGCGTCGGCAGCCGGGGCGAGTCCGAGGGCGCGAAGCCGGCCCTCGAGGAGCTCGCTGTCGTGCCGGTTCATCTGGCAACCCCAGGTTTCTATGAAAAAGGATCTCATTCGCAATAAAATCACCGCCGAACGAGTGTAGCCTCCCGGCGCACCGGCTGCAAGCCAAGCCGACGAGAAGTTGTCTTCTCAGTCATTCGCGCTTGTTTTATTGACTATTCTCAATTGATAACGATATCCGGCGTGGCGGTCGGCGGCACCGGCGTCGGCACCGACAGGCCACGGAACCAGCCCGGCTCTGCGCCGTCACGCCGCGCGTCGCTCTTGATCTCGTCGAGCCGGGGTTCGGCCTCCGCAAGCTGCTCCTGCAGCCGCTCCCGGCGCCCCAGCGCGGCATCGAGCTTGGGTTTCAGGACGCCGTCTCGGTAGGCCGGGTCGTCCCAGGCGTAGAAGTCCCGCCACAGGCCCGGGATCTCCTCGTCGACGATCTGGATCTGCCGCCGGAGGCTCGCCACCAGTTCGAGCTGCCGCTCGTACATGCCGACCCAGTAGCGCTGCCGCTCGGTGCTACGGGTGGAATCCGAGGGCCCGAGGACGGTCGTGTTGGGGTTCTTGATCGGGTCGCGGACCGGCCGCCGCGCGGCCGAGCTCTGGGTGGTCTCGGGTGTGGTCACGCTGCCCTTCTCGGCGTAGTCCGCGAGGTTCTTGTCGGTGATGACGATGGACTGACCACCTTCCGAGCCCTTGAGGGGCTTGTCCTTCGCGACCTCGCTCAACGACCTACCGCCGGCAGGGCGCGGGGTGGGAGTCGGCGTCGGATCGGCGTCTGCCGCCGATACCGCCGTTCCGGCGACCGCGGTAGCTGCCATCACCAGGATCACGATGGAGTGTCGCAACTCGCTCATGGTGTCCCCTCTCGTCGCACCGCTGTCCCATCAAGTATGACGCATTCAGGGGGCTTTGGTTCCCTCTCGGCCGTATCGGTCCTCGAGGCGAACGACATCGTCGAGCTGGTTGGTCGAGACCTCGAGCAGGCGGCAGTCACTGATCGCGACCATGCGGTG
Source organism: uncultured Thermoanaerobaculia bacterium (assembly GCA_964609835.1). Classification (GTDB taxonomy): domain Bacteria; phylum Acidobacteriota; class Thermoanaerobaculia; order Thermoanaerobaculales; family Sulfomarinibacteraceae; genus Sulfomarinibacter. The sequence goes on from CAZSTH010000001.1 coordinate 7,418, forward strand.
GAGGGTTCCGGGTGCGATGTGGAAGACCGTGCCCTCGTCGAGGGTCACGGCCGAGAGGTCGTCGATCGAGGTCCCGATGACCAGTTCAAGGCGTCCATCGAGGACCCGCAGTGTCTCTTCCTTGTGCTCGTGGTACTGGAGGCTGAGCGCTTCGCCCTGCTTGATGAACAGGATCTTGCCGACGTAGCTGTCGGTCTCTGCGAAGATCTCCTCGCGGCCCCACGGTTTGTCGACGAATCGTGCCCTCTGGATCATACGTCCTCGTTTCATACCTGGATCTTGGTCCTGGCGAGCTGGAAAGCGAGCCTCTCGAGAAGATACTCCTCGACCTCCCGTGCGGTCACCATCTTGAGCGCGCGGCGGGCGATGTGGATCGCCTCGCGGTAGGAGAGCTGCCGGATCAGCGACCGCACCACCGGCACCGCCTGCGGGTTGACGCTGAACCGCTCGAGGCCGAGCCCGACCAGCACGGGGACCATCAGCGGGTCGGCCGCCATCTCGCCGCACATCGAGACCTCGGTGCCCTCTTCCTGCCCAGCATCGATCACCATCGAAATGAGCCGGAGCACGGCGGGGCTGGTTGGACGGTAGAGGTCGGCCACGAGATCGTTGGAACGGTCGACGGCGAGCGAGTACTGGATCAGGTCGTTGGTGCCGATCGAGATGAAGTCGACCTCACGGGCGAACTCGCGAGCGAGGATCGCGGACGACGGGACCTCGACCATCGCCCCCAGCGGCACGTCGTCGCGAACCCCGTGGCCTTCTCGCTGCAGGTCACCGATGATCTCCCGCACCAGCAGGCGCGCGATCCGAAACTCCTCGATACCGCTGATCAGCGGGAACATGATCTTGACACGACCGGCCTCGAACTCGGACGCGACCCGCAGCAGGGCGCGGAGCTGGGTACGAAAGAACTCCGGCTGGGAGAAGCAGAGCCGGATCCCTCGCAGACCGAGCACCGGATTCGCCTCGCCCGAGCCGATGACCTCTCGAGCGAGCTTGCGGCCGCCGAGGTCGAATGTGCGGATCGTGACCGGAAGACCGTCCATGGTTCGCACCATGTCGCGGTAGACGTCGATGTGATCGTCCTCGCCCGGCAGGTTCGGACTCAACTTCATGTAAAGGAACTCGGAACGATAGAGCCCGACGCCCTCGACGTTCCAGTGACGGGCGACCTCGGTTTCCGATGGCATGTCGATATTGGCCAGGAGGTGGGCCACTCGCCCGTCGCGGGTGACAGTCGGAAGCGCCCTCATCTGCAGCAGCTGCGCCTGCTGCTCCCGGTACTCGAGCTGCCGGCTCCGGTACTCGCTGAGCTCGGCGGGATCGGGGTCGAAGACGATTTTCCCCTCGAAGGCGTCGAGCGCGATGTGGCGGGATCTCTTGGCCTCTTCGCACGAGCCGTGGGCTCCGACGATCACCGGGATGCCCAGCGATCGGGCGATGATCGTGGTGTGGGAGGTCGGTCCTCCCATCTCGAGCGAGAACCCGAGAATCTTGTCGAGAGGCAGCTGGACCGCGGTCGACGGCGGCAAATCGTCGGCGACCAGGACCACCGGCCCCTCGAGGTTTTCGAGCTGTCCGAGGTCGAGGCCGTGGAGCGCATTGAGGATCTGAGTCGCCACGTCCATCACGTCGAGCTTGCGGTCAGCGAGGTAGTCGTCGGGCAACGCCTCGAAGCGCGAGATCAACTTCTCCAACACCTGGTCGACGGCCCAGCCCGCATTCACCAGCTCGCTGCGAATCACCGTCTCCACCGGCTCGATGAACGACGGATCCGAGGCGATCAGCTGGTGAGCCTCGAAAATCGCCGCGTACTCCTCCCCCATCTGCTGCAGGGCGCGGTCGCGGTTCTCACGGATGTGGGCCACAGTGGCTTCGACGGCCTTGCGGAAGCGCGCGATCTCTCTCTCGACCTTGTCGTGAGGAATCGGGATCCTGAGACTGGAGATGGGCCGGCTCTCGTGCACCACCGGTTCGCCGATGGCGATTCCCGGGCTGACCCCGAGGCCGCTCAGGAAACGGCTCACTGGCCTTCCCCGAACTTGTCGGAGAAGAGGGCCACGATCGCGGCAACCGCCTGCTCCTCGTCGGTGCCGTCGGCACGGACGACGATCGGAGTTCCCTTGGTGGCCGCCAGCGTCAGGATGCCGAGGATCGATTTCGCATTGACCTTCTCGTTCTCGGTTCCGACGTAGATCTCCGATTCGAAGGCGCTGGCGGTGTGGACAAGCTTGGCCGCCGCGCGCGCGTGCAGCCCGAGCTTGTTGGAGATCATCACCGTCTGCTGGGTCATGTCGTTTGCTCCTCGTGCTGTGGTGGGTCGCTGCGGACCGAGGGACTGTCGTCAGCCCGACAATTGTACTGCGGACCCCGCCGTCAGTTCGACGCCCGGGCGTGCAGGAACTCGCTCGCGACGCGGATGCTCTTCTGTCCGGCGGAAGTCAGCGTGGCGGCGGTCTCGCCCAGGTTCAACGACCGGCCCTGCAGCGAGCCGAGCTTGACCAGCATCGGCAGATTGACACCGGTCACGACCTCCACCTTTTCGGGCTCGAGGAACGGCAGGGCGAGGTTGGTGGCGGTCCCTCCGAACATGTCGGTCAGCACCAGCGTGCCGTCGCCCCGGTCGAGTTCGCGCAACCTCTTCCTGAGCTCGCCCGCAGCCTGGTCGGAATCGACGTCCCACGGTAATGCCATGGCCGCGACATCCTCCGACAGGCTCGGATCGATGGTTCGCGCAGCCGTCAGGAGTTCCGATGCGAGCTCGCCGTGGGTGAGGATCAGGACCGGAATCATGAGTACCTCCAGCGCTGCTTGTCGCGGTGGTGCACGACAACATCGTGTCCGATGTCTCGGAGCTCTCGTGCCACCCGTTCCGCCATGTACACCGAGCGATGGCGGCCGCCAGTGCATCCGAAAGCGATGCCCAGGTGCGACTTGAGCTCCTCGGCATACCGCGGCAGGAAGTACGATATCAGGTCCATGATCCGGTCGGAGGCGTCTGCCACCTCGGACGAGTTGTCGAGCCAGATCCGGACCCTCTCGTCCTCACCCGACAGCGCGCGAAGCTCGGGATCGAAAAAGGGGTTCGGCAGAAAGCGGACATCGAAGACCAGGCTCGCTGTTGCGGGAACTCCCTGCAGGTAGGAGAAGCTCTGGATCTCCATCACCGGAGGTTGACGCGCCTGAGTTCCGCCGGCGAGATCGAGGGCCTGCCGACGGAGGTCGTGGGGAGACAGGCCGGTGGTCTCGAAGACCAGGTCCGACATGTCGCGCACCGCCGCAAGCTGCCCCCGCTCTTCGGCGATCGCCCGTTCGAGGCTGTACTCCCGCAATGGGTGGGGCCGCCGGGCGACCGAGAATCGACGGAGCAGGATCTCCGGCGACGCCTCCACGAAGATCAGGCGCACCCCCTCGTACTGAACCTGGAGATCGCGGAAGAAATCCGGAAACAGCTGGATCATTCCCGGTGTCCGGATGTCGAGAACCACGGCCAGCCTCTCCAGGCCCTCGCTGGTGCGGGCGAAGAGCAGCGGCACGAGGTCGAGGGGGATGTTGTCGACGCAGATGTAGCCCACGTCCTCGAGGCTGCGGCTGAGCACCGTCTTGCCGGCACCGGACAGGCCCGTGATCACGAACGGGCCGTTGAAATGTGGCTCATCGACGGTCACCGGGCCCTCCCAACGCCATGATGTTGATGCTCTCCAGAAAACCGCGTTCGTCCTCGATCCCGCGCTGCGCCAGCAGGCACTTGCGAACTGCGGTCTCGACCATGATCGCCAGATCACGGCCTGGCGCCACGACCATGGTGTAACTCGGCACGTCGATGCCGAGGATGCTCTCCGTAGACGTCCATGCGCCCGGCCGCTCCATCATCTGCTCCCGCCACCTCTGCTCGAGCTCCCTCGCCTGTGGTGTCAACTTGGTGAGCTTGATGACCAGCGACACCGCCACCGACGGTGATGTGGCTGTCATTCCGAAGTGCTTTCGGACGTCGATGATACCGACCCCGCGCAGCTCGAGGTAGTTCTCGAGCAGCTCGTGGGGAGTGCCCAGCAACCCGCGGTGGTGGGTCCGCCGGACGACCACTGTGTCATCGGCCACGAGACGGTGTCCCCGATACACCAGCTCCAGCGCGCACTCGCTCTTGCCGATCCCGGGATCGCCGATGATTAGCGTGCCCAGGGAGAAGACGTCGATCAGAACCCCGTGCAACTGCACCCTCGGCGCGAGCTCGTCCTCGAGATAGACGGACAGGGATTCGATGGCCTCCGATGTCTGCTCCCCGGTCACGAGCAGTGGGACGCCCGTTGCATCGGCGACCTCCAGCACCGCCCGTGGCGGCCGACGGCCCTTGGTCGACACCACGCACGGGACGTCCAGCTCCATCAGGCATCGCAGTCGCGCCTCGGCGTCGGACGGAGGGAAGGTGGCGAGAAAGTCGTACTCGGACTCGCCCAGAATCTGCAGACGCCCCGGCTTCACGTACGGAAGGTAGCCGGCCAGAGCCAGGCCCGGTTTCTGAACCCTCGGGTTGGTGATGTGGCGCTCGGCCACCGTATCGGCGCCGGCGACTACCTCGAATTCGAGATGCGCCAGGCGGGGCTCCTCCAGCAGGACCTCGATGCTGATGGGTCGCGGTGAGGTCACAGCCCCTCCGACTCGGCGGTACTGCAGATGGCGCGCGTCAGCGCCTCGCTCCCGTCGACCTCCATCAAACCGGTGCGAAGGTCGCCGCGCTTGAGGACTCGAGCGATCTGGGACAGCACCTGGAGATGCGCCGCCGGCTGGTCGGGCGGCGACAGCACCACGAAGGCGAGCCTGACATCGTCACCTCCGTCACCGCCGAAGGGCACGGCATCTGCGTACCGCGCCACCCCGATCGCGATCCGTTGCAGCCCCTGGATCTTGGCGTGCGGGATCGCGAAACCGCCGCCGATCGACGTCGAGCCGAGACGCTCCCGCTCCAGCAGGGCCTCCACCACATCCTCGGACTTCAGCCCCAGGGACGGCGCAAAGACTTCCGAGACGGCCCGCAGTGCGGACTCCAGGTCGGAGGCCGGCAGGTCGAGGTAGACGTTTCTCGGCTCGATGAGCTTCTGGATTTTCATCAAAGCTCGGGCGTGATCAGCCCCAGATTCCGGTCGTCCCTTCGGTACAGCACGTTGACCCGGCTGTTGCTCGAGTTGCGGAACACCAGGAAATCATATGCCGAGGCCTCGAGCTGAAGGACCGCCTCCTCGATCGACATCGGTTTGATGGGGATGCTGCTCCGTTCGACGATCCGCGGTTCACCGACGCCGATGGATTCGCGTTCGAGCACGTCGACCGCCCAGCCGAGCTCGGCCTTGGCCGCCTTGCCGGCTCGCTTCTTGTGATCCTTGAGACGGGCCTTGGCCCGCCGGGCCTGGATCTCCAGCTTGTCGACAGCTTCCTGGATCGCCGCGCTGACGTCCTTGTTCTGGGCCGTCGAGTGGATGTCGAAGTCCTTGCCCTTGATCGAGATGTCGACCACGTGCAGGTGGCGCTCCTGACCCACCTCGACGCGGGTGTCGATGATGTCATTGAAATACTTCCGGATCTTGGCGAGCTTGCGCTCGGCGAGCTGACGTGAGTCCTCGCTGAGATCGACCTTGCGTGCGATGAAATCCACTTTCATGTTATCTCCCTCGCCTCGCCGCTCAAAAAACCTTCTTGCGCTTGTCCGAAGACGGAATCATCATCTCCTCCCGGTACTTGGCCACCGTTCTCCGGGCGAGGCGGATGCCCTCTTTCTGGAGCATGCGCATGATCCTGGAATCGGACAGCGGCCGCTCCGGGTCCTCGGCCTCCACCAGCTTGCGGATCCGCTCCTTGACCACCATTGACGAAACATTCTCGCCGCGTGCCGAGTCGACGCCCGAATGGAAGAAATACTTCATCGGGAACAGACCGCGCGGGGTGTACATGTACTTGTTGCTGACCACCCTCGAGATCGTGGACTCGTGCATGCCGATGTCCTCGGCAACCTGCCGCAGCACCATCGGCCGCAGGTGCTCGATGCCCTTCTCGAGAAACTCGCGCTGAAAGCTGACGATGCTATTAGCGACCTTGTAGATGGTGCGCTGTCGCTGGTCGATGCTCTTCATCAGCCACATCGCGGCACGCATCTTGTCGCGGAGGTAGTCATTCGCCTTTTCGTCGAGCAGCCGTCCCTCGAGCATCCGTGCGTAACGCGGGTTGATCCGCAGCCGCGGCAACCCATCGTCATTGAGCGTGATGACGTAGTCGCCGTCCACCACCCGTACGTAGACGTCCGGCTCGAGGTACTGGTTGTCGTCGTGGCGGAAGTTGCGGCCCGGCTTCAGCTCGAGGCCCTGGATCACGTCGAGCACCGGCTTGATCTCGGCCAGTTCGTCGAAACCCAGGCTGTCTGCGATCGGCTCCCACTTCTGGTGCAGCAACTCGTCCCAATGGTTCGAGATCACGTCAGCGGCCACCGCCAGCACCTCGCCGTTGCCGTTCTGGCTGCATTCCATCACCAGGTGCTCGATCTGAGCCGCCAGGCACTCCTGCAGGCTGGCCGCCGCGATGCCGGGCGGGTCCAACGACTGGACGATCACCAGGGCATCGTTGGCGGAGCGCTCGCTGCACCCGGTTCCTGCGCAGATCTCCTCGATCGTCGCACACAGGAAACCGTCCTCGTCCAGGTTGCCGATGATGAACTCACAGACCTCCATCAGGTCGTCATCGAAATCCAGGAGGTGAAGCTGCCACAGCAGGTGGTCATAGAGCCCGGGCGACTCCGAGACCATGTTCTCCAGCCGGAGGTCCTGGTCCGGCGATGGTGCCGACATCGACGGTCCCTCCGGCCGCGCGTCGCCGAGGTAGTCGGAGAAGAACGCCTCGAGATCGATGTCCTGGTAGCTCTCCTCGGCCGTTGGCGGGTCCTCTTCCGCGTCGCCGCCGGCGCTGGTGCTCGATTCCTCTCGACCCGACGGTTCCTCCCGCGCCCGCTCGGCCTCCGGCTCGCGGTCATCGTCGGCGGTACCGAGCTGCTCGTTCTCCTCGACGTCGAGGACCGGGTTCTCCAGGATCTCCTGCGCGAGCGTTTCCTCGAGCTCGAGGCGCGACAGCTGCAGAAGCTTGATCGCCTGCTGCAGCGACGGCGTCATCACCAGTCGCTGCGCCAGCTTGAGTCTCAGCTTCTGTTCCAATGCCATCTCACTCGACCTCTCGATGCTGCCGGACGACCGACCCCGGTTCGTCCCCGCCTTCAATCTGGGACCGCGCTGTGCTCAGAGCCGGAAATCCTCACCGAGGTAGATCCGGCGCACATCCCGGTTGTCGGACAGTTCAACGGGCTTGCCCGTAGCAAAAATCTTGCCGTCCTTGATTATATAGGCGCGATCGGTGATCTTCAATGTCTCCCGCACGTTGTGATCTGTAATTAAAACACCTATGCCCAATGCTTTAAGTCGACCAATGATGCGCTGGAGATCGAGCACCGCGAGTGGATCGATACCCGCGAACGGCTCGTCGAGGAGAATGAAGGTCGGCTCGGTCGCGAGCGCTCGGGCAACCTCGAGCCGGCGCCGCTCGCCTCCGGAAAGGGTCTCCGCGAGCTGCCGGCGAAGCCCCTGAAGCCCGAAATCCTCGAGCAGGCCGTCGATCCGTTCGTGAGCGAGCCGGGCCTCGACTCCGAGGGCCTCCAGAATCAACCAGATGTTGTCCTCGACCGAAAGTCGCTTGAACGAGCTGGGCTCTTGCGCGAGGTACGAGACGCCCATCCGTGCGCGGCGGTACATCGACTCCCCGGTAATGTCCCGGTCACCGAGGACCACGTGACCCTCGTTGGGCTCCACCAGCCCGACCATCATGTAAAAGGTAGTGGTCTTGCCCGCGCCGTTGGGCCCGAGCAGGCCGACGATCTCCCCTGGGGTGATGTTGAGAGAAATTCCGTCCACCACCCAGCGGCCCCGGTAGGCCTTGCGCAAACCCTGTGCTATGAGATCGAGCGCTTTCGGGCTCAGGGCTTCTCCTCCGGGTAGTAGATCGTCTCGGTGCCTCCGGCGACCGCGACCGTACCATCGGCCTGATTCCAGGTCAACGACGACCCCGAGACCGCGTTGCCCGTCGGATCGGTGAGGCGGGCCGGAGAGCCTTCGATGGTGACGATCTGGCTCTCCACCTCGCGACGGGCCCGCTGGCCAATCATCCGCCGCCCCGTCGTGAGCTCGACCAGCTCGATCGAACCGAGCGCCTCGACCGCGTTCACGCGGGAGCCGGAGTCGAAGAAAATCTTGAGCTCGGCGGCGCTCAAGGTGTGCTCGGGATCGCTGTAGCGGACATTCCCGCGATAGATCGCGGTTCCGGCCTCATCATCGTAGTCGAGCGAGCGCGCCACGACCACCACGTCGGCGGCGGGGTCGGCCTCCGCATCGAGCGCAGCGGCCGGCATGGTCGTGCGGACGTGCCCGGCGGCGCGGATCCGGCGGGTCTCGTCGCGGGCGACGACCTCGTCGGCCAGCAAGAGGCGGTGCCCCTGCCACAGCCGGCTGTTGCCGCGCAGACTGTACTCGGCGCCGCCGTCGATCACCTCGACGGTCTCGGCTGCGAAGTGCACCGGGCCCTCGTCCTCTGCCTCAGGATCGGGTCCCATCAGGGAGACGTCCCGGATCACGCCCTGGACGTTCCCCCGAGCTTCCGCCCGGTCCTCGCGGCTGAAGAACTGTGCACGGTCGCAGCCGACCGTCCCCCGCTGCGAGCTCAAAAGCACCCGTTCGGGCCCGGTGGGATCGCCGTGGAGCATGGCGAGTCCGGCTTCGGGCGACAGCCGTGCGCGAAAGGCCCGACCTTCCATGTCCTGCTCGCGGAGAACCACGTCTTCCACCAACTCGACGTCGGTGGCGGCCCCGTCGTTGAACCACACCCGTGCGGTGCGCGCCTCGCCGGATCGCGGACTGCCCTCGGTCGGAATCTCGCGAATGCAGACGCCGCGCTCGCAGCGCAGGTTGAGGAGCCCCTGGTCTCCGATCACGCCGCGCAGGACCCAGGTTTGAAGGACGCGTTCGTAGTAGCCCTCCCCGCCCAGGAACGTCATCTCGACCCACCTCCCGCTGGTGGTGGCGTCGATCTGCCAGCGGTCGCGGCGATCGCGGGTCGCCGTGACCTTCTCCATCCAGGCTTCGAACCGGCCCTCTTCTCCGGGCCGGCCTCCGCGCGCTGTCACGCCGCCCGCCAGGACGATCTGTTGCGGGGCACCATCGACGTCTTCCAGCCGCACGAGGAACCTGGGTGCGCGCACGACCACCGACTGCGAGCCGATCGTGCCGCCGCGTGGGAAGTCGATCTCAGAGGCCTGGCGGTCGTAGACGGCCACCGGCGCGGTCAGGGTGGTCCCCACGTCCGAGGTGAGCCGGACACCGTCATCGAGGGTGATCGTGTCGTGCTCGAGATCGTAGTCGACCCGGCCGGCGCGGCCGAACGAGGTGCCCTGAATGAAGTCGACCTCCGATCCGGTGGAGAAGCGACGGCTGCCGGCCTCGAACTTTCCGGCATCGGTGGTGAGCACACCACCAGACGGCAGATCGATCCGAATCGCGCCTTCGAGCCGCGCGTCTCGCGTCTGGATGTTGAAGCTCGCGTTCTCGCAGGTCAGCATCGGGCCGGGCTCGCCATCGCGGTAGAACTGAAGCCGAACCCCCTCGATCTCGTGCCATCCCGAGGACAGGCCGAGGGTTCGCTTCGACATCAGCTCGAAGATGAGCTCGCCGGCCACTCGCTCCACGTACTCGAAGCCGGTGTAGACGCCCACCGCACGATCGCCTTCGCCGCCCACGAGCTCCCTCTGAATTTCCTCGAGTGGGGTCGAAAAACGGCGCAGCCGCTCCGCCATCAGAACCGCCAGCACGACGATCAGCAGCAGCATGGCCGCCGTGGTCAGCCCCCGGATCCATGCCCGAGACGCCTGGCTCATGAACGGGGTTCCATCTCCGTGCGTGGCTCAGCGATCGCTGAACGCACCCATGGCGCGGAACTTCTTGAAGCGCCGTATGACGAGCGCCTCCGGCTTGACCTTCCGCAGCGCTTTCAAATGCCGGCGGACTGCCGCTCTGACCGTCTCGGCCATCGCCGGCGGGTCCATGTGAGCGCCGCCGGACGGTTCCGGGAGGATCTCGTCGATGACCCCGAGGCTCATGAGGTCAGGGGCGGTGAGCCGAAGCGCTGCTGCGGCGTCCTCGGCTCGCGACTGGTCCTTCCACAAGATCGCGGCGCAGCCTTCCGGAGAGATCACCGAGTAGATGGCGTGGGAGAGCATCAGCACGCGATCGCCGATACCGAGGGCGAGGGCGCCGCCCGATCCCCCTTCCCCCGTCACGACTACGATGATCGGGACCGGGAAGGAGGCCATCTCGATCAGGTTCCTCGCGATGGCCTCCGCCTGACCGCGCTGCTCGGCGTCGATGCCTGGATAGGCGCCGGGCGTGTCGACGAAGGAGATGATCGGCTTCCGAAATCGGGCCGCCGTGTGCATCACCCGCAGGGCCTTGCGGTAGCCTTCGGGCCGCGGCATGCCGAAGTTCCGACGGAGCTTCTCCGCGGTGTCCCGGCCCTTCTGGTGACCGACGACGGCGACCGGTTCACCCTCGAAGCTGGCGAGTCCGGCCACGACCGCCGGGTCGTCCGCGAAGCGGCGATCGCCGTGGAGCTCCACGAAATCGTCGAAGATACTGTGGATATAGGCCATGGTATAGGGCCGCTCGGGGTGGCGGGCGAGCTGACACTGTTGCCACGGCGTCAGCGAGGCGAAGACGCTGTCGATGGTTGCCTCGAGCTCCCGCCGCGCCGCCTCGAGCTGCTCATCTGTGGCGGCGCCGGAGGCGCCCGCGGATTCCATCTCGCGGATGCGGTGGTGGATCTTTTCGATCGGCTCCAGAAACGATGGCGTCGGCGCTGCCATGTGCGGACTGTACCCCGAATCCCGGACCAGGTCTACTCGCCGTGCGGGTCGGCGAGCCGGACCAGCGGCGGAAGGTAGTCTCCAGGGGGCTGAAATCCCAACAGCACGAGGAGCGTCGCCGCGATGTTTCCGAGGCCGGGCTCGGCCACGGCGTCGTCGGCGGTGAAGCGCTCCGCGCCGGCGCCGATCAGGCACCACGGCACCGGTGACAGCGTGTGGCTGGTCTTCATCAGGGGGCGCCCGTCGTCACCGGTCTTGACCTCGCCGGTCCCGCGGTCCACCTCCCACATCATGTCGAGGTTGCCGTGGTCCGCGGTGATGACGACGACTGCCCCGGCCTCGCGGGCTGCCTCGACGATTCGCCCGACACACTCGTCCACGACCTCCATCGCCTGCACCGCCGCCGGCAGCGAGCCAGTGTGGCCGACCATGTCCCCGTTCGCGAAGTTGACGCGGATGAACCGGTGCCGGCCGTGGAGCAGATCGTCCACCACCAGGGAGCACACCTCTCTCGCCTTCATCGCCGGCACGGTGTCAAAGGGAACGTCGTCGGACGGCACCTCGCACCAGGTCTCCATCGCGGGGTCGAATGGCTCCGAGTTGTTGCCGTTCCAGAAATAGGTCACGTGGCCGAACTTCTGGGTCTCGGCGACCGCCAGCTGATTGATGCCGTTGGCAACCAGGTACTCGGAAATCGTGCGTGAGATCGCCGGCGGATCGACCAGAAATAGCGGCGGCATCTTGAGGTCGCCGTCGTACTCCATCATCCCTGCGTAGAGCACATCAGGGACCTCGCCGCGGTCGAACTCCCCGAACTCCGCCTCGGTGAAAGCGCGTGAGATCTCGATGGCTCTGTCACCACGAAAGTTGAAGAAGACCACGGAGTCGCCGTCCGTGATTGGCCCGACCGGCCTCCCGTCACCCTCCGCGATCACAAATGGCGGCAGGTCCTGATCGACGATGCCCGGATTCTCGCGGCGCAGCGTCTCGACCGCCTCGCGCGGGTCCCTGAACTGACGGCCTTCGCCCCGGACGTGCGTCAGCCACCCGCGGCGGACCATGTTCCAGTCCGCCTCGTAGCGGTCCATAGTGATCTTCATGCGTCCGCCGCCCGAGGCCACCGCGGCATCGACTCCGCTCTCGCGGAGCTCTGAGAGGAGGGCGTCGAGCCGGCCGATGTAGCGCTCGAAGGACATCGGATCCACATCACGGCCGTCCGCCAGCGCGTGGATCCGAATCCTCGCCACGCCTTCCGAGGCGAGGCGGCGCATCAGTGCTTCGAGCTGATCGGTGTGGCTGTGGACGTTGCCGTCCGACAGCAGACCGATCAGGTGGAAGGTCGAGTGGTTTTCGAGGACTCTCGACACCATCCGCCGCCAGACCTCGCCATCGAACAGGCAGCCGGTCTCGATCGCCTGGTTGACGAGCTTGGCGCCCTGTTCGAAGATCCGTCCCGCTGCGATGGCGTTGTGGCCAACCTCCGAGTTGCCCATGTCTCGGTCGCTGGGCAACCCGACCGCCGTACCGTGGGCTTTGAGCCGAAGAAACACCGGGGCCTGCGCGAAGAACCGATCGAGGTTCGGGGTGGACGCGAGATCGAAGGCGTTGCCCTCGTAACCCTCGTCACGGCCCCTGTAGAGCCCGACACCATCGAGAATCACGAACACCAGCTGGCCGGGAGAGGGCTCGACCGTCGGATGAGGCTGAAGCAAAAAATTGTCCATCACGACTCCCGCCTCGATCAACTCGCGCCGGGATGTGTGAATTCCTCGCCCGAATCGCACCAGTCACGCGCCAACAGCTCGGCGACCGCCGTGAACCCGGCCGGGCCCCTTCCCCCGATCCTCGTCACACCCGGCGGGAGATCGGCGTCGGCAACCGCGTCGCCGAGCAAGAACCCGCGATCGACCGCGGCCAGCATCGGCAGATCGTTCCACGCGTCCCCCACCGCCGCCGTGGCAGCCGTTTCACCGAGGCTCTCGAGCACTTCCCTCAGCCCGATCCCCTTGTCGATGCCCACGCCCATCAGGTGCCAGAACCTGCCGCCACGAACCACCGACGCGCCGTGCTCCGCAGCGACCAGCGCGAGCCTGTGGGCAAGGTCCGCGGCGTTCAGCGACTCTCCGCCGCCCCCGCACACGAACGGCTCGGAAGCCTGCCGCACCATCGCCCGCCGCGCGGATTCGAGCTCGAGCCCGGTCCTCGCACACACCTCCACTGGGTTCATCTCCGACATTCCGCGCACTTGGTAACCGGCGCGGCGGAGGTGTTCGAGGACCGCGATCAGCTCGAACCGCCGGGTTCCTACCGCGCGCTCGCGTCCGCCGCCGTCGAGGATCACACCACCGCCCTCGGTCACTGCGGGCCCTTCCAGCTCCATCTCCGCCATCAGCGGTCTGACCTCGGCTGCGGTCTTCGAGCTCACGGGCACGATCGACACCCCGCAGCGCAGCAGTCTGCGGACCGCCTCCATTGCGCGCCGGGACGGACGGTAGGTCTCGAAATCGAGGAGGGTGCCGTCGAGATCGGTGAACAGGACAGCACGCGGAGAGGCCCCGGCGGCCGCCGGGCGCGCGCCAGTCACCGGGCGGCGACGGGGGTCGAGTGCGGCTTCAACAGCACGACGCTGATGTTGTCGTTGCCGCCGCGGGCGTTCGCCGCATCGATGAGCCGTTTGCAGACCTCCTCGAGGCTCCCTCCCTGCTCGAGGAGCGAGGTGATCTCGTCATCGGTGAGCATGGAGTTGAGCCCGTCCGAGCACAGCAGGTAGAGGTCTCCATCTTCGATCAGCGTCTCGAGCACGTCCACCGACGGCTCCGAGCTCCCGCCAAGGGCCTGGGTGACAACATTCTTGAGCGGATGAGTGCGCGCGGCATCCTCGGTCAGGAAACCGGCCGCGACCTGCTCGTGGACCCACGAGTGGTCACGGGTCAGAAGCTGCAACACGCCGTCACGGTAGCGGTAGGCACGGCTGTCCCCGACGTGGCAGATGATGACCTTGTTGTCTCCGAAGTGGTGGGCCGCTACGACAACGGTGGTTCCCATCCCCTTCAGCTCTGCGTCGTTGTTCATGACCGTCGTGACCCGGTGGTGGCCGGCCACGATCGCGTCGACGATCTTGTTGGCCATCGCGGAGTGGTCCGGGTCCCAGTGCTCGGGCCAGGTCTCGTCCGAGCCCTGTCGGTCGTTCCTGAAATTGCGCACGATCTCGTCGCTGGCAACTCGCGACGCCACCTCGCCGGCGGCGTGCCCGCCCATGCCGTCAGCTACGAGGTAGACCCCCGCCTCGTGGTCGAGGGAGTAGACGTCCTCGTTCAGCCGTCGCTTGAGGCCGACATCGGTAGCGCCCCAGGCCTCGATCTCGAAGTGCGGAGATTGCTCGACAGTCACGCCCGCTCATCCCTTGCGGCGGAAACGACCCAGCAGTCCGCCGCCTTTCTCCTTGTCAGGCTCGAGCTGCCCGAGCACCTCGCTCGCCTTGGTGTTCGTGGGATCGAGCGACAGCGTCTCGAGCGCCAGTCGCTCGGCGCGGCTCTTCATGCCGGCGGACATCGACAGCACCGCCGCCTCGGCCCTCATCGTGGCGTTGGCAGGCTCCAGGCTCGCCGCCCGCTCCACGTGGCGAAGGGCATCGCCGATCCGCGATGGGACCCGGCCCAGAGCCTGGCCGTAGAAGTAGTGGGCCTTCGCGTTGTCGTCGTCGTGGTCGATCGCCAGCTTGAGGTGCTCCAGGGCCTCGGCCCAGTTGCCCTCGCGCATGCACTGTGAGCCCTTGGCGGTCAGACGCCTCGCGATCTCCTTCGGATCCATTGCCGCGCTGTCGGTGCCCTTGGAGATCTCCTTGTCGTACTTCTCGCGACTCTGCGGGTGCGACAGGACATTGAAGGCTTCGGTAATCACCTGAAAACGCTCTTCCGCCTCCTCGCGCTTCGCCCCGGCAAACCGATCCGGATGGTGCTTCAGCGCCAGCTTGCGGAAGGCTGACCGAATCTGCTCGTCGGTCGCATCACGCTCCAGTCCCAGAGTGTCATACAGGGTGACTTTGTGGCGCATTGTCGATCACTCCACAGACGACAGTCTGAAACTACCACGTTCACGGGACCTCCGCAACGTGACCGGTTCGTCTCGAGGGTCCGGATTTTGGTCCGGCGTCAACGTCTGGTGTCGGTCAGCTGCTGCGCGATCTGGCGGGTGATGGGGTTGAGGTTGCGGTCACGCGAGACCCGCATCCGGTCGCGGTAGTTGAGCTTCATGAGAACCGACTTCGCCGCGTAGACCGGCGTCTTCGGATTGAAGGCCAGTGCGAGGTTGATCTGGTACAGCCTCGTCCACCGTCGATTCTCCGCGATGTGGACGATCACCTCCTCGGACACGCTGCGGGACGCGGCGAACCTCTCGATCTCGTGGTCGGTGAGCTTCGGACACGCGAGCACCGATCTCTGGATCAGGCGGTTGCGGCTGTTGATCAGAATCGCGCGCTCCTCGGTGGTACCGCGGAGCGCGCAGACGATGCGCTCGTGGACCCGCATCTTGAGCAGGCGTGCATGAGCATCCTGCGTTCGGGTGCGCTCGACGGCCTCCTCCAGGGCCGGGTCGTCGAAGCCGGGGTACGGCATGGTGTCGAGCGCCGGGATGTGCGCACCGATCGCCCGGAGTGCCTGCAGCGCCTCCTCGACGCTGGGCCCGGCGGCCACCTTCGCCTCCTCCTCGGCGAGCACCTTGACGATGAACTCTTCCTCGAACTCGCGGACCCGACGCAGCACCACCTGCGTCACCTGCAAGTTGTCCTTGAGGTCTTCGAGGATCTCCAGACAACCGAGCACGCGCACCTGGTTCGTGATGATGATGTCCTGGATCAGCGGCGTCGCGTTGCGGGCCATCACCCGCAGTGTCTCATCGGAGACCTTCGGGGACGACGCCACCACCTCCCAGACACTCTCGTCGTTGCGGATCCTGATCAGGAGGTCAAGAACCAGGGGATCGGGAGGGTTGTTGCGGAGCCACGAGACCAGCCGCGCCTCCTCCTCGCCCTTCAGCGAATCGGTCGCGATCGCAGCCAGCTCCTCGTCGGGATCGGCCGACAGCAGGACCTGCACGCTGAGAAGATCCTCGCGCGCCACCGGGAGCAGGCCCTGGGCCGCGAACAGCCGCACCTGGCGAGGCACGCGACCCTTGATGATCCCCTTGATGAGGTCGCCCGCGTTGGCGTACCTGGCCTCAACCATCGCCTGTCCTCGAACCGAGGACGGTCAGCCCGCTTCTGTCGATCTCGGTATGGATGACCTGGCCTGAGCGGCCGAGGTCGCGGTAGGTCTCGCCGGCCACCTCCAGCGTCACCGCGCTTGCGTCGCCAACGGTGAGCTTTCCCGGCACGGCGAGTTCCAGCCGCTCCACCGCACCCCCCGCGAGGAGCTTGCCGCCCGCGACACCGTCCCGGTTGCGGTAGTGAATCCAGCACTCCATCTCAGGGCGGACGGTGATCACGACCGAGGCCATCTCGGCCTCGTTCGCCGGCGGTTCCGGCACCGCAATGGCCGTCGGTAGAATGGCCCGAGCCGCCGGAGAAGGCGTCCGCTGCGCCGGCGTCGAGGTGTTCGGCGACGACACCAGGCCCCGGTTCGAGGTCGAGCCGCGGACGATGACCAGGACTGCGGCGAGCAGGATCGCGGCCGTAATCGCTACCGGAACCCAGAAGCGCCAGCGCACCGTCCGGATGAACGGCGCCTCTTCCTCGCTGATCCGGGGATGGGTGCCGGAGGCCAGCAGGAAGCGGTCCCAGGCAGCCTCGAACGACTCCCGCAGGCAGTACGGATCGGCGCCGACCACGGTCGCGTATTGATCCACGAAGTTCCGGCTGAAGACCTTCTGCGGCAGGAAGCGAAACTCCCCCTCCTCCAGGTTGAGGAGGATCCGCTTCGAGATCTTGGTCTCGTTGGCGATGTCGTCCAACGTCAGGCCGGCGCCCTCGCGGAGCCGCTGCAGCTCCTCACCGAATGTCTTCGGATGAGTCGGCGCCCCCTCCATCGGTGACATCACCGGAGGATTCTATCACTCTCCGCTCCCCCCGGGCCTCCCGCTCGAGCAACGAGCTCGCGGCCTCGCGCACCGCCGGGCTGAGATCGCGCGACGCCAGGACATGGCGGATGTGGTGGGTTGGAAGCTGGACCAGAACGCTGAGGGCCAGGGGCAGGGGCGTCGCCGGACACTCCACCACCGCGCGGCGAATCCCGAGGTAACGGCCCCACCGATGATGTCCGGCCAGAGCCGAGAAAAAATCGCGCGGCGGATCGGTGGTGTTGAGCATCACCAGGATGTCGTTCTCGATCATGCGAGGGTTGTCGAGCAGAGCCAGAAGCACCCGCTCGTCACCGTTCCTGATCAGCTGGGTGAAGAGCGCGCGGTGGGCGCGCCGCGCGAGTGCGATGCGCTCGCCGCGGGTCAGGTTGGGAATCAACAGCAGGATCTTCTGTTCCGCGCGCCGGCGGATCACGGGCGGTGTTCGCGGCGCCTGGGCGAGGGCCAGGAGGGAGGTCCACGGCAGCGTTCCGAGCAAGCTCATGGCCTGGCTGAGGTTGAAGCCGGGGAATCCCGCCAGCCGCTCACGCACTGCGTGGGCGTCGCGGGCCGCCGGATCCAGGGCCACCGCTTCTGCAACCTGAACGGTGCAGTAGGGTGAGCGGAGCACCTGGAGGATTTCGAGCTCGTCGAGCTTTCTGGAGCTCACGAGCTCCAGCAGTCGCTTCGAGTCGAGCTCTGAGATCATTGCCGCCATCCCAGCTCCATCCTACCCGCCGAAATCGTCGCTCCCTGCGGGGGAGGGTCTCTTCGACACAGCTTTGACACTCTCTCTCGCGCCCTCAGTCGTCGACCGGGGCCGGCGGCCCCAGGATCTCGCGGAGACGTTGACGAAGGCGCACCACCTCGAGCGAGGCGATTGCGACTTGCGACGGCGGCAGGTGCCTGAGAGCCTGCTTGCGGAAGGCGATTCGGGTCAACAGCCTTGAGATCACCGTCCGCTCCCGCCGCGACGGCCACCAGTCGGCGCGGATCCGCCGACGGTAGTACGGTATGACCTGTGCGACCCATTCCGGAGCCAACCCGAGCTCGACCTCCTCTCCCAGCTGGCGCTCGAGGATCCGGTGCTCAGAGTGCAGGAACGCGACCAGCACAGCGAGGTACGCGAGATAGAGCACCGGCAGCGCTGCCAGCCAGGCCCGGAGCGAGCCGTCGGGAGCGAAGGGCCCGATCATCGTCAGCCCGAGATTCCAACAACCGTGGACTGCCGCCGCCACGAGCAGACCCCCGGCGGCCCACGCCAGGCGAGCGGTCCGATGGCGATTGAGCAGCGCATGTCCGACAAAGCCGCCGAAGATGGCGCTGCAGACTGCGTGGACCCCGGCTGACATCAGGGTCCGGCCACCGATCAACATCAGCAGCTCGCGGGCACCGCCCATGTGGGTTCCCGCGGTCATGGCGTAGAGCACGTTTTCGGTGACCGCGAAGCCGAGGCCGGCCGCCGAACCGTAGACGACGCCGTCGGTGGGATTGTCGAACTTCGAGCTCAGCGCGATCAGGAGCAGGATGCCCGCGCCCTTGGCGCCTTCCTCCACCAGCGGTCCGACCACGGACACGCCCACGAGCCCGACCGTGTCGAAAGTCAGCCAGTCGTCGATCAGCCGGCCGAAGATCGAGAAGAACAGCACGGCCACCGCGGGCGCTGCCGAAGCGCCCCATAAAAATACCGCCATCAGGAGATGGATCGGTTCGCGATCGTAGCGGTCGAACCACCACAAGGCCGCCACCGCAGCCGACAGCAGGCCGGTCGACACCACCAGCGCCCCCAGCAGGGTCAGCACCGCGGCCAGGCTCACGGCAGCACCAGAGGAAGGTCGGCGAGCGATGTGCAATCGAAATACGACCGGGCGGCCGCCACGTCGCGCTGGATCTGGGCCGTCAGCTGCGTCGTGGAGGCGAAGGCACGCTCCGCCCGCAGCCGCTCGATGAAGAACACCCGCGCGCGTTCGCGGTACACATCGGCCATGAAGTCGAGGAGGTGGCTCTCGACCGTCGGCATCGAGTCGTGGTAGACGGTCGGGCGGACGCCGACATTGGTGACCGAAGGAAACACCCGCTCGAACGACGGCAGGTAGGTCGCCGTGACGTACACACCATGACCGGGTCCGAGCTGGTTTTCGACCTCGATATTGAGGGTCGGAAAGCCCAGCGTTCGTCCGAGGCGCTTGCCTTCGAGGACGGTGCCGTCGATGAACACCGCCCTGCCGAGGAGCCTGGAGGCCTCCCCGACGCGGCCCTCCGCCACGGCTTCGCGCACCCGTGTCGAGGAAACCACCCCGCCGGCGGCCTCGACGATGGGCGACGAGTCGGCAACGAAACCCAGCCCCTCCCCCATCGACCGCAGCAGCTCGACATCTCCACCGCGATCGGCGCCGAAGCGGAAGTTCCTCCCGATGTACACCTCGCGCACCTGCAGCCGGCCCACCAGGACCTCACGCACGAAGCGTTCGGCCGGCATGCGGGCCAGCTTGTGGGTGAACGGGACCACGAGCGCGGTCTCGATGCCGGTCGAGGCGATCAGCTGCAGCCGCTGCTCGAGCGTCGTCACCAGGCGCGGCGCCAGGGCGGGCCGCAGCAGCGCCACCGGGTGTGGATCGAATGTCATCGCCAGCGCCGGCCGCTGCAGGCTCCGGGCCCGTTCCACGACGTGAGTCAGGACCGCCCGGTGGCCGATGTGTACACCATCGAAGTTGCCGATGCTGAGAACGCCGCCGGGCGGCGGATCGTCATTGCCGAGGGGATCCCGGAGGATCTCCATCGCGCCTTCAGCCGACCACGGGCAGGGCCGCCAGCGGGGTGCCCCGAGACATCACCGATACAACCCGACCCACCACATCGTACGCGTGCGCGTCGGTGATCTCGACCGTCACCAGGGAGCCCGCCGGTGCGCTTCCGTCGTTGATCAGAAGCCGCCCGTCGATCTCCGGCGCCTGGCGCTGCAGGCGGCCTTCGAGCAGCAGATCCATCTCCGGCAGCCTGCCCGCGACCAGCGCCGGAAGGGTGCGGCCGACCAGAGCTCGATTGTGCTCGAGGCTGATCGCCTGCTGGGCCGCCAGCAGCGCCTGGCGACGCCTCTGTTTGATCTCCTCGGCAACCGGATCCCCGAGCTCGGCACCTGGATTTTCGTCCTGCCATGAGTAGGTGAAGACGCCCAGGTGGTCGAACCGCACCTCGCGCACGAAGTCCTCGAGCTCGGCGAACTCCTCCTCGCCCTCACCGGGGAAGCCCACGATCATCGTCGTGCGCAGGGTCAGCTCGGGCACCTCTGCTCGCGCACGTTCGATCAGGTCACGGTAGCTGCGGGCGTCGCCCCCGCGACGCATCGCCTTGAGCACCGTCCGGCTCGCGTGCTGGAGCGGTATGTCGAGGTAGGACACAAAGCGCCGCTCGGCACTCATCAAAGCGAAGAGCCGCCGGTCGAGGGTCGCCGGGTAGGCGTAGAGGAAGCGTATCCAGGGGATGCGGGTGGCGGCAAGAAGGGACTCCACCAGCCGCAGGAGCCCGCCCTCGAGACCGAGATCCTCGCCGTAGCGGGTCGTATCCTGGGCGATCAGGACGAGCTCCTGAACGCCCCGTTCCTCGAGCACGCGGGCCTCCGCCACCAGGTCGTCGATGGTGCGCGAACGGAAGCGGCCACGCATGGCGGGGATGTGGCAGAACGAGCACGGGTTGTTGCAGCCTTCGGCCACCTTGAGAAAGGCGTGGCCACCGGTCGAGATCACCCTCGGCGCGCTGTGATCATAGACCTTGAGGGCGCCCCGCTGGTCGGGGATGTGCCCCTCCAGCTCGCCGCGGACCGCCTCCGTGATGCGTTCGAGCTCGTCGAGCCCGACGAAGGCATCGATCTCCGGGATCTCGCGGAACAGTTCGCGAGCGTAGGCCTGGGCCATGCAACCGGCTACCACCAACCGTCGCACGTTTCCCGCCCTCTTGGCCTCGGCCACCTCCAGGATCGAGTCGATGGACTCGCGCTTGGCATCGTCGATGAAACCGCAGGTGTTGACCACCACCACGTCGGCTGCCGCCGCGTCGGCCGTCAAGCGCACCCCATCCTGCTGCAGCCGGCCGAGCATCACCTCCCCGTCCACCAGGTTCTTGGCGCACCCGAGGCTGATCATCCCGACCGTCACCGGCCGCCGGGGCGGTGGCACGGTCGCGCTTCTGCGGTCCGTCTTCATGCTGTCTCCAGGGCGCACATTGTAGCCCGCCTCGCGTCGCGGGGTCAGGTGATGAAAGAGCCCTCAGCGCTGGATGTATTCCGCCACCGCGAGCGCTGCCGAGCGCGACGCCCCCGGGCCACCGAGCCGGTCCCGGACCTCGCCCAACGCCCGTCTCTGAAGGTCGTCGCCGCCGGCAAGCTGCTCGCCGGTGATCCGAACGATCTCGCTCGGGTTCCAGTCCTTCTGCAGCAGCTCCGGCGCTATGCGGCGTCCGGCAATGAGGTTGGCCAACGCCACGTGGGGGACCCGCACCAGCAGCCGCGCGAGGGCGAACGACACCGCCGCTAGGCGATAGCCCACCACCATCGGCACGTCGAGCAGCGCGCACTCCAGGGTCGCGGTTCCGGAGGCTGTCCACGCCAGGGTGCTCTCGGCCAGCGCGCGCCGGCGCTGGTCGCCCCCGACCCGCCGCAGGCGCGGATCCGGTGACAGTCCCTGCAGAGTCGAGGAGATCGTGGCCTCCATGCCCGGCGCCTCGATCAGCACCGCATCCTCGATCCAGTCCCGCGGCAGCGACCCGAGGGCCTCGACCATCACCGGCAGCAGCTGGCGCACCTCCATGCCGCGCGATCCGGGCAGCAGCGCGAGCCGGCCGCGGCTCCGTTGCGGTGTGCGTCCGAGCAGCCCGACCCGGTGGATCTCGTCCACCAGCGGGTGGCCCACGTAGCGCGCGGGAACCCCGTGCTGCTGATAGAACGGCACCTCGAAGGGCAGCAGGCACAAGACCTCGCGCGCCCGGCGCCGCACCGTCCGCACCCTCCCCCGCCGCCATGCCCACAGCTGTGGTGAGACGTAGAGCACCACCGGAATGTCGAGCCGTGCCAACCGGCCCGCGAGCCTCAGGTTGAAGTCCGGAGAGTCCACCAGGACCGCCAGGACGGGCCGTCGGCGGGCGGCCTCGTCCACGAGCCGGTTCATCAGCCGCCGGATCCCGGGCAGCTCCCGAAACACCTCCACCAGACCCATGTGGGCGAGCTCGTCGGTGGTTGCGATCAGCCCGAGGCCGGCATCCGTGAGCCGTTCACCACCGACGCCGAAGGCCTCCAAACCGGGCACGATGGCTCGCAGCTCATGCAGCATGTTGCCGGCGTGGATGTCACCGGAGACCTCGCCCGCCACGATCAGCACTCCGGGGCCCGTCATTCGGGATCAATTCCCCCATGGCTGCCGTTGTCGCCACCGACGCCACCGACCCGGGGGGGCGGCGCGGTCACGGAAAAGGAAACATCAACCATCCGAGAAGCGTGCCGCCCAGAGCCATGATCAGAAAGGTCTTGAAGAACAGCCGGACCCTGCCGCGGGTGGTTCTTCGCCACAGAAAGGCGAAGAAGACGCCGACCAGGAGGGCGTGCAGCGTCATCAGCGCGGCGTGGTCCATCACGCTTTCGCGCCCCGAGCGATGTCCGACACGTCGAGGATGGTCAACAGGTTCATCAGACCCGCGGTGTAGAGAAAGGTGTTCCCGTACGCGAAGCCCGCCGCGGTCGGGCTGCCGCCGCCCGTGAGGTCGAACGGCAACCCGCCGACGAGACCGCCGAGACCATTGATCCACGCCAGCCGAACGACGTACAGCACGCCGTTGCCGAGGCAAGCGAACGTCGTCAGCCACGAAAATGGCCGACCCTCCTTCGGAGTCCCAAGCTCACCCGACAGCAGGACGCCGGTGACGAACGCAACCACGATCACGAACGCGAAAACCACTGCGCGCACGCGGCGGCCGAGCAGCCAGTGCCCGAGACCCGGGATCGCCCACGCCCCGGCCAGCAGCATCAGCGGCGCCCGTTCCGCGTTGCCGCCTGCCGCCGCGCCGTGATCGCGACCGCGCGGCGATCCAGCCGGCTTGCCACCGGTCATCGATGCTCCCCACGGACCGACTCCAACGCCGCCCGCATGCGGTCGAAGGTCGTGTCGAGGTCTTCCGGAACGACGCGGGTTCCACCGACCACGGTCATGAAGTTGTTGTCCGCGTTCCACCGCGGCACCACGTGCAGGTGGAGGTGCTCCTCGATCCCCGCACCGGCGGCCTGCCCGACGTTGAATCCGAGGTTGAAGCCGTGCGGCCGGTAAAGCTCGCGCATCGCCGCCATCAACTCCTTCGCCGCCGCCATCATCTCGGTCATGGTCTCTACGCCCACGTCCAGAAGGTCGCTGGTATGGTCGACCGGCGCCACCATCGCATGGCCCGTGGTGTACGGGTAGAGGTTGAGGAGCGAGAAGCACGACGCCGCGCGCGCCAGGGTCAGAGTGCTCCGATCATCGGTTGACGCGAATGCGCGGCAGAACACGCACTTGCTCCGGTCTCGGTCATCGGCCTTCGAGACGTACTCGAGGCGCCAGGGAGCGAAGAGAATCCCGGCCACCGCAGGTCACTGCTGGAGCAGCTCTTCCCGCAGATGCTTCCCGGGCTTGAAGTACGGGATCTTTTTGGGTGGCACGTGGACCTGCTCGCCGGTCTTCGGATTGCGTCCGGTCCGTTCGCCGCGCTGACGGATCCGGAACGACCCGAAGCCGCGGAGCTCTACCTTCTCGTCACTCCGGAGGGCGGTGATGATGCTCTCGAGAATCACCTGAACGACCTCGTCGGCCTGTTTTCGCGGCACGTCCGCGACCTCGGCAACCGCCTCCACCAGATCCGCCTTCGTCATCGTCATCGATGGTGCTCCTTGCCCCACCGCAGCCCGCGCGGGGCCGCCTTCAGCGCTTCTTCGTCGCGTCCGCCTCTTCGGCCCCGTCTCCGCCATCGGGCGAGGGTCCGGTTTCCGTCTCCTCGGAGGACGCGGATTCTTCCTCGGCCTCCTCG
>CAZSTH010000001.1:31554-99164 GCA_964609835.1 uncultured Thermoanaerobaculia bacterium
GTCGGTGCGGCCTCGGGCTCCTCGTCCGTGGCTGCGGCCTCGGGCTCCTCGGTCGGTGCGGCCTCGGGCTCCTCGTCCGTGGCTGCGGCCTCGGGCTCCTCGGTCGCTGCGGCCTCGGGCTCCTCGGTCGGTGCGGCCTCGGGCTCCTCGTCAGTCGCTGCGGCCTCGGGCTCCTCGTCCGTGGCTGCGGCCTCGGGCTCCTCGTCAGTCGCTGCGGCCTCGGGCTCCTCGTCAGTCGCTGCGGCCTCGGCCTCCTCGGTCGGTGCGGCCTCGGGCTCCTCGTCAGTCGCTGCGGCCTCGGCCTCCTCGCGGGCATTGTCGTCGGAGACCGTGGCCGCTGCATCGTCCGCCGCCGCCTCTGCCGCCGGCTGTTCCTCGGCGGGTTCGCCGACCTCCGTCGCCGCTTCCGAGGGAGCTTCCGCGGTGTCACCCTCCTCGCCGGCGGGTTCGTCGGCCCCGCTCTCGTCGACCAGTCCGCCGGCCCGGAGCGCGGCGGCCATCGCCGTGTCGGGGGCCGCTCCCGATCCTGCCGTGGCCGCGGTCGGAGAAGCCGACTCGGGCGCCTCGTCCTGGTCCACGCCGTGCATCGACAACCCGATCCGGTTCTCGTGCCAGTCGATGCGGAGGATTCGACAGCTCGAGACCTGCCCGGGGCTGAACATTTCGGTCAGCGACAGCGCCTCGGCACGGTCGATCTCGGAGATGTGGCACAGGCCCTCGACACCCGGCGCCAGTTCGACGAAGACGCCGAAGTCCGTGATGTTCGTGACCGTCCCGGTCACCACGTCGCCGACGCCGTGGTTGTTGGCGTACTCCTCCCACTCGTTGGGCAAAAGCTCTTTCATTGACAGGGAGATGCGCTGGCCGTAAGAGTCGATCGAGGTGATGATGGCTTCCACCTCGTCACCCTTCTGCACCACTTCCGAGGGGTGATTGATGCGGCGCGTCCAGGACATGTCGGAGATGTGAACGAGCCCATCGACTCCAGGGACGATTTCCACGAATGCGCCGAAGTCCGTGAGGTTGCGAACCACGCCGCTGATCCTGGTGCCGACACTGTGGGTCTCGGCGACCTTTTCCCAGGGGTTGGGCTCTGTGGCGCGGAGCGACAGCGACAGTCGGCGCTTGTCGGAATCGACCTCGCTCACCACCACCTCGATCTCCTGGCCCACTTCGAGGATGGATCGTGGATTCTTCACCTTCTTCGTCCACGACATCTCACTGACGTGGATCAATCCTTCGACACCTTCCTCGAGTCCGACGAACGCGCCGTAGTCGACGATGCTCACCACCTTGCCCTCGACCCGCTTGCCGACCGGGTACTTCTCCGGTACCAGGATCCAGGGGTCCTCGAACCGCTGCTTGTAGCCGAGCGAGACCCGTTCCCGTTCACGGTCGAAGCGGAGCACCACGACATCGACCTCGTCTCCGACCTTGAAGTACTCGGACGGGTGACCGACGCGGCCCCACGAGATGTCGGTGATGTGGAGCAGGCCGTCGAGGCCTCCGAGATCGACGAACACTCCGTAGTCGGTCAGGTTCTTGACCACGCCGCTCACCAGCTTGCCCTCCTCGAGCGTGGCCATGGTCTTCTCTTTGACCTTTCCCTGCACCTCCTCGAGGATCGCCTTGCGGGAAAGAACAACATTGGAACGCCGGCGGTCGAAGGAGATGATCCGGGCCTCGATCTCCTGTCCGATATAGTCCTCCAGCCGCCGGTTGGGCAACAGGTCCACCAGCGAGCCGGGAAGGAAAGCCCGGACGCCGATGTCGACCGACAGGCCGCCCTTGACGCGCTCGACAACGCGACCGCTGACATTCTCTTCGGATTTGTAGGATTCCTCGATGGCGCCCCAGGTCTTCAGCTTCGCAGCACGATCATGGGACAGCCGGACGCGTCCCTCCGATTCGTCCATGCGTTCGACGAAGACCTCGATCTCGTCGTCGACAGCCACCGTGACCTCGCTCGACACCGGGTCCGTGAACTCCGACGCCGGAACGCTCCCCTCGCACTTGTAGCCGATGTCGACCAAAATCTCCTCGTTGTCCACTGCGACCACGGTGCCGCGTACCACCTCGCCTTCCTTCAGGGTCTGAAGGGACGTCTCCATGAGCTGTTCCATGGAGAGGTCGTTGTTACCTTCCTCCGGTTCGTGATCGTTGTTGGTTTCCGGGTCCATGCTCAAGACTGTGCCTCCTCGCTAAATTCACCCCATTGTGAACCTAGCCTCCGTAATTTGATGACCTTATGGTGTCCTCCCCGGCGCTGTCAAGCGCGCCGGTTCAAAACCCGATCGAGCTCCTCCTGCAACCGATCGACCACCTCCTCCAGACCCAGGCGGGTGGTGTCCACGACCACCGATCCTGGAGCCACCCGGAGCGGAGAATCTGCCCTCGACATGTCCTGGCGGTCACGCCGTTCCTGCTCGTCGAGGACCTCGTCGAGGCTGGACGAGATCTCGCGATCCGCGAGATCTCGATGGCGGCGGCGGGCACGCTCGCCCCGGTCCGCGGTCAGGAAGATCTTGAGGTGCGCGTCCGGCAACACCACCGTGCCGATGTCACGACCCTCCATGACGCCGCCCGCGTCCATCGCCAGCCGCTGCTGCAACGGGACCAGGGACCTCCTCACCGACGGCAACGCCGAAACCGCCGAGGCCATAAGCGAGCACTCCGGGGTCCGCAGCTCGTCCTCGACATCTTCGCCATCGATCAGGACACGGGTGCCCGAGGCGTCCGCATCCACCGTGATCGAGTGGCTCCCCATCAGCTCCACCACCCGCTCCTCGCTTCCGCCGTCGAGCGCGGGGCCGAGACCCGCGCGCAGCGCCAGCAGCCCGACTGCTCTGTACATGGCTCCGGTGTCGAGGTACGGGATTCCGAGCCGCTCCGCCAGCCTCGCTGCCACGCTCGACTTCCCGGCACCAGCCGGTCCGTCGATGGCGATCAGCAGCCGCTCGGTGGATTGATCGGAAGATGCCACGCGCTCGATGCCTTTCCACTGCCGGCGCCGGCAGCGGGGCGGCATTGTACAGCGATTGTCGGCCGACGGAACCTCGGCCTCAGCTCCGCGGCCGCGGCGGCCGGCGGGTCAGGGCCTCGGACGGCGCGACGATCACCGGGATCGTCAACTTCGGCTTGTCCTCGTCGGTCGTTTCGACCGTAATCTCGCCGTCGATGCTGCCGACCAGCTCACTGTCGCCGACGCCATCGGCGAGCGCCACCCGAAGCCGCTGGTAGCCGTTCTCCGATCCTGGATTGGCGATGGCGGCGAAGAGCTCGGGATGCGACACCGAGACCCGGGTGACCTCGAAACGCCCGCCGTCCCGCCTGCGCAGGCCGACGATGGTCTGGCTGCCGGTCGAAACACCTCCCCCCGGCCACAACCTGACCACGTCCGGCCGGACCTCGACCAGCGCCTGCACCCGGACCGTGTACGGAACCTCCAATTCGTCGAGCTCGGGGTGATTGGTCTGCAGCCGGAGGGTTCCGGCCACCACCCCCACCGGCAGCTCCGGAGATCCGGCCACCTCGACCCACACGTCACCCGGGAGAGCGTCGAAGGTGCCACGGCGGCCCGGAGACTCCACGCTCTCGACCCGCACGTCGATTGCAGCATGCCCGGCGCTCGCGCCGTAGATCGCGAGCGGGGCCCGGTCGGCACGTCGCAGCAGCATGCCTCCCCTCAGCTCCTCACCCTCCATCCCCCCCACCGTCATCCGCAGCCGCGGCTTGCCGATGATCGGCTGGTCGATGTGGACCGTGAATCGGAGCAGGAGGCGCCGGGCGCCGTCGGCGTCGGTTTCCACGTGGATCGACTTCGAGAAGCTGCCGCTCTGCTGGGCCATGGTCGAGACCGACGCCCGCAGCCGGCCGCTCCCGCCGGGCGCGATCACGCGATCGTAGTCGGCGACCGTGCACCCGCAGGACGGCTTGACCCGCAGGATGCGTACCGGCACCGGACCGTCATTGCGGAAGGTGTAGGTGGCGTAGGCGGTCCGCCCGGCGATGACGCGCCCCAAATCGAGGCTCGCCTCCTCGACCCGGAACCGTTCGCCGCTGCCACCGGCAGCCGGTGCCACGGCCCCCGCCGTCAACAGCAGCGCCGCGGCAGCGGTGCAGATTCTCGGAACCATCGTCACGCTCCCCGGCCGCAAGGCCGAAGACGATTGTATCAGCCGGCGATCCGCTGCTCGCCGAGCAGCTGGCCCCCGGTGCCGACCACCTGGCAGTTGACGGTCAGCTTCCGGCGCGCCCGCCGAGCAGCGTCGGTGGCGAGGCGCACCAGCCCGCTGCAGCACGGGACCTCCATCACGATCACGGTCAAACTCGCGATCCCGGCATCGTCGATCATCGACACCAGCTTGCGGAGGTAAATGTCCTGTTTCGAGTCCAGCTTCGGACAGGCGATGGCCAGCGAACGGCCAGCCAGGAACCGTCGATGGAAATCACCCACCGCGAACGCCACGCAGTCGGCGGCGAGCAGCACGTGTGCGCCGAGAAAGAACGGCGCGGTCGCCGATGCGAGATGGAGCTGGACCGGCCAGTTCGCGAGCTGTGAGGCCACCTCCCGGCCCGGTCCCGGCTCGGCGGGCGCATGAGGTTCGAGAACCCGGGTCCGCGAACCCGGGCAACCGCCCCCCGGTGCCGAGCCGATCACCGCCATCGGCGTCCCTTTCGAAGGCTGATTCGTTCGGTGGGCGGCGAGGCGGGCCTCCACCGCGGACTCGTCGAAGGTTTCCGCCTCGCGCCGGACCACCGTCAGCGCTCCTTGCGGACAGTGTCCGAGGCAGGCTCCGAGACCGTCGCAGTAGACGTCGCTCAGCAATTGCGCCGTGCCGTCGACGATCTCGATCGCCCCTTCGGCACAGGCCGTCACACAATCCCCACAGCCGTCGCAGAGTAGCTCGTCGATCTCGATCACGTCTCGGAACGGCATTCAGCCCTCCTGTTCGCGCTCGCGCAGCATGGTCAGCAACATGTAGGTGGGCTCCAGAGCCTCGAGCGAGTGCGGCACGCCGGCGGGCATGCGCACGATCTCACCGGCTTCCGGTGCCACCTCGACGCCGCCGATGACGAGGCGCAGCCGGCCCTCGATGACGTGGACGACGGCATCGAATGGCGCGGTGTGCTCGGACAGGCTCTGGCCCTTGTCGAACGCGAACAGGGTCAGGCTGCCACCCCCGGTGCGTGCCAGCACCCTCGAGACGATGGCCGCCTCGCCGATCTCGGCGAGATCCGTCACGGCTACCGCGCGGTCGGTCGGCAGGTCTTCGCGTGTCGTGTTCCTGGATGTCATGTCAGTCCCCTCTCGCGGCCCCGAGCCGCAACTTCAGTGTGGTCGTGTCCGCAGGCGGTTTCCTTGATCCGCATCAAGTCGACGGCCCGCACGGCGGCTTCTTCCGCCCGGTCAGCGACGCGGATAGACCGGAGCCCCGGCCATCACACCCACGGTCGCACCCTCGAATTCCTCACGCCATCGCGCGAGTACCGTCTCCGGATCGGAGACCGGCAGGAAACCGAGGTCGCCGGCGGTGGTGTGGTCGAAGCGCGAGTGGAGGTGGACCCGGAAGCGGGACGTCTTGTCGAGCAGGCGCAGCGTGGTGTGCCCGTATTGCACCCAGGCCTCCGCCAGCCGATCCATGATCGCTCGTGGTCGCGGGTCGGCGACGAATGGTTCCATCTCCGGCGATCCGAGACCATCGTTGAGGGCGGCGGTAAACAGGAGCTCGCCGCCCGGCGCGAGAAAATCGCACGCCGCGTCGAGGCCCTTGTGTGCCTGGACCAGCGTCGCATCCGTCGGACCGCCGCCGCCGCTGGCGACCATCAGGTCGCAGGCCTCCGGAACCGCGACCTCGAACCACTCCCGCGCCGCCACCACCGCGGCATCGAAGGCAGTCCGCCACGACCCGGCGCCGACCCAGGCGATGCCACCTTCGGAACCGGCCACGCTGCACACGGCGAAGTCGGGCGGCCTCTCGCCCGCAGCTCGTGCGATCTCTTCCGCCACCGGGTTGCCGTCGAGCACGCCGGCGCGGCAGCGCCCGTCGGGCCGGCGCTGGCTGCCCTCGCCGCACAGCACGAGCGAATGGTTGGCTTGGATCTCCTCGTAGCCGGCGATTCCGGGGAAGACCATCTTCGGGCCGCCGCCGAAGCCCGCGAAGTAGTGGTGCCGCACGCCGCCGACGGTGACCAGGAAATCGGCCTCCACCGCGTCGCGCGCGACCCGCAGAGGCATTCCGGGCCGCAGCTCGCCGACAGCGACAAGTCGGTCCGCGGCTCGGGCATCATGCTGGCGCGCCCGGAGCTCGGGGGGCAGCGGTCCCAGGAAGCGGCGCAGATCCTCGTCGTCGATGGGGGGATGGGTGCCGCAGGCGACAATCACCGTGATCGAATCCGCCGTGATCGCCGCGGCCTCGAGCCGAGCGAGGACCACCGGCAGGATCGCCGGCAGCGGCAGGGGCCGCGTCCAGTCCGACACCACCAGCGCCGCGCTGCGCTTGCCGCGCGCTCTCTCGACCAGCGGCGGGCCATCGAGGGGCCGGTCGACCGCGGCGGCGATCAAGGCGCCGGGATCCCGGCTCGCGGAGGGTCCGTTGCTCGCCAGAGGCCGCACCCTCAATCCTCGCAGGTCGAGGGCCTCGACGCCGCTGCCGAAGGGCAGTTTGACAATCACCGCATCACGATAGCATTGTGGTGGGGATGGACTCCTCTGCCGATCCTCACCCGATCTCCCCGATAGGTCGCAGGTTCCTTCTCGCGCTGGCGCGCGCGACCATCGCTGAACAGCTCGATCTCCCGGGGGTCGCACCTCCCGGCGAACCACCGCATGAGGTCGGCAAGCGGCAGGGCGCCTTCGTGACCCTCAAGATCGACCGCCGTCTGCGCGGTTGCATCGGTCACGTTGTCGGCGTGGTCCCGCTGTGGGAGGCGGTCCGCGACAACGCCGCCGCCGCCGCTTTCCGCGACCCGCGATTTCCGGCCCTCGAGGCCGACGAGCTGGAACGGGTTCGGCTCGAGATCTCGGTCCTGAGCCCGCTGCGCCCCGTCCCGGCGGACGGGGTGGAGGTGGGACGCCACGGAGTGCTCATCGAGCGCGGGCCGACGCGCGGCCTGCTTCTGCCCCAGGTGGCGGTGGAGTACGGCTGGGACCGGGAGATTTTCCTCGACCACACCTGCCGCAAGGCCGGCCTCGAGCTCGGCTGCTGGCGTGATCCGGAAACGGTGATCCAGGTCTTCTCCGCCGAGGTGTTCGGGGAGGACGATCTCTGATTTTGGAACTCGGATTCGTCGAGTGCTCACCGGGAGATGATGTGACCAGCCGGCGTGAGGGTCGGGCGGGAAATCCGAAATCCGAAGTCCTCATCCGGTGACGTTCAGGACGTCCCGCTGGTACGCCTCGATCGAGGGGTATGACCGGAACGGGCGGCCGCGGGCGGCATCGGGATCCGGCAGCGGCACCGCCTCTGAAATGTCGAGCAGTCGGTCGAGCAGCTTCTGGAACGCGGCCATGGCGTTGTCGGCCGCCACCAGCGATCTCGGGTCGAAGGCATTGCTAAGCAGGCGCACGGTACGAATCTGCGGGCGGTCGCCCCACGGCGAGTCGAGCAGGAGGTCGACGAGCACGATCGGGCGCTCGCCGGAGCGAGCGATCCCGCCCACCGCCAGAGCCTGGATCGAGTCCAGCCCGATGCTGCGGAGCCGGCCGTCGATCTCCAGTTCGAGCAGCGAGCCGTTCAGCCTCCGAGGAATCGCCTGAACCACCTGCAGGGTGTGCGCGGCTCTGCAAACCTCAATCGCACCATTGAGGGTCTCGCCGAAGCCGGATGACGCAGCCGTCGTCTCCTCCTCGCGTTCCGACGCGCGTGCGCTTCCCAGCTCTTCGCGCGCATCCGGAGGCAGCTCTGGATCCGCGAGCGCAGCATCGATGACGGAGGCAACCGAGGGCGCCTCGAGCGTGATCGCCAGGCGCGCGAGGCGCAGCCGCAGCCCCGCAGGTGTCGAGTGGTCCATTCGCCTGAATGCCAGCTCGACGGTGTCGCGGGCGCCCTCGTCCCGTCGATCCCGCTCGAGCAGCTCGGCCATGCGCACCGCGAGCGCCGGCTCGACCGGCAGATTGCCGCAGGCATGCAGCATGTCCTCCCAGTGGGCAATTACGAACTCGTCGTCTCCGCGTCGGACCGCAGAGGCCAGGGCCCTCAGCATGGGCGGCACCGCGGCGGCTGTCATGTCGTGCTTGAAGCACAGGTTCCACAACGCCATGGCTGCGTCCACGTTGTCCGGATTGACGGCGAGCTCACGTTCGAACGAGCCGACGGCTCCGCGCACGTCGCCGCTCTCGGCGAGCGCCGACGCCGTCTCGACGGCGGTGTTGTCGACCAGGGTGACCTTGGACTCGATCGAGCCGTGGATGTACTTCTCCTCGATCCTGAGATAGGCGATCACCGCCGCCGCAACCGCGCCGAAGCCGAAACCCCAGACATGCGCCCAGAACGCGACACCGCCGCCCCCGGCGCCGGGAGCCAGGGTGTCCATCGCGGCCGCGTAGGCGAGTTCCTTGAAGAACCACAGCGGCAGCATCAGCCACGCCGGTGCCTCGAAGGTGCCGCGAACCACCAGACCGAACCAGTAGAAGAAGCGGATGTTGGTGCTCCAGTAGCGAACCAGGAATGCACCCATGACGCCGGCAATGGCCCCAGACGCGCCGATCAGGGGCGCGTCGAGCTGCGGGTACCGGACCATGAACATCAGCCCTGCGACGACACCGGCGATGATGTAGAAGGCGCCGTACAGTGGCCGCCCCCACACGTCCTCGATGAACGGGCCGGCGAGAAACAGCAGGAACAGGTTTCCGAACAGGTGCCAGAACCCGCCGTGAAGAAATTGATGGGTGATCACGGTCTCGACGTGGAACCTGGCCGGCACCAAACCCCACCGCCACATCGGTGATTGCTCCAGCGCCGCGTAGATCTCGCCCACGAGATCTTCGAGGAAGCGCTGCTCCTCGGCAACGATCTCGGGGTTGGCCGGACGTTCGGGGCCGAGTTCGCGCATCGCCTCGATTTCGGCCGCCATCTCGTCCGCGCCGTACTGGCCCTCGAAGAAGCTGTAGAGGCGCTCCGGAAGCTGGAGGTAGGGATGCTCGGCGAAATACTCCAACGCCTGTTGCAGGTTTCCAGCCGCCTCCCGCTCCCCCCCGGAACCCATCAGGGAGGTGAAGATGGAGACGAGGACGCACAGACCCATGATTGAGAAGGTCACCCAGGGCAGTCGTCGAACCGTCGTGTGCTCGTGGCCGATGGGTATGATCATGGACGCTCCGCCGCGGTCCCTCGTCTATTATATCCGCCATGGCCGTGGGAGCCGTGATCCTCGTCGAGCCGTCCCTGCCCGGCAACATCGGTGCCGCGCTGCGCGTCGCGGCCAACTTCGGCGTCCCGAGGGTCGAGCTGGTCCGCCCCACTCCCCCACCTGACGACCCGGAGGTGCTGGCTTGGGCGTGCGGCGCTGAGCAGCGTGTCCGGTGCCGCAGCTGGGAGACGCTCTCGGAGGCCGCAGCCGGTTACCGAACCCTCGCCGCCTCAGCCTCCGGCCGCGGCCGCGAGAACCTGCCGGTGATCGGTCCCCGTGAGGCCATCGCGGTGCTCCGGCAGCGCGGGCTCGAACGCACGGCGCTGGTCTTCGGCAACGAGACACGAGGACTTCGACGGGATCATCTCGACTGTTGCGACCTCGTCATCCGGGTCCCCACCGAGCCGGAGTTCCCGGTGCTCAATCTCGCTCAGGCGGTGGCGATTCTGGTCGCTGCATTGCGGCTCGCGGAAGGCCAGGAAGACGACCGGGGGCCGGAACCTGCCGCGCAGCGCCAGGTCGAGGAGATGATGCAGCACCTCCACCGCAGCCTGCTCGGCATCGGGTTCCTCGACCCCCAGAGCCCACAGCGCATCCTCGGCAAGCTCCGGCGGCTGTTCGGCCGCGCGGGCATCACCGACAACGAGGTCAAGATCGTGCGCGGGATCTGCCGCCAGATGGAGTGGGCAGCTCGCGCCCGGCCCGGGAGATTCGACGATCGCGAGCCCGAAGGCTGATCGGGAACCGACTCTCGAACCAACAAGACACCAACCCACCAGGATCCTGACGATGCCGCGCTCGCCGCAGCATCTGTCTTCTTGGGGTCTCCGTGTCCTGGTGGCTCGGTTCACGCGGTGGTCAGAGACTCGAGCACGAGCCTTTACCGTCGATCGACCTCGCGACGCAAGCGCTCTGCCAGCCGCAGCAGCTCGGGATCTGCGGGAAATCGGTCGAGTCCGCGGGACAGTGTGACCGCCGCCTCGGCGAAGCGACCGGTTTCGAGCTGCACACTTGCCAACGCTGCGACGTGGCGGGGCTCGTCGGGCTCGATCTCGACCGCTCGTTCGAGCGCCAGCAAACCGTCGGCTTGGCGACCGGCCTGCAGCGCCACCGCCGCGATCCGGTGCAGGAGCCCGACATCCGCAGGCGCCATGCCCCACGCCCGGCGCAGGTGGTCGAGTGCCTCCTCGTGATCGCCGCGACGCAGCGCCAGGGCTGACAGCGTCACGTACGGCGCGGGCGACGTCCGCTCGAGCGCGATGGCCGCGCGGGCGGCCTCGAGCGCCCCGTCGCTGTCCCCGAGGCCGTCGCGGGCAACAGCGATCAACGACCAGGAACGCGCCCGCAGGGCGCGCGGGATACGTCTGTCCTGCGCCAGCGCCTCGAGACTCGCGAGTGCGCTCCGCGACTCTCCCGCCTCCAGCGCCCAGGCGGCCCGCTGGATCACGATCTCGGGGTGACCTCGGAGCGGTTCGAGGACCGCTGCCGCGCGGTCGCGCTCTCCGTCGGCCCGCAACGAACGCGCCAGCTCGAGGGCTGTCTGAACCCGGCGCCGCGGGTAGAGCGAGCCACGAAGCTCGAGACCCCAGCGTCGGACCCGGCCCTGGTCCTCCGGCGCCAGCTCCACCGGCGGCGATCGCAGTCCGGGCGCCACCGCGTAGGCGACCACCAGATCCTCGATCGCGCGGTCGAGGGCCCCGACGTAGAGCAGCACCAGCGCTCGCAGCCGGCGCAGCGAAGGCGACAGCGGATCCAGCGCCACCGCCCGGTCGATGCGTGCGACGGCCTCGGACGGGCGGTCTCCCAGAATCGCGGCATGGGAAAGGTGCGTGAAACCGGCCGGGTCGGTCGGCATCCACAGCGCCTGCAATCGTCCCAGCCGCGCGAGCCCAAGCACGACGGTCTCACGGGACGCACCGCCGAGATCCCGGACCGCCAGCCGCCGGGCCCGGTGGACGAACGACGGCAGCGCCGCCAACGGGTTTGCGGCGAGGGCCAGCGCACCCGCCTCGGGGTTGACCGAAGCCGTGCCGGCAACCGCCATCCAACCGAGCCATCCCATCGTGTCGACCGATGCCACGAAGGCGGCGAGGAGCGCGGCCGCGATCCACTGCAGGCGGCGTCGGCGCACCGTCACGGCTCCACCGCCCGCCCGTCCTTATCGACGAAGCAGAGGGTGGTCACGATCTCGCGGCCGGTTCGCTCCGCGACCCGCTGTCGGATCAAGCGCACGAGCTGGCGGACCTCGTCGGCGCGCGACGACCTCGCTGTCGTCATGAGGTTGAGGTCGTGGTTCGACAAACGCACGCCACCGACCGCCAGGTTGCCGCAGTCCGCGCGCTCCAACAACTCTTCGGCCGGCACGCCCTCCGCCGGCAGGAAGGCGGGGCCGGCGCATCGTGGCTGGCGGGGCGGGCGGGATGGAGCTCTGGTCGGCCCGGACGATCCAGTGGGTTGGGAAGACGCCGCCAGGTGCAGCCGGGCGCGTACGATGATCCGCCGCTCCATCGCCAGCCGCAGTTCAGCCGTGCCGCGCGGTCTCGGGGAGAGCGCCACCCGCTCTATCGGCGCCCCGGGGCGCGCGAGGTCGACCCAGTCGAGCAATCCGTCGAGGGTCCCGGCCCCCGCGCTCGTCGCCCAGGCAGCCCCGCCCACCGAACCACTCTCCGCCATCAGCCGATCGAGGCCGGAGATGCCGGTTCGTGCCGCGGCGTGGGACACCTGTGCCAGGTTGGCACCGCCTCCGGCGACCGCACCGTCGAGGTCGAGCTCCCACAGTGCGAGCTGGCCGGCAAGAGTGATGACCGGCACTCTGAGCCCGGCGTTCGGCGGCACCAGCCGGCTGCCGGCGCCGAGCACGAGCCATCGCAGACCGTGGGCGGCAAGCAGGTCGAGAACCCGCTGGAGCCCGTCAGCACTGCGACATCGGATCAGCAGGTCGGCAACGCCACCGATGCCGAGACCTGTCCAGGCTCGCAGGTCGACCCGATCGTGGACCTCGGGATCGCCTCGCTCGCGAAGATCGCGCAGGTGCTTTCGGAGGGTCGGGAGACCGTCTCGCAAGAGAAATTCACCGCAGTCTGAAATTCTGGCATGCCCTTTGCGTGTTCGCCGAGTGCCGGGCACACAACGACCTGGTATACGACATCATACCTCCTCCTTCCTCCTGCGGGCTCCGGCCCGCACTTTTTTTGGCGTCACGCCATCCCCGGATTCTGGAGGCCGAGCTGCCGGAGATGGTACAGCAGCGCCTGGCGCGAGATCCCGAGTTCGCGAGCGGTCGCACTCCGGTTGCCGCCGTGACGGCGCAGGGCGGCGGTCAGATAGGCGATTCGGAAGTCCCGCTGTGCCTCGTCCCACGCCTTGACCGGGCCCTCCGGCGACGTTCCGATCGGGAGGTGATCGCTCCGCACGACTCCGCCGTCAGCCCGTACCATCGCCACCTCGACCGCCTTCTGGAGCTCGCGTGCGTTGCCCGGCCAGTGGTAGCGGCCGAGCGCCGCTTTCGCCTCCGCCGACCACCGCACCGGCTGTAGCCCGTGGAGGCGGACTGCGTCGCGCTCGAACCGTTCGGCGAGGAGGCTGATGTCGTCGCGACGCTCGCGCAACGGGGGGATGACGAGCGGACACATCGCCAGTCGGTAATAGAGGTCGTGGCGGAAACGCCCCTCTCGAACCCGCGCTTCGAGGTCACGGTTGGTGGCGGAGAGGATTCGCACGTCGACCGCCACGACGCCATCGGCGCCGACCGGCCGGACCTCCCGGCTCTCCAGAAACCGCAACAGCTTGACCTGCAGCGGCGGATCGAGGTCGCCGATCTCGTCCAGAAACAGGGTGCCCCCGTCTGCCGCCATCACCAGACCCCGGCGGGAGCGATCGGCCCCGGTGAACGCGCCGCGAACCGAACCGAAAAGCTCGGACTCCAGCAGACTCGATGAAATCGCGTTGACGTTGACGGCCACGAACGAGCCCCGGCGCCCGGAGAGCCGGTGGAGTGCCCGCGCCGCCACTTCCTTGCCGACTCCGGTCTCGCCGAGGATCACGATCGGGAGGTGGCTCGGCCCGAGGGACCTGAGATCCCGGCGGACCGTCCGGGCGCCGGCCGAGGCACCTGCAAAGCCGGTGTCGCCTCCGTCGTCGTCATCCGCCTCGTCCGGCCTCGCCGGCGCGAAGACAGCCACCAGGCCCTTGACGAGGGTCCAGGCGGGGTCGTCGGTCACCTCGCCACCGAGAGGAACCAGCACGACGCTGCCGGAACGGACCTCGGTACCGGTGCCTCCTGTTCCGTGGTGCCACAGAACGTCGCCGGACCTCCCGTCTCGCACCTCGAGGCCGGTCACGCCGAGGCTCTGCACCAGCGGCTCCGCCAGCTTCCGATCGAGGTCAGACCATGATCCCTTCTCCACCACCCGCGCCATCGCGGCGACCACATCCGACCGTCCCTGCTCGCACAGCCGCTCGGCCCACCCGTGGAGACCGGCCGCGCGCAGCGCGTCAACGGCACGCACCCGAACACCCGGGTCGATCGATACCGCGCTGCCGCCGACCCGCTGCGCCAACGCCACCGCCAGAGCCTTCGCAGCGGAACCCGTCCTGCCGACCTCGGGATCCCCGGCCGGCTCGGTCGAAGCCGCCTCCACGCACCTCGCCGCCACGGCCACTCCCCACGCATCGTCATCGACAGTTGTCGGCTCGCGCCCCTCCATCGCGTCCACCAGCGTGGTCCAGACACGTCCCTCCAGTCCGCCCGCTGCGAGGTGGCGCCTCGCCTCATCGAAGCGACCCTCCAGCACCTCAGCCGCGCCCTGCAACAGGGCCAGCCCTTCCCCGACCGCGGGGCTGCCGACGTCGGCCATCGTCTTGAACTCGTCGAGCAGCGTCCGAAACCGCGCCTCGTCGCCGACTGCCAGCGCGAGCCGGCAGAACTCCCCGGTGACGAACAGGCTGTCGGCCTCCCCCGCGGCGAGCAGCTGCAGGCGCTCCTCTGCCTGCCGGACCCGAAGCTGGTCCACATCGGCCACCGCCAGGTTGAAGACCGCGATCCGCGTCGCGTGGCGGAACCCGGCGGCCTGCAGCAGGCGGAGCGCACGCAGCTGGTGAAGCTCCGCGCGCCGGCTCCAGCCGGCGGCGATCGAGGCCGCGCCGAGATCGTTCTCGATCACCCCACACCGTCCCGGGCCAAGCTCCTCGTCGAGCAGACGTGCAAGCATTCGAACCGCGCTGCGGGGGCGTCCGGAGTCGACCAGGTGCAGGGCGCACCGGTACATGATCCGGCCCACGAGCTCAGGATGACCGCCCGCGATCTCCCGGCGCCAGCCACGGTCTCGTAGCCGCTCGGGCGTGTCGATCGCCGCGAGGTCGATCTCGAGACGTCTGTGCAAAGGTCCCGAGAGCTTCTTCAAGCGCCCGCGAAGCTGAGAGCGCATCGCGGCGGCAGCGGCCGCGTCACCGCGACGACTGCGCAGCAGCAACTGCCGCGCTGCGATCTCCGCGGCCACCCGGTCCGCACCAGCGGCTTCCACCGTATCCTGATCCACGAACCAGGTATCGGCCCGACGGTCGAGACAGCCGATCCAGCCCTCCAGTGCCGGACGGTCGGCATCGGCGGCGCCCGAGCACATGGCCCTGGCGCCGGAGAGATCCAGGACCGAGAGGCAGGACTCGGAAGCCAGGGCCGCGAGCCGGGGCCCGAGCGCGGTAGGATCGGCGGTCACCAGCAGGTCGCGAACCGTGGCACCGTCCAGGCCATTCAGCCGGTCCCGGGCCCACGACGCCAGGTTGTCGGTATCGCCGGATGCCAACGCCTGGTGAAGCAGCCGCCGCGGATCCTCTTCGGGATACAGATCTGCGACCGTGCCGTGGAGCGGGCCGGAGCGCATCACTCCCGGCTGGGGGAGGCGCCACCGTGCGCGGCCGGTGATGACCTCGAGACCCGCCGCCGCCTGCTCCAGCTCGCCGAGCGTCAGCCCGCAGTGGAGAGCCACGAAGGCGGGCGGCAGCCCGTCTGGATCCAGCCGCAGGATCTCCTCCAGTCGATCGCTCGGCCCTCGGTCCCCGACCGAGATTCCGGCGGGCGCGGGAGATTCGAAAAGACGACGGGCGGCTGCCGTCAAAGCCAAGCGGTCGCTCTCGTCGAGCGGATCGAAGCGGCCGTTGCGCTGGTCGACGGCCTTTCGCGACGCCTCGGGATCCGGGCCGGCCACCACCAGGTGGCGTCCAAGGTGCTCGCCATCGACGCCCGGCGGCGCAGGCGGATGCCACCCGGGCGGAAACCGGCCGATCGCAACCGCGCTGCCACCCCCGGCCCGCGTCCACCGCGACAGCGCAGCCAGCTCGCGGGGGCCGAACTCTCCGGCCAGGATCAGGAGCCCGCTTCCACCGTCCCCCACCGGGAGCGGCAGCCCGCGTGCATTTCCTGCCTCTCGCACAAGGGCCGAAGATCCGCGCCTGCGGAAAGCCGCCCACAGGCTCACAGCCAGACGGCGGGCGAGCGCCGGTCGTGGAACATCCCAGTAGCTGGTGGCCCCCTGCTCCGGCGGCGGCACCGGGTCCCATCGCAGCAACCACAGGCTGCGGGCGGTCGAGGGATCGAGCGGGCGCGGCAGGTCGGCAAGCTGACGGGCGAGAGCCCGGGAGAGGAACAGGCCCGGCTCACCCCGCTCGACGTCGATCGCGGCCGGCCTCAGTCCGGCGACTTCGGCGATCGACTCGATGACCGAACGGCGCATGGTTTCCGCGGCGGCCTGTCCCCCGCCGAGGCGCGCCGCCACGCGCGTCAACGATACCGGATATCCACCCAGGCGGGCCTGAACTCCGTCATGGGAGCGGATGACCACGGCCTCGCGGAAACCGCGTCGGCCGATCCAGAGGTCGAACTCGGCCAGCAGTGCCGCTGCAGCCGTCAACTGGACTGCGATGCGGTACCGATCGAGGCGGCCGAGACGTACACCGGCGAGCGGCTCGCCCACCGGTGCCAGGGTCGGGTGGCCGTCGCCGATCTCCGGGACCGGCACCGCCGGGTGCTCCACGAGCAGCGCGGCGGGCTCGGGCAGCCTCATCCCTCGCCGGGCCCGACCAGCTTCTCCCAGGTGCTCCAGAAGTCCGGAAACGACTTGCTGACGCACTCGGGGTCGTCGAGCTCGAGCGGTCCGACCGCCAGCGCAGCCACCGCCATCGCCATCGCCACCCGGTGATCACCGGCCGAGGTCACCCGCGGCGACGGACCGGGAGTGGGCCGCATCGGCGAGTGGACCTCGATCTCGGACTCGCGGACGGTGAGACCCGCCCCCAGTCGTCCCAGATTCCGCACCATCACCGTCAGGCGATCACTCTCCTTGTGCTGCAGGTTCTCCAGCCCGGTCAATCGAGAGCCGGCAGGCGCACAGGCCGCGACCACCATCAGCGGCGGAAACAGGTCCGGCGTCTGCTTGAGGTCGGCGACCACAGCCGACCTCACCGGCCCCCTGGCCGCGAGGTAGTTCTGCCTCCAGTCGGCGCCGAGCCCGGCCGCGGTCAAGACATCGAGGATCGCGCGGTCGCCCTGGCGGCTGACCGCATCCAGGGGCCCCATCTCGACCTGACCACCGGCGATCGCCGCGGCCGCCATCATCATGGCGGCCGCCGACCAGTCGCCCTCGACCTCGTACAACGCCAGGCGCAACGGACCGGGGGCGACCCGCCACCACCGGCGGTCGTTGTCGACGATGACGCCGCCACCGAACGACCGCAGCACGTCTTCGGTGAGATCCAGGTAGGGTGCGGAGGGCAGCTCGCCCACCACCTGAAGGTCGATCCCCTGCTTCATGAGGGGCGCCGCCAGCACCAGCGAGGTCACGAATTGAGAGGACACCTGCGGTCTGATCGTCGCCTGTCCGCCCTTCATTTCGCGTCCCTCGATGGACATCGGCAGCCGCCCGTTCTCGGTCGCGATCTCCGCACCCAGGGACCGCAGGGTCTCCACCAGGGGCGCCATCGGCCGTTCCCGCAGGCGGGGACTGCCGTCGAGCTCGTAACGCCCGGGGCTCGCCGCGAGCAGGCCGAGGAGCAACCGAGCGCCGGTACCCGAATCGCCGATGTCGATCCGGACAGCACCCTCGGGGAGGGTTCGACCTCCGACCTCGAGCTCCCGTCCCCAGTCGACCTTCCAGCCGGCGGTGGTGAGCGCGGCGGCCAGCGCCCGGGTGTCATCGCAGTCGAG
Organism: uncultured Thermoanaerobaculia bacterium; assembly: GCA_964609835.1. Lineage (GTDB taxonomy): Bacteria > Acidobacteriota > Thermoanaerobaculia > Thermoanaerobaculales > Sulfomarinibacteraceae > Sulfomarinibacter. Next base: position 49,103 of record CAZSTH010000001.1, read on the forward strand.
CGGCGAGGTCACGATCCCACCGTCGGCCACGGCGGCGGCGATCAGGGCGCGGTTGGTCAAGCTCTTCGACGTCGGCAGCGTCACCGAGCTGCGGAAGCTCGTGCGCGGTCCCGGCAGCACCATTGATGTCATTCCGTCTGTCCTCCCCGCATGCTGCCTCTTATTGTATCTCCGGTACCGGCCACGAGGTCGGACACAGCTGCTGGTCCACCAACCGCCAGCCGCCATCCCCGTCCACCAGCACCGCCGTGCGGCACTCGAGCCACGCCGGAATGATCAGAGCCTCCCGGTCGCCCTCGGTGGTCCGCCATGTGGAGTGGAAGTGCCCCCAGAACACGACGTCGATACCGGCGTCCCACGCCGACCGCGCCGAGCGCCTGAGATCGTGGAGGGGTTTGGTGTAGCGGAACTTGCGGTTGGTTTCGGCGAGCCGGGCCTCCATGGTGCGGACGATCGCTACAGCCACCGATTGCGGCAGCAGCCTCGCCCAGATCCGCGCGGGCGTCGATTTGGAAAGCCGCGACCAGAAGCGGTACCGAAGGTCGCGGCGGTTGACGAGGTCGCCGTGGTCGAGTCTGAATCGAATGCCGCCGGAGGTGAACTCGAGCCGGCGACCGCTCCAGTCGATCTCCGCCGCGAGCTCGGGCGCATCGAGGAAGAAGTCACGGTTGCCCTCCACGATCGCCACCCGCGTCCCCTCCGTTCGCCGCAGCTCACGCCAGGCCGCCACGACCTCCCGAACCGGGGCGGTCCAGAACTTGGACATGCCGATCAGATACTGGAAGCCGTCGCCGAGGTAGACGATCTCGCCGCAGCCGGCGGCGACCGCCGACCGGATCAGGGCGATCATGGCCTCCACATCTCCGTCGGCCTGGCCGACGTGGGCGTCGGCGATGATGAGACGTTTCACGGCCGCCATGGTAGCCCACCGGCCGGGCGGGCTCGCGCTCAACCGTGGTCCGCGGCGAAGCGCTCCATGAACCCGGCCAAGGTCTCGACCCCCTCGATCGGCATCGCGTTGTAGATCGATGCGCGGCAGCCACCGACCGATCGGTGGCCCTTGAGTCCCACCATCCCCGCAGCCTTGGCGTCGGAGACGAAACGTGCCTCCAGCTCCTCGGACGGCAACCGGAAGACGACGTTCATGAACGAGCGGCTCCCCTCCTCGACCGGGCAGCGGTAGAAGTCCGGATGGGTGGCGATGACGTCGTACAGGCGGCCGCCTTTGGCCCGGTTGCGCTCCTCCATCGCGCGCAGCCCACCCTCCTCTTTCACCCACTGGAGGACGTTGCGGACCATGTAGATCGCGAAAACTGGCGGTGTGTTGTAGAGCGACTCCTTGGCGGCGTAGGTCGCGTACGAGAGCATGCTGGGGAGGCGCTGGTTGGCCGTGTCGAGCCACGATTTCCGGAGCACCACAACGGTCACGCCCGCGGGCCCGATGTTCTTCTGGGCACCGGCGTAGATGAGGTGGAAGCGGTTGGCGTCGAAGGGTCGCCACATGAAGTCCGACGACATGTCGGCGACCAGCGGGACCGACCCGGTGTCCGGGAAATCGTGATATTGGGTCCCCTTGATCGTGTTGTTCGAGGTGATATGGACGTACGCCGCATCCGGGTCGAAGTCGCAGTCGCCTGCCGCCGGGATGCGTGTGAACCCGTCATCCTCGCTCGAGCCCGCGGTACGCCCGCGCGCCACGATCTTCGCCTCCTTGAGCGCCTTGGTCGACCAGGTTCCGGTGTTGACGTAATCCGCGGACCCACCTTCGGGAATGAAGTTCATCGGCAGCATCGCGAACTGAAGTGACGCGCCGCCCTGGATGAACAGCACCTGATGGTCGTCGTCGAGACCGAGCAGCTCGGCCACGAGGTCCATCGCCTGATGGTGGACGGCGTCATATTCGGGCGATCGGTGCGACGTCTCCATCACCGACATCCCGGTGCCCTCCCAGTCGGGGATCTCGGCTTCGGCTCGCTCGAGGGCGGGTCTCGGCAGCGTGGCGGGACCGGCGTAGAAGTTCCAGATTCGGCTCATCACACCCTCCTCAGGCGGTCTGCTGGACGAAGTCCTCGAGAATTCTCACCACGACGTCGCCGATCCGCAACATATTCTCCCGGCTCGAGGCTCCGAGGTGCGGTGTCATGATCACGTTCGGGGCGTCGTAGAGCGGGCACGACTGGTCCGGAGGGTCGCACTCGTAGACGTCGGTCGCGTACGCGCGCAGCTTGCCCGAACCGAGAGCCGCCACCACGTCCTTTTCGACCACGCAGCCCCCGCGCGCGGTGTTCACGATCACGACTCCGTCCTTCATGTTGGCGACGGTCTCGGAGTTGATCATCCCCTTTGTGCTGTCGGTGAGAGGAACGTGAAGCGAAATGAAATCAGATTGCGCGAAGAGCTCGTCGAGATTCACAAGGTCCACGCACTCATGGCTCTTGAGCAGCGGATCGTAGGCGATCACGCGCATCCCGAATGCGATCGCCCGCCGTGCGAGCTCGGTTCCGATGTTGCCGGCCCCCATCAGGCCGAGCGTCTTGCCCATCAGCTCGGTCCGCTTGAGCTCCTTCTTCAGCCAACTCCGCTGTTTCATGCCCTCGTGCCCCTCCACCAGCCGCGTCGGCACCGCGATCATGAGCGCGAAGGCCAGCTCGGCTACCGCCACCGCTGACGCCTGCGCGGTGTTGAACACCTGGATGCCCTTCGAGCGCGCGTACTCGACGTCGATGTTGTCGAGACCGACGCCGCCGCGGATGATCAGGCGCAGGTTCTTGGCCTGATCGATGTATTCCCGGGTGCACTTGGTCTTCGAGCGCACCAGCACCACGTCGACCTCGGGCAGCCGGTCCTTGTCACTGGTCACCTCGCCGAACGCCTCCAGCTTGCCGGGCAACGATGGGTCGAATGCATCGGAAATGAGAATCTTCATGGCTCCCCCTCGTCTCAGTCTTCGAGCGGCCTGACGATCAGGCCGGAACGCAGCTTGGGTTCGAACCAGGTCGACTTCGGCGGCATCACGAGTCCGGAGTCGGCAACCGCGAAGAGCTGGTCGATGGATGTCGGATAGAGGGCGAAGGCGACTGCCCACTCCCCGGACTCGACTCGACGCTCGAGCTCCTTCAGGCCACGGATCCCGCCCACGAAATCGATGCGCTCGTCCGAGCGTGGATCGCCGATTCCGAGAACCGAGGCCAGCAGGTTGTTCTGCAGGATTGCCACGTCGAGCCGGTTGACGGGGTCGTCCTCCGGCACGCCTGCGGCTCGTGCCCGCAGGCGATACCATCGGCCACGCAGGAACATGCCGAACTCCCGAGCCGTCGCGGGGCGGCCGTCATCGCCCGTCTCGTCCACCTCGAACGCCCCGGACACCGCCTCCAGGAATTGCTTGTCGGTGAGCCCGTTCAAGTCCCTGACGATCCGGTTGTAGTCGAGGATCTTCATCTGGTTGTCGGGGAAGATCACCGACAGGAAGTAGTTGTAGGCTTCATCGCCGTGGTGGTCCGGGTTTGCCTCGCGACGGAGGGCCCGGATCCTCGTTCCCGCGGCCGAGCGGTGGTGGCCGTCGGCCACGTAGAGCTCGGGTACCGACGCGAAGGCCCCAACCAAGGCGTCCCGTTCGGCGGGACCGTCGACGACCCACAGAACATGCTGGATGCCGTCGTCGGCGATGAAGTCGTAGGCCGGCTCGGCGGCGGTCAGACGCTCGACCAGGGCGTCGATCTCGGGCCGGGCCCGGTAGGTCAGGAAGACCGGACCGGTGTTGGCGTCGAGGGCGTCGATGTGCCGCGTGCGGTCATCCTCCTTGACCGGACGCGTGTGCTCGTGCTTCTTGATCAGATCCGCTTCGTACTCGTCGACGCTCGCCCCGGCCACCAGGCCGGTCTGGACGTGGTCACCCATCCGCTGCCTGTAGAGGTAGAGGGACGGCTCGTCGTCCCGCAGCAGGACGCCTTCGTGCATCAACCGCCGGAGATTCTCGGCCCCCTTGGCGTAAACCTTTGGCGCGTAGACGTCAACGCCGGGCTCGAGGTCGATCTCGGGCTTGACCACGTGAAGAAACGACAGTGGCCGGCCGGCTGCCATCTCCCGCGCCTCCGGGGTGGACACCACGTCGTAGGGGGGGCTCGCGACCTCGGCGCACAGATCCGGCCGGGGGCGCCATCCCCTGAACGGTTGAACTCGCGCCATCACATCCTCCTCGCGCTCGCTCTGGCGGCAGCGGCATCACTCTCCGGACCGCCGCCGTGGATGAGGGAACTGAATCGATGCCGGCCCGGCAGCGCCCCGTTCCCGCGGCGACCCGGACCGGCGTCATTGTACTGTTTGTGAAACTACGATACAAGCGCGACGTGGCGGGAGGTCAGGAGAGCACCAGCCGCAGCCGGATCCGGCCTTCCCACCCCTTGCCCCAGACCTCGAGGAAGAACGGGCGGCCCGCGGACAGGTCTCGGGGCCGCTCGAAGTACAGGAGGTCGACCATGCCGTACCCTCGTCGCAAGGTGACGCTGTCGCGCAGCACGTTGCCGCGACCGGTCTGGAGATCCGGGAAGAAGTTGGTGGGGCCCAGCTTGCGGCTCGAGTACCAGACCCGCCACGGGATTCCCCCAGTGGACATCATACGGCGGTCGAGCACCATCTTGCCGTAGTCCCGCCGCCAGTCCCTGACCGACGGCATGACGTAGACAAGCCCGTCGAGGTCACGCAGCCGGAAACTGTCGCGGTCGAGGGTGACCGGATTCTTGGCGTTGTTCTGAACCCCAACCACGATCGGCAGGTATGGCTGGTCGAGGCGCTGCGCGGTCAGCGTCAGGACCGCCCACACGCGACCGTTCTCGTCCTCGGCGATCACCTCCGGCCGGGGTTGCTCCGGCTCTGCGGCCGAGGCCGGACCGAGGACGAGCACGATCGGCGCAGCCAGCATGACGAACGTCGCGGCGAGATGCTTCACATCAGATCCCACCGCCACAACCTCCCGGGCCGGCCGGTTGTTCCGATTCCAGGCCTGCATTCCCGCAGCCACGGCGACGATCCCGCGTACAATGCCCGGCGGGCTGCGAGGAACGGAGGACCATGCAACCGCATCGAGATCTCTACCGCGCCCTCGGCGCGACCCTCTTCTTCGGCGCGGCATCGGGGATCTTCGCCGCGACCCTCAACAACTACCTGGCCGAGGTCCACCATCTCGGAGCCGAGGCTCGCGGCTGGCTCGAGTTTCCGCGCGAGCTTCCCGGCTTCTTGATCATCCTCGTCTCAGGCGCGATGCTGACGGTGTTCCGGGAGACCCAGATGGCGGCGGCGGCGATGCTGCTGTCCGCTGTCGGCGCGCTCGGGCTCGGCTACCTCGCCCCGGCCCACGCGGCGCTCGTGCTCTTCATCATCGTGTGGTCGCTGGGCGACCACATCATCTTTGCAGTCGAGGGTCCGATCGGGCTCAAGTTGGCCGCCGGCGGACGGGAGGGGCGCCGGCTGGGTCAGTTCGGAGGCGCCCGCAACCTCGGCACCATCATCGGTGTCGGCGCCGTCTACGTGCTCGCGCGGATCTACGGGGACCGATTCTCGCTCTTTTACGCGCTGGCTGCCGCGAGCGCCGTGGCGGCCGGCGTTCTCTACGCAAGGCTCGGCATCGGCACCGGCGACCCCCCGTCCCGCCGCCTCGTTTACAAGCCGCGGTACCGGCTCTTCTACGCCATCTCGGCCCTGTTCGGCATTCGCAAGCAGATCTTCCTCGCCTTCGGTGCGTGGGTGCTGATCGAGCTGCACGGCGTCACGGTCGGCACCATCGCCCTCCTCTATTTCATCGGTGCGGCGCTCGCCGTCGTGCTGCGTCCCTTGCTCGGGGAGGTCATCGACTGGCTCGGCGAGCGCACCGTGCTGGCGGCCGACGAGCTCCTGCTGCTGGCGATCTGCCTCACCTATGCCTTCGCCGGCGACCTGCTGTCCGGTCACTGGGTGCTCGTGGCACGGTACGCGGCCTACGTGCTCGACATGATTCTGTTCGCGCTCCGCGTCGCCCGCACCACCTACCTCAAGAAGATCGCCGAAGACCCCGCCGATATCACGCCGACCATCTCGATGGGCATCACCATCGACCACGCGGTGGCCATGACCTTGCCGGTGCTCTCCGGATATCTCTGGGAGGCCTTCGGTTTTCGCTGGGTCTTCATCCTCGCCGGGACGATCGCGCTCGTCGGCTTCTTCGTCTGCCTCAGGATCAGCACCCCCGAGCGCCCGCGAAACCGATGATCTTGCGCTCCTGGCCGAGAGAGCTGTCGGCTCCGCGCTGCCGCGGGAAGAGCCCGATGTGGTGGCGCTGATTCCGCGGGTACGACCGAACGGTGTCGAGGCCCCGGACCTGCGGCCCCTCGCCACTTTGGAAACGGATCGGGTCGAATGGGATCCCGATCTCGACCTGGTACCCGTCGGCGGGCCGCGTGGCCGCGGACGTCGTCGTTGATGGCATCGGTCTGCACTCCAAAAGGGTTGACCATGTACTCGTCCGCGCGGCGCTCGAGATCCGTTTGCTCAGGGCGAGTCCCCGAGCCGAGGCAGCAGCAAGGAGTTGAAGACCAGCTTGAAGGTCGCCGGAGTCGAGCCGCGAAACTGGGGCCGAAACCCGAACAGGACGATCTGGCCCTCTCCCGCCCGCACCCAGACCGCGGCGGGCCGGTTGCGCAGCGCCTTCTCCCCCTCCAGGTAGCCGCTGAGCAACAGCTCGCGATCGGGGTGGACGGCCACCACCCGGCGGTCGGTGTCGAGGCTCGGAATCGACGTTGCCAGCACCGGCCGCCCACGCGAGAACGCCCCGCCCTGCCTCGGCATGCCCAAAGTCACAGGGTGCCCCTCGAGAAAGTCGACGGCGAGGAAGGCCCCCGGAACCATCAGCCCCTTGTCGTCGGCGGATTCGGTCGCGTCACGCACCGGGAGATCCAGGCGTTCGCCGTTCTCATCATCGCCGCCGGTCGCCGCCAGGCCATCAGTGAACAGGCCCGCCGATCCGCCCCATGACACGACCACGCCGCCGCCCAGGATGAACTCGGTCAGCCGCGCCAGGCCCCGCTTCGAGATCGGCTTCCGGTACTCGGGCGGAAAGTCGTTGACGACGTAGCGGTCGCCGCGCTTGTACTTGCCCTTCGTGAGCACGTCATGGCTCGCAGCCGGGAACACCACCACGTCGAAGTTGCGCGCCAGCCCCGCGTCCTCGACGTCTTCAGGATGGAGCACCGTGTACTCGACGCCGTAGCTGTCGAAGAGGTAGCGGGTCCAACCGGCGTCCATGTCGTGGAACCAGGTTTCCACCAATGCCACCCGCGGCCGGCGCAGCTTCGACGTCGGGACCATGATCTCGGAGTCGAGGACGCGCGGCTCGATCGCCGAGCTCGCCGCCACCCTCTCGACCGCCCCGGCCGGCGCACCACCGGTCAGGATGACGAAGCTGCCGGGCGGCAGCTGGTCCCCACCGTGCTCGAAGCCGCCGGTCAGCCGCCTGACCTCCATGCCTTCCGCGAGGGCGGTGAAAGCCGCACGGTAGGCCTGGTTGCTGGTGCACGGGTAGACCAGCGCCCAGGCGCCCCCGGGCACCTCCGTCACGCGGCGCAGCGAGCCGGGTTCCAGCGGCTGCAGGTGGCGGTCGAGCTCGTCGGAACGGGTGTCGATCTGGAGTGCTCGCACACCCATGTGCAGCGGCAGCGACCAGCTGGTGATGTCGTACGGCCGGATCAGTTCGCCGTCAGGGGTGTAGTGGCGCTCCGGGTAGCGCTGGCGCTCCATCACCTCCTTGACGAAGGGCCGGTACGGCTGGCTCAGCGGCACCACGATGTCGCCCTCCGAGAGCGCCGTGTCTCCGACCGTGACCGTCCCCCCGAGCCGGTACAGCTCGATTCCGTGCTCGTCGAGCAGCTCCACCAGCTCGATGACCGCGCCGGGGTCGTGCTGGCGCGAGGGCAGCACGTAGTAGAAGGGCGGCTGGCTCCGACCCTTCTCGACCTCCTCCCGGCAGAGGTGGTTGCGGTGCTCGAGGATCGCGCGGCGGTGACGGGATGCCGTCCGCAGAATCGAGGACATGGTCGAAAGCTCGTAGGCCACGATCTCGGAGAGCCCCCAGCGGCCGCCCGGCCATGGGTCGGTCATGTTGACGCCCTTCTTGTACTCTGACAGGCCCTTGCCCCGCACCGTGAGCTCGGTCGGCTCGACGAAGATTGGCGTCGCGAGCCGGCAGCTCGCCGCCTCGGTCAGGAAGCTGATGACGTTCTTCCAATGCGAGGTCTCGGTCGACCCCGGCCAGTAGTCGTCGAACAACCAGTTGCTGGCCACGCCCTGCAGGCCGTCGTCCGCCATGTCGCGCCGCAGCTCGGCCCCGAAAACCGCCGACCAGTTCCACAGCCCTTCGTCGATGACCTGTGCGATCGGGTCGTGGTTTGGCGGCACGAAATAGCGGGGCCCGGTGGAACCCATCTGGTGCTTCTCGACCAGCACGTGCGGATACCACTCGGTGCTGTAGAGCCGCGAGATGACCCGCGTGTCCTCCTGGGTGAGGGCGACGAAGTCGCGGTTGTTGTCGTGGCCGACGTACCTGTGATAGACGCCCGGCAGCGACGAGCCCTCGTACGGCGTCCCGAGGTACCTGCGGTAGTGCTCCACCACCATGTCCATTCCGTCGGGGTTGTGGCAGAGCACGAACATCTGCACCACGTTATCGAGCGCCTCCACCAACTCGGCGTCATCAGCGGTTGCCATCCGGTAGGCGAAGATCGGCAGCGACTGGCTCGGGCCCACCTCCCCCGAGTGCATCGACAAGGTCTCCATCACGAACACGCGCCCCTCCTTGACGAGCTGCTCGCGCTCGTCGGCGCCGAGGTCCGGATCGAGCGCGAGGCGGCGGTTGATCTCCCGCAGCTCGTCGAGGCGGGCGAGGTTCGCGGGCGACGAGATGAACGCCACGTACATCGTCCGGCCGAGCGGTGACTCACCCACCGTGCGCATCTCGATGCGCGGCGAGGCCTCCGCCAACCGCTGCATCACGTCCACGAGCTGGCCGTAGTCCATCAGCTCCCGGTCGGCGCCTGGCTCGAAACCGAGAACCTCCCGCGGGTGGGGCACCGGGGCCTCACCCTGGTGGGCCGGAAGCGTACCGGCGACCACGACCGCGATCGCGAGCCATACCACGCGCTGCAATCTGAGCATGTCAGCCTCCTTCAGCAGCTCTCATTGTAGGCTCGCTGTCAAACAGCGGCGACGGTCCCGGACCGCGACTGGTAGGATGCCGCCACCGGAGGTGTCGACCATGGCCACGTCGTTTCATCCCCCGCAGCGCACGCTCATGGGACCCGGTCCCTCCGACGTCTCGCCTCGCGTCCTCGAGGCGATGGCGCGGCCGACCCTCGGCCACCTCGATCCGCGTTTCGTCGCTTTCATGGACGAGGTCAAGGAGTTGCTGCGTTCGGCCTTTCGCACGGTCAACCCGCTCACCATGCCGGTGTCCGGTCCCGGCTCGGTCGGCATGGAGACCTGCTTCGTCAACCTCGTCGAGCCCGGCGACACCGTGATCGTCTGCATCAACGGCGTCTTCGGCGGCCGCATGCGGGAGAACGTCGAGCGCTGCGGCGCGACGGCGGTTGTCGTCGAGGACCCGTGGGGGCGCGCGGTGGATCCCGGCAAGGTGGACGCGGCCCTCGCGGCCCACCCGGAGGCGTCGCTGTTGGCATTCGTTCACGCCGAGACCTCGACCGGCGCTCGCTCCGACGTCGAGACGCTGGTCGATCTGGCGCACGACCACGGCTGCCTCGCCATCGTCGACGCGGTGACCTCCCTCGCCGGGGTACCGCTGCTGGTGGATGAGTGGCGGATCGACGCCGTCTACTCCGGCAGCCAGAAGTGTTTGTCGTGCACCCCGGGGCTGTCACCCGTCAGCTTCGGCGATCGCGCGGTGAAGCGGATCCGCAGCCGTTCCAGCCGGATCCAGAGCTGGTTCATGGACATGGATCTGGTGATGGGATATTGGGGCGGCGAGGGCCAGCGCACCTACCACCACACCGCACCGGTCAACGCCCTGTACGGCCTCCACGAGGCGTTGGTGATCCTGCACGAGGAGGGGCTCGAGGCTTCGTGGCAACGCCATCTCCGCTACCACCACGCGCTCCGCGCCGGGTTCGAGGCCATGGGGCTCGAGTTGGCGGTGCCCGAGACCGAAAGGCTGCCGCAGCTCAACGTCATCCGGGTGCCGGCCGGCATCGACGACGCCAGGGTCCGCGGCCGACTGCTCGACGAGTACCGGCTCGAGGTCGGCGCCGGCCTCGGTGCGCTCGCAGGCTCGGTGTGGAGGATCGGGCTGATGGGGCACAGCTGCAACCTCGCCAACGTGCTGCTGTGCCTCAACGCCTTCGAGTCCGTGCTCGCCGGCGAGGGGGCCGCGATCGAGCCCGGCGTCGCCCAGCCGACGGCACTCGCGACATACCACGCGTGAAGATCAGCGCGGCGCGTCCCGGCGCTGCGGCGTCAGGACTCGCTCTCGAGGCGCACCTCGACCGCCCTGCGGCTGTCGAGCATCACCGCGATCCACTGCAGATCATCGGTGTTCTCGAACATGATCTTGAGGATCATGGTCAACGGCACCGACAGCAGCATGCCGATCGAGCCCCACATCCAGCCCCAGAACACGAGGGACAGGAAGACCACGAGCGTCGACAGCCCGAGGGTCCTGCCCAGCAGCATCGGCTCGGCGAAGTTGCCGATCGAGGTGTTGATGACGACGTAGCCGATGGCCACCGCCACGGAGTACCCCACCCCGCCCTGCACGAGTGCCAGCATCACCGCCGGAATCGCGGCGACGATCGAGCCTATGGTCGGGATGTAGTTGAGCAGGAACGCGAGCAGGCCCCAGACGACCGCGAACTCGAGACCGAGGATCCCGGTCCATGTCCCGGCCAGGACTCCCGTCACCAGGCTGGTCACGGTCTTGATGCCGAGGTAGTGCTGGACCTGCCTGACGAACTGGCGGAGGTTGTCGAGATCGAACCTGCCGGTGCCGATGGCGGCCTGCATCTTGACCGGAAAGCTGGCCGCCTCGAGGAGCATGAAGATCATGGTCAGGATGATCAGGAAGAGGTTCGACAGCACCGCGGCCAGGTTTCGCAACACGCCTCCGAGGAGGTTCATGAGTCGTCCCGGCTGCAGGACGTTGAGGATGTCGAGGTTCGCGGTGTCAATGTCGCGGGCCTCGAGCCATGACGAGGCGTCGGTCACCAGGCTGTCGAAGCGTTCCTGGTACTGGCTCGCGAAGTTCGCGAACTCGTTCACCGAGCCCCCGACGATGGCGCCGAAGCCAGTGAAGACTGCGAGCAGAACGATCACGACCGCCAGCACCGACACCGTGACCGGGACCCGCCGACGGGTCATCCACGACACCGCCGGCGCACAGATGATGGCCAGGAACAGCGCGAGGAGGAACGGAATCACCAGCGTCTGGGCCGCCTTGAGGCCGGCCAGCACGATCACCGACGCCGCCCCGATAACCAGCCATCGAGAGCCCGATCCGGGGTGCGCCGTCCGCTCCATTCCCCGAGCTTAACCCAGATGACTCCGAGCGGGAATGCCGGCTGCGGATATCGGCAGCCCGCCGGTGCGGTTGGAGTGAAAAAAATCACAAATCGCACTGGACGTGACCGAAAATCAGCGTATTCTGGTGGCGATTCCGCGGAGGTGTGCGGCCACCATGACGAACTGCCACATCTCGTGTGACACCATCCAGATCACGAGGACGACTTGATGGATGCCACGCTGCTGCTGTCGGCGTGCGCGGTGGCCATCGTCGCCGTGTTCGTGCTCCTCAGCGGCCTCGCCGCGGTGATGGCGGGGATCACGCGCCTGTTTCCGGAGCGGTTCACTGACCTCGACCCCGTGATCGTGGCCGCCATCTCGAACGCGGTCGCGGTGATCTCGCCGGGCGCCAGGGTGACTCGAATCGAGGAGGAACGATGATTTTTACCGAACGACCGAAGAAGATCCGGGTGATGTTCACTCCCTTCCGGGACGGGCTGCAGAGCTCGTTCGGCGGCAAGGTGCGGCTGCAGGACATCCTGCCGGCAATGGAGTTCTCGGCCAGGGAGGCCGGCATCCGCCACTTCGAGTTCGGTGGAGGGGCCCGGTACCAGGCCCCGTTCTTCTACGTCGGTGAGGATCCATTCGAGTGCCAGGACAAGATGCGCGAGGCGGTCGGGCCGGACGTAGATCTCCAGATTCTCACTCGCTCGGTCTCGGGCGTCACGCTGACCACGCAGCGCCTCGACGCGCTCGAACTGCAGGCCGAACTGATGGCCGAGCACGGCACCACATGGGACCGGAACTTCGACTACATGAACGATGTCGACAACCTGGCCAGAACCGGGAAGCCGATCGTCGATGCCGGGATGCACCACCAGGTCTGCGTCGCGCTCATGGGTCTGCCCTTCGAGGACCCGACCGTCCACACCGCCGACTTCTACGTCAACACCATTCGACAGTTGCTCGACCGCGGCGTCCACATGGACTCGGTCTGCATGAAGGACGCCTCCGGCACCACCGATCCGAAGACCTGCTACGAGACCGCCAGGGGGCTCAAGAAGATCCTGCCACCCGAGGTGATCCTGTGGCAGCACACCCACGACACCGCCTCGATGGCTGTCTCCTGCTACATGGCGGGCATCGAGGGCGGCGTCGACGGCATCGACCTTTCTGTCCGGCCCATGGCATCCGGCACCGTGCAGCCTGACGTGCGCTCGATGTGGCATGCATTGAAAGGGACCGGCTACTCCCTCGACATCGACCACACCAAGATGGACGAGATCGAGAACCTACTCAACGACGGCATGGCGGACTACGACTTCAACCCCGTCACGACCAGTGCCGACGCGCGCGTGGTGGGCTTCCCGATGCCGGGCGGCGCGATCGGGCCCAACGTCCACATGATGAAAGAGGCCGGCATCCTCGACCGGTACTCCGAGGTCCTCGCCGAATTTCCGGTGGTGGTCAAAGCCGGCGGCGCCTGGACCAGCGTCACGCCGGGCAGCCAGCAGTACTGGCTGCAGGCCTTCAACAACGTCTTGCTCGGCCGCTGGGAGAAGATCAACGACGGCTACGGCAAGGCAGTGCTCGGCTACTTCGGCCGACCACCGCTGCCGCCGGACCCGAAGGTCGTCGAGATCGCCGCCGAGCAGCTCGCAAAGCCGCCGTTCGACGGCGATCCGCTGGAGGTCGCCCCGGACAGCCTCAGCGAGGCGCGGGCGGCCCTCGAGGAGCGAGGGCTGCCGACGACCGATGAGAATGTCTTCCTGGTCGCGTCGGCAATCATTCCCGGGAAGAACATGGACCTCAACGAGGGCATCCGGCTGCTCACCGGCAAGTCCAAGATCGTGCTGCCGCTGAAGAAGAAGGAAATCCCGCCGGCCGAATCGGTATCGACCACCGCGCCCGCCGCCGCGCCCGCCGTCTTCAGCGCCCCAGTCACCACCACCTGCACGGTGGTGGAGAACGGTCGCCAGCGCACCTTCAATATCACCATCGAGCCGCCGGAGGGTGCAGCCAACCCCGCTGCCGCACCGGCGAGCACCGCCCAGGCCCCGACCAACGGCACCCCGGTCCTTTCACCGTTCCAGGGCAAGACCGAGCTGGTGGAGATCAACGTCAAGGCCGGCGACACCGTGACCGCGGGTCAGGTGGTGGCCGCGGTGGAGGCCATGAAGGCCAAGCATGACGTCAAGGCGCCGTGCGACGGTCGCGTGGTGAGCCTCGACGCCGAGATCGGAGCTGATATCGACGCCGGCATGCCGATCATGACGATCGGCTCCTAGAGGGTGCCATGGAGGCGCTGAGCATCCTCCTCGCGCGCTCCGGGTTCGCCGCCCTCGGCTGGCAGAACCTCGTGATGTTCGCCATCGGCGGGCTGCTCATCTACCTGGCGATCCGCAAGGGTTACGAGCCCCTGCTCCTGATCCCGATCGGGTTCGGCGCCATCCTCGCCAACCTGCCCAACGCGATGATGTCCGCCTCCGCCGACGCTGCTGCGGGCGCGGCACACGGCACCCACCCGTTGCTGCAGCTGGTCTACAACTTCGGCATCAAGACCGAGTTCCTGCCGCCGGTGATCTTCCTCGGGGTCGGCGCACTCACCGATTTCCGGCCATTGCTGAGCCGGCCCCTGACCTTTCTCCTCGGTGCTGCCGCACAGTTCGGAATCGCGGTGGCCGCCCTCGGCGCCTTCCTGCTCTTCGACTTCAACGCCCGCGAAGCGGCGGCCATCGGGATCATCGGCGGGGCCGACGGACCGACGTCGATCTTCCTGGCGTCGATCATGGCCCCCCACCTGTTGGGCGCGATTGCGGTCGCGGCCTACAGCTATATGTCTCTGGTGCCGATCATCCAGCCTCCGATCATGCGGCTCCTGACCACCCGCACCGAACGCGCCATCGACATGCCGCAGGCCCGGCCGGTCTCGCAGACCGCGGTCGTGCTCTTCCCCATCGTCACCGCCGTGATCGCCTCGCTCGCGGTGCCGGCCTGCGCGCCCCTCATCGGCATGCTGATGTTCGGCAACCTGCTGCGCGAGTCGACGGTCACGGACCGCCTCTCGAAGACCGCCGGCGGCGCACTCGTCAATATCGTCACGATCTTCCTCGGGGTCGTCGTCGGTGCCACCATGGAGGGCACCACCTTCATCCGCTGGCAGACGATCTTCATCCTCGTGCTGGGCGCCGTGGCGTTCTCCTTCAGCACCTTCGGCGGGGTCGTTTTCGCCAAGATCCTCAACCTCGTGCTGCCGGCGGCCCACCGGATCAACCCCTGCATCGGCGCCGCCGGCGTGTCGGCGGTGCCGATGTCGGCGCGGGTGGTCCAGGACTTCGTGGCCCGCGAGACCGATGGCCGGGTCAACCCGTTGATGGCCGCCATGGGGCCGAACGTGGCGGGAGTGATCGGCTCCGCAGTGGCGGCCGGAGTGTTCCTCGCCCTGTTGGGCTGAGCTCGTCTTTGACGACAACCCACGGCGCCGGGAGCGGCTGTGGGCACGTCGACCACTCCCGCATGTCACAATGGAAGCGATGCGTACCGCCCTGTCGAGGTCCGCCGGTCTCACCCTACTGCTCGGCCTGGCGCTGCCCCTGTCGTCGTGCGCCCGGCTCTTCCCCGACCCCCGGCCGTCTTTCGTCCTCATCGTCATCGACACGCTGCGGGCGGACTACCTCGGCTGCTACGGTTTCGACGGCGAGATCTCGCCCAACATCGATGCGCTGGCGAGGGAGTCACTGGTTTTCGAGCGCTGCTCCTCGCAGGCTCCGTGGACCACGCCGTCGGTCGCCTCGATGATGACCTCCCTCCTGCCCGACCTCTACGGCGTGATGCTTCCCGAGGACGCGCCGAGGGACCACCGCGAGTGGCGCCGCCAGTGGAACCCGGCCATCCCCGGCGCGGCCGAAACCCTCGCGGAACGCCTGCGAGGCGAAGGCTACCGAACCGGAGCCTTCGTCGCCAACCCGTTTCTCGTCAGCGGCCTCGGCTTTGACCAGGGCTTCGAGATCTTCGACACCCGACGTGCCCGGGCGTCCGACCGCACCGCCGACCGGCTCGTCGAGGACAGCGCCGGGTGGCTCGACGAAGCCCTCGGCGGGAACGCTCCGTTCTTTTTCTATCTTCACCTCATGGACGTCCACGGGCCGTACACCGCTCACGAGCGCCACTACGCCGCCGTGCGGGGGAGCCCCGGCCTGCAAGGAGACGGTCACCGCCTGAGCAATGACGAGTACGACCGCATTCAGCCCTACCTCCGCGCGCCGCCGTGGGCGCGGCAGCCGCGAGGCCGGTTCGTGCACGAGTGGCGAGCGCGCTACTCGGCAGGGGTCCACGCGGCCGACCGCCGGATCGGGCGCCTCCTCGACACCCTTCGTGCCCACCGCAGGTGGTCGAAGACGGTGGTGGTCGTGACCTCGGACCACGGCGAGGAACTCTTCGACCACGGTGGGTGGGACCACGGCTTCAGTCTCTACCAGCACCAGATCCACGTTCCGCTGATCATCCGCAACCCTGCGGCCCCACAGTTCGCTCGACGGGTTGACGACCAGGTCGGGCTGGTTGACCTCATGCCGACCCTGGTGACCGTGGCGGGTGCCGAAGTACCGGCAGGGCTTGCCGGTCGGAACCTCTTCGGACCGCGGGCACCCGCACCCCGTCCGCTCTTCGCGTCCTGCAACAAGGACCGGCCCGATGAGGCGGCGGTTGTCGTCGGCCCGCTGAAGCTCATCGTTGACCTGGAGGTGGGGAGTCGGCGCGTTTTCGATCTTGACGATGATCCCAAAGAGCTGGCGGAGATCACCACACCAGCGGCACCCGAGATCCAAGAGTTGCAGCGTGTCCTCGAGAGGATGGCCGCAGCCCGGAAATCTTCGGCCGCGGGCTCGCAGCCGATCCTCGAGCTCAGCGATGAGCAGCTCGAGAGACTCCGGGAGCTGGGCTACGTCGACCCACCCGCTGATCTCACCATTTCGCGTCGCGAGGTCCGCGAGATGCCGTGAGCTGTGGCGTTTTCAAGCCGAGGGGCGCGGAGGCGTACTCGACAGCACGTCGAACACTCCGAGGCGAGAAAACTCCGAAGGTCGCGGCCTACCGCGGGCCGCAGCAGCGAGGTGGTGAGAAGTACAGACTCATCTGGACCGCAATTCGCGGTCACCTGGGAGAGCGGCCGCGACTTGCGAATCAGAACAGGGTATAGATGAACGGCGCCGCCGCCGACCCGGAAAGCACGATCAGCACGGTGACCAGGAGCAACACCAGAATAATCGGCGTCAGCCACCACTTCTTGTTGTGCATCAAAAAGTCGAAGAACTCCCGCACGATCCCCTGCTGCGGCGCCTCGGCCTCGCGCTCGAACTCGTTGTCCCGGAACTCCTCTTCACTCATCGTCACACCTCAGAACTGTCGGAAGTAGCGTTTCGCCTCGTCGGCCGTTGCCTCCCGCTCCGCCCAGTAACTGGGGGCCTCGGCGTCAAACCGGCGCCTCATGGGATCATACCCCACGAGCCGCATGACGAGCCCGATCGGAGTCAGTACGAGGTAGTAGACCGCGGCCAGCACCACATGCGACACCACGAAGCCGATCGGCCACGCCAGGTACGACATGCCGACGAAGACGGCCCGCATGAACGGCGGTGCGAGCCAGCCCACGACCGGCACCACGAGCGCCGCGATCCACAGCCCCGCAGCGATCGCCTGGTTGTCGAATTTGAAGCAGGCGACGGCCCCGAACAGGGTCAGGAAACCCAGCCACACGAAACCGAACTGGTTGAGCTGGCGGCGGCTCGGGTCGGTGTTGATCTGAATCACGCTCATGATCTCACCATTCCGACCCCGATCCCTGTCCCGAGCCAGCCGATGGTGCCCCCCTCAGTCGGGGACGGAAACCTGCAAGTGCTCGGCACGGTCAATCCAGCTCGAACTGCGCGAGGTACTTCTCGCGGTCGGGGACGGCTTCGGTCGGCTGCTCGTCCTTGAGGAGGATGCAGTTCTCGAGCACCAGGACGTCCATGTCGGTGCCCAAAAAACAGTTCAGGGCGTCCTCCGGGGTGCACACGATGGGCTCGCCGCGGACGTTGAAGGAGGTGTTGATCATGACCGGGCATCCGGTGCGCTCGGCGTAGCGCGTCATCAGGCGGTGGAGCCGCGGGTGGCGTTCCGGGTCGACCGTCTGCACCCGCGCCGAGCTGTCGACGTGGGTGATGGCCGGGACCTCGGAGCGGATCAGTTTGAGCTTGTCGAGACCCTGGTGACCGTCCTGATCGACCTCTCGCCGCCGCGTCTCGGTCACGTTCGCCACCAGCAGCATGTAGGGGCTGTCGGCCTCCTCCTCCATCTCGAACCACTCGCTGACGTGCTCGCGCAGGACGATCGGCGCGAACGGCCGGAACGACTCACGGAACTTGATCTTGAGGTTCATCACCGACTGCATGTCGCGGCTGCGCGCGTCACCGATGATCGACCGGCAGCCGAGGGCCCTCGGACCGAACTCCATCCGCCCCTGAAACAGGCCCACCACCCGTTCGTTCGAGATGTGATCGATGATCTCGCGATCGAGCTCGACCTCGTCTTCGATCCGCCGGTAGACCGACCCAACGCGGTCGAGGAGGCCGCGGATCGATGCGTCGTCGAAGCGCGGACCGAGCAGCGAACCGCGCTGGGCGTCCGGTGCCCCGACCGAGCGGCGGTTGCCGAGCAGCTGATGCCAGATGAACAGCGCGGCCCCGAGCGCGCCGCCGGCGTCGCCTGCCGCCGGCTGGATCCAGATGCGTTCGAACGGCCCCTCACGCAGGATCCTCCCGTTGGCGACGCAGTTCAGTGCCACCCCGCCGGCTAGGCACAGGTTCCGCGTCCCGGTCTCCACCTGGACGTGGCGGCCCGCCTGCAGCACGATCTCCTCGGTGACCTTCTGAATCGACGCGGCGAGGTCCATCTCGCGTTGGGTCAGCGGCGACTCCGGCGTGCGCGCCGGGCCCCCGAAGAGCTCCTCGAAGCGCCGAGACGTCATCGTCAGCCCCTGGCAGTAGTTGAAGTAGGAGAGGTCGAGACGGAACGACCCGTCCGGCTTGAGGTCCAACAGGTGCTCGAGGATGCGGTCCCGGTAGCGTGCCTCGCCGTACGGCGCCAGGCCCATCAGCTTGTACTCACCCGAGTTGACCTTGAAGCCGCAGAAGTAGGTGAACGCCGAGTAGAGCAGCCCCAGCGAGTGCGGAAAACGCAGTTCGTGGCTCAACTCGACGCGGTTGCCGCGGCCGGTTCCCCAGCTCGCGGTCGCCCACTCCCCCACCCCGTCGAGGGTCAGGACCGCTGACTCCTCGAAGGGCGATGGGAAAAACGCCGATGCGGCGTGCGACTCGTGGTGCTCGGTGAAGACGATTCGGCGCCTGAAGGCGCCGTCGAGTTCGCGCCGGATCTCCCGCGGCAGATGGAGCTTCTGCCGCAGCCACAACGGCATCGCCTTCAAAAACGAGCGGAAGCCCACCGGCGCGTAGGCGAGGTAGGTCTCGAGGATGCGCTCGAACTTGAGGAACGGCTTGTCGTAGAAGCCCACGTAGTCGAGGTCGCCGGGCGCGAGTCCCGCTTCGGACAGGCAGTAGGCGATCGCATGGGACGGAAAGCCGTAATCGTGTTTCACCCGCGTGAAGCGCTCCTCCTGCGCGGCGGCGACGATTTCCCCGTCCACAACCAGCGCGGCAGCGGAGTCGTGGTAATACGCTGAGATGCCGAGGATCGCGGTCATGCTTCGAGTCTACCCGAGACGGGCGACTCTACTCCGGTGTTCCGAGATACCCGAGCAGCAGCTCCTTCTTGTCAGCCATCAGCCCGGCGGTCCGCGCCTCCAGCACCAGCCGCAGCAGCGGCTCGGTGTTGGACGGACGGACGTTGAACCACCAGTCGTCGTACTGCACGGTGATGCCGTCGAGATCGTCGATCCGGCCGTCCGAAAAGACCTCGCCGAGCCGGCGGATCATGCCCTCCTTGTCATCGACGTGGAAGTTGATCTCGCCGGTTGCGTGGTACCGCTCGAGCGGCGCCACCAGCTCGGACAGCGGTTGGCCGGTCTCGCGAATGTGGTTGAGAACCTCGATCACGGTCATGATCGACGAGTCCGTCGTGTAGTTTCGGCGGAAGTAGAAGTGGCCGGCAAGTTCGCCGCCGAACGGGGAGTCGTGCTCGCGCATGGTCGCCTTCATGAAGGAGTGGCCGACG
The DNA here is from genome assembly GCA_964609835.1 of uncultured Thermoanaerobaculia bacterium. Classification (GTDB taxonomy): domain Bacteria; phylum Acidobacteriota; class Thermoanaerobaculia; order Thermoanaerobaculales; family Sulfomarinibacteraceae; genus Sulfomarinibacter. The sequence continues at coordinate 68,840 of CAZSTH010000001.1, forward strand.
CGCTCCCGCACCGGCACGCCGCCCGCTTCCTCGATCGCCTCCTTGGTGGCCCACGACGAACGCAGGTCGTAGATGATCGAGGCACCGGGCTCGTCGCGCAGGAAACGAGGCGCCAGCAGGCCCGTGATCTTGTCCGCCGAGATCGCCCGCCCACGCTCGTCGATCAGGATCGCGCGGTCGGCATCACCGTCGAACGCCACCCCGAGATCGCAGCCGTTCTCCTTGACCGCGATCTCGACGTCGACCAGATTCTCGGCCTTCAGCGGATTGGCCTCGTGGTTGGGAAAGCTGCCGTCGAGCTCGAAGTAGAGCGGCACCAGATCGACGTTCAGGCGCTCGAGGATCGGCAGGTAGATTGTGGCCATGCCATTGGCGGCGTCGGCCGCCAGCTTGACCCGAGGATCCTCGTCCATCAGCTGGTCGAGGACGTGCTCTGAGTACTCCTCGAAGACCGAGCGCTCCTCCTCCCCCGCCTGGGGCGGCAGATCGGTCGCGATGTCAGACGCCGTCACCAGCCGTTCGAGCTCGGCGATGCCGGTGTCGTAGGAGACCGGGATCGCCTCCCGGCGCGAAATCTTGAACCCGTTGTAGGCCGAAGGGTTGTGGCTCGCCGTGACCTGGATGCCGCCGGAGGCGCCGAGGTGGCCGGTGGCGAAGTAGTTCTGCGGCGTGTCGGCGACGCCGATGTCGATGACCGCGATGCCGCGCGCCCGGAGCCCGTCCTTGAGCGCTCGCGACAGCGGTATCGAGTGTGGCCGCATATCGCGCGACACAACGACCATCGGCCCACACGCCAGATCGAGCTCGTCCAGAAGGTCGCGGAAGTGGTACCCGATGCGGAAGGCAATCGCCTCGTTGACCTGGTCGGGGTAGGTGCCGCGGATGTCGTAGGCCTTGAAGATCCCTGCCATGATCTCTCCTTCGAAGTCTATGTCGTGCGCAGCGCGCGCAAAAGGCTACCACTTCTTCCCGCGTTTCAGGGCGGGTCGCCCCGAACCGGTCTGTCCTGAAACGCGGAGAATCGAATCGAAGCTCCCACGGTCCTCGAAATGATATCCGAGTCGGCGGCGGCGGGCGTTTCAGCGGGCGACTCTCGAGACCGGGAACGGGAGCGGAAACCGAACCGATCACGGGAGAGGCTACAATCCTCTCCATGTGCGGGCGTTTCGCGCTCATCGTGGATGCGTCGGTGCTGGCAGAGGTCTTCGAGGTCGAACCGCCGGACCTGCTGCGGCCGCGCTTCAACATCGCGCCGACCCAGACCGTGCCGGTCGTCCGCGCCGGGCGGGAGGCCCCGCGCGAGCTGGCCGAAGTGCGCTGGGGCCTCGTCCCCTCGTGGGCGAAGGACGAGAAAATCGGGGCGCGGATGATCAATGCCCGAGGCGAGACCGTCGCCGAAAAACCCTCGTTTCGGTCGGCTGCGAAGGGCCGGCGCTGCCTGGTACCGGCCAGCGGATTCTACGAGTGGGCGGAGACCGGCGGCGGCAAGCAGCCCCACTTCATCCACTTCGCCGACGCGCGGCCGTTCGCCTTCGCGGGCCTGTGGGAGCGTTGGCACAAGGGCGGCTGCGCACCGCTCGAAACCTTCACGATCATCACCACGACGCCCAACTCCGTGGTGGCGGAGATTCACGACCGCATGCCGGTCATCCTCCGCGCCGAGACCTGGGACGAGTGGCTCGCGCCCGCGCCGCTGCCGGACGAGCGGCTCGCCGAGCTGTTGGCCCCACACCCCCCCGAGGGCATGGAGGCTTACCCCGTCAGCCGTCACGTCAACAGCCCGCGCAACGACGACCCGGAGTGCATCGCGCGGGTGTGACCCGACATCCGCCTCGATGTCGCCGAAGCGGACTTCGGGACGACAAGCCGTGCGTATAATCACGTGAAGCCCGAATTCTGGAGGTTCCATGAGTGACCGAATGTGGTACGTGGCCGTTGACGGACAGTCGATCGGACCCATGAGCGAGGCGGAGTTGGTGGACGCCCTGCAAGCGGGCTCCTACGCCCCTGACGTCCAGGTGTACTGCCAGGGCGTGACCGAGTGGGCAGCGGCCAACACGGTGCCGGCGCTCTCCGAGCACTCCCCACCGCCGCCACCGCCCACCGCCCGCAGAGGCTCGACCGCCGACGAGGTGGACTTCGAGATCCACGGCGAGGAGATGCAGTTCGTCGAGGTCGAGCTCGATCCGGGCGAGAGCGTGGTCGCCGAGGCCGGCGCCATGATGTACATGGGCGAGGGCATCGAGATGGAGACTATCTTCGGCGACGGGGCGAAGCAGAACAGCTCTTTCGTCGACATGCTGGTCGGCGCCGGCAAGCGGGTACTCACCGGCGAGAGCCTGTTCATGACGATCTTCGGCCACCGCGGCACCGGCAAGAGCCGGGTCGCCTTCGCCTCGCCGTATCCCGGGAAGATCATCCCAGTCAACCTCGCCCTCCACGGCAATCAGATCATCTGCCAGAAGGACGCCTTCCTGTGCGCCGCCAAGGGGGTGTCGGTGAGCATCGCGTTCCAGAAACGGATCGGCACCGCGCTGTTCGGCGGCGAGGGCTTCATCATGCAGAAGCTCGAGGGCGACGGGCTGGCGTTCGTGCACGCAGGCGGCACCATCATCGAGCGTAAGCTCGGGCCGGGAGAGAGGCTGCGGGTCGATACCGGGTGCCTGGTGGCGTTGGAGTCGTCGGTCGACTACGACATCGAGTTCGTCCGCAGCGTCAAGTCCGCCATCTTCGGCGGCGAGGGCTTCTTCTTCGCCCGCCTGCAGGGCGCCGGCAAGGTCTGGCTGCAGTCGCTGCCATTCTCGCGCCTGGCCGGCCGCATCTGGCAGGCGGCACCGCAGACCGGCGGCCGCACCAAGGGCGAGGGCTCGGTCCTCGGCAAGATGGGCGGTATCGGCGGCTTCTTCGACGGCAGTTAACCCCTTTCCCGATGTCGTGCCGGCCGGCACGGCATCGGGAGCCTCAGTCCCCAATCACCCGCGCCGCGAATGCGTCGAGGACCCGCAGGTACGGCTCGATGGACGGGATGAAGTGCCGTTCCTCGGCGGAGTGCGGCCCGATGCCGGTCTGGCCCCACACCACCTGATGGCCGCCGGGCGCGAAGCGCGCCGACGACCCGGGCTTCTTCCGTCCGAGCACCGCAGGCGCCCCCGAAACCTCTTCCACCGCCGCCGCCAGCGTCTGGAGCAGGGCATTGTCGGCGGGGCAGCTGACGCCAGGCTCCATCAGCGCGACGTCGAGCTCGAGGCCGAGCTCGGTGCACAGCCGCCCGGTGGCGGCGACCAGGCCGTCGAGGTCGTCGCCCGGGATCGGGCGGATCTCGAGGCCGAGCGTGCCGAGCGACGCGGTGATGTTGAACACGCCGGCTTCCCCGACGTTGAGGAACGGCAGCCGCGCGGTGGTCTCCCAGCCGTCGGCGCTGGTCAGCGTCAGGTGCCGCCTGAAGAGCGCCTTGAGAGCCGACTGGATCTCCACCAGCGAGTCGAGGAGGTCGGCCGGACTGCCGCTGGTGCCGGTGTGCCCGGCGATCCCACGCGCGGTCACCGTCGCGCGCAGGATACCGCGGCTCTCGGGACAAACCTCGCCGAACAGCTCGTCGCCACGCTCGCCCGTCCGCTCGCCCACCACCATCAGCGCCGGCTGCCAGCCGCTCTCGCGATGCAGGGTCTCGAGAACGTGCGGGGTCCCGAAGGGGTCGCTTTCGCCATTTTCCTCGTTGCCGACCAGGAGCAGATTGAACGGCGGGTAGGGCGGGCCCTTGGCGGCCTGCTCACCCATCCACACCATGCAGCTTGCTACCACCGTCTTCATGTCGGCGGAACCGCGGCCCCACAGGTATTCACCTTCGATCCGCGGCTCGAACTGGCCGTCATCCGGATCCGGGCGCACGACGTCGAAGTGCCCGGAGAGCGTGACCGCAGCCGGCCGGGCGTCGCGAAAACCGGCGAGCACCGCGGGGTAGCGCCCGCGATCGAAGAGACGAACCTCGAGACCGGCCGAGGCGAGCTGGTTGGCGATGAACCCGGCGCACGAGAAAACCTGTTCGACCCGCTCGTCAGGGCAATTGGTGACCGATGGGATGCGCACGAGGCTGGCGGCCAGCCGCAGCACGTCGGCGGTGCGGTCGTCAACGCAGCCCGCCCGAGCCAGCTCTCGCGTCGGCCCCAGCCGCACCGGCATCGCCGGCCGCTCTTCCGCCAGCCGGCCGAGGCCGGAGACCAGTGGTGCCAGCTTGGACCAGTCGCGCCCGTACGAGGACGCTTCGGAGGCGATGTCATTGATCTCCTCTGAGAGGCGCCGCCGACGCTGCTCGAACCAGGTCTCGAGTAGCTCCGGAGGGACTACGAGCGCTCCTGACGGCGCCGTGCGCGGAGCCTTTCCCAACTCGTCGAGCAGCCAGCGCCGCAGCGCGTTTGCCGGGTTCTGGCCGCCGCCGGCCATCTCCCGCAGCGGCTCCAGCAGGTCGCCCGCGTCGAGCGCCTCCGCCAGCGGCCGGACGTCCTCGAGGAGTTCGGCCAGGAACTCGCGGGTGGCCAGACGGTGGCCGCGGATGGGATGCTCGATCTTTGCCTCCAACCCGTGGACCGCCGCGGCGACTTCATTGGCCCGCGCACGATCGACGTCGGCCGCGCCGTACGCGTAGCCCTCCCCGTACGACGGGTCGGCGTAGATTCGCAGCATCAGGAGGTCCTTGAACAGGACCTTTGCGATCGACAGTGGGAGGTCGTCGCCTCCCTCGTCGGTACGGACCTCGACCCGGTTCATGGCGAGATCGACCCGGGCGCAGAGGTTCTCCACCACGAGAGCCTGCTCGGCGTCTTCGAGGGTGCCGTGCTCTCCGATCGAGTAGATGCCGCGCGAGTAAAGCTCGCGCAGTTGTTCGCTGGTGGCCATGATGTTGCGGCGGACCGGGTCGACGTCCGACCGCGCCCGCACCGGGGTCCAGTTATTGGCGCCGAACCGGACCCCGGACCGCACCAACCGGTAGGAGATCTCGAGGTAGTCGGCGTGGCTCGCGTAGAGCCCGGGGACGTCGAGCTGCTCGGGGTTGGGGAACGACAACAGCCGGCAGGAATCGTGATCGGTGAGCACGACCTCGCAGCGCCCCTCGACCTCTTCGGTAGCCAGCGGCGATGCGGCGCTGACCGCGATGAACGCGGGGCACAGGGGCCGCAGCAGGCGCGTCGCCCGGACAATCGCCCGGTTCCGGTGATCCTCCAGCGTGCGTCCCCTGCGCTCGGACGCGGGCAGATGGAAAAAGTCCCAGGACAGCATCGCCTCCGGGTAGCTGTGGTTGGTGTGGATGCCGGCGGTGGCGAGGCGTTTTCCGAATAGCTGCACGCAGCGGCCCAGATAGCGGCGCCGGGCCAGGTTCCACCCGTCAGGAATGCTGTCGGCACCGACCCGGACCCGGTACGGAATGTTGCCGTGGAGCGCGATCAGCGCGACTCCGTAGGCGCGGCCGACGCCGGCGAGCACGTCCATCAGGATCCCCTCCAGGACCCGTGACTGCGCGGCGGTCGAGCGTGCGGAGTAGCACGGCGCGGTGGTCAGCTCGGTCATCCAATTGAAGACCTCGAGCTGGAAGTGATCGCGCGCCCACTCGGGGAGGGCCTCAGCGAAGAGATAGTCTGCGAACGACCTGCGCTCGGGACCGTAGCCCACGTGCCCCATCGGCGCGAGGTCGCGTCCGAGAACGTTGAACTCCACCTCGAGACCTGACGTGCCGCCGCGCGGATCCCCCTGTTGCGAGTTCTCCAGCGCCAGCCGGACCTTGTCCGCGAACCGTGACCAGTCGCTCAGGCGCACGCCGCCACCTCCCGGCCCGAACCGATCACAGCGATGACAGCGCCCCCCACAGCCGGTCGAGGGCGGCGCTCGTGGTCTCGGGCGCCAGAGCGTACGAGAAGCGGATCCAGCGGGCTCCGAACTCGGAGAAGTACGCCCCGGGGACGACCGCGATCCCGTGCCGCTCTGCCAGCAGCGAGCCGAGCGACGCGGTGTCCTCGAGTTCGGCCCGCTCGAGCCACGGACTCATGTCGAGGAAGGCGTAGTAGCCCTTGCCGAGGATGTGCCCGATGCCGTGCCCATCCAGGAACGCCGCCACCAGCTCGCGGCTGGCGTTGGTCGGCGCCACGATCTCTGCCGCTACCGTGTCGAATCCCTCGCGATAAGCCGAGATCGCAACCGCCTGGCTGTGGAAAGAGGGAATCACCGCGTGGGACGCACGGCTCTGGATGAACTTGATGATCTTCTCCGACGCCAGCAGGTGCGCGTTGCGGATGTTCGAGGCCCCGAGCGACTTGGTGATGCCGTCGAGGAAAATGCAGCGCTCGCGCTCCTCCGGGTCGAGGGAGCGCAGGAAGGAGTTGAGGTCGTGCGGCTCCTCGTCCGTCACCCGGTGGTAGATCCAGTCGAAGAGGACATAGGGAATGCCCGCTGCAAACGCGGCACGGGCGATGGCGATCTGCTGCTCGGGCTCGAGGCTGCGGCCGGTCGGGTTGTCTGGGCTGGTCACCACCAGCAGTGCAAGGCGGCGGCCCTCCAGACCGGCTGCGAAGTCGGCGCAAGCGGCGACGCCGTCCGCCGTCAGGACCCACGCGTCCGACTCCTCGCCGGGAGCGAGCATGACGTTGGCGCCGACCGCGTAGGGACCCCAGTTGTACGAGATCCACGGCACCCGGGAGGCGACCACGAAGTCGCCCCACCGCCCGTGGCCGAGAAACTGGACGGCGTCGTAGGCTTTGACGAGGGCATCACGGCCTCCCTGGCACGCGATGACGTTGCCGGGGCCCCACCCCGTGGCGGAGTCGAGGCCCCAGTAGTCCTCCACCACCGCCCGTCGGAACTCGGGCGTCCCGAACGGCTTGTCATAGCCGGTGCCGTGCTCGATCTGGAGCTGGTGGGCCATCCCGAGGAGTCTGGCCGGAACCCCGGGCAGGCTCTGGCCGCCATCGCCCTGGCTTGCGTCGAAGACGGTCCCCTGCGGGTCGCGATCGAGGTAGACCTTCAGGGCCTCGTTGATCTCGAACATTCGACTCCCGGGAATCGCGAGCATCCGCGACGGGCTCGAGTCGACCGCGATCAGCTGTTCCGGCCCCACCACCAGCTTCGGATCTCCCATGGCCACTTCCTTCCGGCCGGCGCGTCCCGGCGCGGCGCCATTGTGCCAAAATTCGGCGGCGCCCCCGGTGATCCCGCCGGTTTCAGCCCACCAGCCAGGTGTCATCGACCGGATGATAGCTCGCCAGGCCCTCGCGGAGGCGTTCAAGCTCGTTGCCGGTCATCCGCGCGCAGCGTTCGCGCGTCGCCGCGATCATCGCCGCATCGCGGGCGAGGTCGGCAAAACGAAAAGCTGCCGGACCCCACTGCCGGGTTCCCGTCAGCTCGCCCGGCCCGCGGAGACGGAGGTCAGCCTCCGCGATTTCGAAGCCGTCGCCGGTTTGGCACACCGCCTCGAGGCGCTGGCGCGCGGCCTCGCCCGGCTCGTCATCGACCAGCAGGATGCACCAGGAGGCCCGCTCGCCGCGGCCGACCCGTCCGCGCAGCTGGTGGAGCTGGGACAGCCCGAAATGCTGCGCCGATTCGATCACCATCACAGTTGCCTCCGGCACGTCCACGCCGACCTCGACGACCGTGGTCGCGAGCAGGAGCCGATCGTCCCCCGAGCGGAACCGCGCCGTCACCAGCTCCCGTTCCTCGCGGCTCAGCCTGCCGTGGAGGATGCCGACACCGAACTCCGAAAACGCCTCCCGAACCTCGGCCTCGCGGTCCTCGATCGACGCCAGCTCGAGGTCCTCGTTGGCGTCGATGTGCGGACACACTATGAAGCCCCGCCCGCCCTCCTCGAGCTCACTGCGCAGGAAACGGTAGATGCGCGATCGGGCACCCACGGTCCTCAGCTCGGTCCGCACCGGCCGCCGGCCCGGTGGCATCTCGTCGACCAGCGACAGATCGAGATCGCCGTACACGGTCATCGTCAGGGAGCGCGGAATCGGCGTCGCCGTCATCACTAGCAGGTGCGGCGAATGCCCCTTGCGAAGCAGGGCAGTGCGTTGGGTGACGCCGAATCGGTGCTGCTCGTCGACCACCACCATCCCAAGCCTTCGGTAGATCACCGCCTCTTGAAACAGCGCGTGGGTGCCGACAACCAACCGGATGGACCCATCCGCCACTCCACCGACCACCTGCCGGCGCTCCCGTGCGCTCAGGGAGCCGACCAGGAGCGCCGGCGGATACCCCGCCGTGTCGAGCACTTCCAGCGACCTCAGGTGCTGCTCGGCCAGGAGCTCGGTCGGCGCCATCATCGCCACCTGGAACCCGGCTTCGAGCACCAGAGACATAGCGAGAGCCGCAACCACGGTCTTGCCCGAGCCGACATCGCCCTGAACCAGGCGGGCCATGGGGCGCGGCCGCCCGAGGTCGGCTGCAATCTCGGCCACCACCCTCTCCTGAGCCGCTGTCAACCGGAACGGCAGCAGCGAGCGCACACCCCTGTCGGCCCCCCGCGCCGGCACCACCTGCGGCGCCTTCATGTCCCGACGCCGCCGCCGCGTACGCTCCACCGCGCACGCGTAGGCCATCAGCTCGTCGAATGCGAGCCGCGTGTGGGCTCCTGAACGACCTTCCTCGAGCGCATGCAGCGCCACCTCCCGCGCCGCCGGGTCGGCGGGAAGCTGCGGTCGATGGAGCGCGACCAGGCTGTCCGCTATGCTCGGCAGTCCGGTGTCGCGCCGGATCGCGGCCGGCAGCGGGTCTAGGCAGCCGCTCGCCGCGACCAGGCATTGTTCAATCCACCGCCGCACGGCCCGTGATCCGAAGCGGCCGAGGCGGGGGTAGACCGGCACGACACCTTCGGCGCCGTCCTCGCCGGGCTCGATCTCGGGGTTGACGAGCTCGAGGCCACCGCCGCGCCGGCGGCGGAGCCGTCCCCAGAGATAGAGCACGGGCTCGTTCTCGAGCCGGGCGCGGACCCACGGCTGATTGAACCACACAGCGGATAGGTGTGCGTGGCCGTCTTTGACCACTCCGTCCACGATGGTGAGCCGGCGCTTCGGGATGCGGCGCTCCCGGATCGCCGTGACGCGGCCGCGTACCAGCACCGGGCCACCCTCGCCCTGCAGCGAGTCGAGGCGCGCGACGCGGGACCGGTCCTCCCACCGCCGGGGCAGAACGAACAGCAGATCCCGGACGGTCTTCAGGCGCTCGGCAGCGAGAGCCTCCGCCGATCGCGGGCCGATGCCCTTGAGCGCTGTCAGCGGGTCGTCGGGACCAAGCGGGCGGCCGCCGTCACTCAATCGCCGTTGGTCTCGAAGCGGCACTGGATCGTGCCGAAGACGACGGCGTCCCCGGGCGTTAGCGGCGCGGCGCGGCCCGCTACCAGCCGGACGCCGTTGACGAACGTCCCGTTCATGGTTCCCACGTCCTCGACGAGGCTGAAGGAACCGTCATCCTCGCGGCGAACGCGGGCATGCCGGCGCGAGATCGATCGCTTGCCATCCACCGGGGTCAGGTCCACGTCCGGCATGATCCCGGTGACCGGGTCGATCCGGCCGATCGTTGTCTCCTTCGATTCCGACAGCGGGAAGGAGATCCCGCTCGAGACCTCCACCAACCGGGCATGCGGGTCGAGAGGGGCGGCCGGCGCCGGCTCCTTGATTCCCGACTCCTCGATGTCGACCTCGTGGCCCACCGCGTCCTCGAGCAGCTCGGTCGTCTGCTGCAGTCTCCGCACCAACTTGCGCATCATGCGGATCGCGATCTCCGGGTTGTGCTTGAGAATGAACGTGAATGCGGACTGGTCGATCATCACCAGCTGGACGTCCTCCACGGCGTGCGCGGAAGCCGATCGCGGGCGCTCGTCCTCGAGCATGCACATCTCGCCGAAGAAGTCGCCCTTGCCGAGGGTCGCGAGCACCTGCTCCCGGCCGCCGAGCCGTTTCCTGATCTCGACCTGACCGCCCTCGATCACGTACATCGCGAGGCCGAGGTCGCCCTCGGCAAAGATCACGCTGCCCTTCGGAAACTCGGTTCGCATCGGTTCCAGAGAGTCGTGGGTATCGCTCGTGGACTTGACCTTGAACTTCGCCATCTCAGCTCCACACCACGCAACCGAGCCGCGTGTCGACGGAGACCTCGGCGCCGATCGGCAGTGCCAGGTTCACGGCGCCGTGGCCGAACGGCAGGTCAACCACCACCGGCGCGCCCTCGGGAGCCGATTCTTCGAGCATGCAACACCACCTTCGCGACCGTTCCGGAGCCGGGCGGCAATCACGCAAGCTCCCGCCAATCAATGCTTTCACCTTCCGCAATCTACCAGAGGACCGAAGGTGGGTCAACATCCGGTCGAGCCTGTAGAGGGGCTCGCCAACGTCCTCGAGAAACACCACCGAGCCCGCGAAGTCGGGCTCCCAGTCGGTGCCGATCAGGGACACCAGCACGCTGAGATTCCCGCCGACGGAGGCCCCGACGGCAGCTCCGTGGCGCACCACCTGTCGCTCGCCGAATCTGAACAGACACTCGCCGCGGAGGCTCCCCTCCATCAGGTGGCGCAGCCGTGCGGCGTTGCGCGGGCGGTGCAGGCCTGCCGCGACCATCGGACCGTGGACCTGAACCGTTCCGCCCCGGCGCGCCAGCGGGTTGAGCAACGCCGTCACATCGGAGAAGCCGACCAGCGCTACGTCGAGTTCGTGCAGCAGGTCCCAGCCCAGCCGGTCGAGAAGCCGGGTAGCACCGTAGCCGCCCCTGGCCGCCACGATCCAGCGCGCCCCGTGCTCCACGACCTCGGCCAGCCCGGCCAAACGCTCCTCGTCGTCACCGGCGAGGTAGCCCGCCCTCCGTCCCACGTTCTCCGCCACCACCACCGGGTGGCCCCAACCACGCACGACACCGAGGCCGGCCTCGAGGCGCTCTCGATCGACCGGCCCCGACAGCGCCGCCACGCCGATCGGCTCGCCGCGCTCGAGTCGCTTGAACGTCGCGTTCACGCTCTCAGCATGCCACGGATCGCGAGGTCGCACGCCACTTTCCCGCCATCCAGGTGCGCGGCGTCACCCTCCGGCACGGTCCCCTTCAGCATTTCGTGCCGCCCGACGGCGCGGGCGGCACGAAATGCTGAAGGAGGCTGTAGGCCGGATTCTGTGCCCCGAAGGGCGGCGTCCATTCATCTGGGCCGCACGTCACCGTACGGCTCGAGCAGCCAACCCGGGAACCTCACCCGCGCGAGCGGGATGCGGGGACAGGCACCCTCGGTCCCCCTATTCGGCCTTGCTCCGCATGGGGTTTGCCGTGCCCGTTCCGTCGCCGGACCGGCGGTGCGCTCTTACCGCACCCTTTCACCCTTACCCCCGGTCCCAGCGGGGGCGGTCTGCTTTCTGCGGCACTTTCCCTCGCGTTGCCGCGGCCGGGGGTTACCCGGCATGCCGCCTGTCGCGGAGTCCGGACCTTCCTCCGGGGCTTGCGCCCCAGCGGACACCCGCCTCCTTCAGCACTTCGCAGGATACACCCTGGAGCGTCAAGCCGCCAGTCCGGGGTCCGCGTCCGTTTCCGCGTTCGGGGAACGGTGACGGTCAGCGGTGACGGTTGACGGAGACGGTGACGGTCAGCGGACACAGTGGCGGTCCGCATCGGCAACCGCGTCGCGAAACCAGGAGAACCCAGGGGTTAGACCACCCTGTTCATGCAGGTGACGGCGTACCCCGACAGCGACCCGGGCACGAAGCGGCAGTGGAGGCGGAAGCCGCGCTGGCGCACCTCGACTAGGGCCGCCTCGCCGTCAACCGTCCGGAAGCTTCGGCTGGCCTTGCGCAGCAGCCTCGACCGCAGCAGGTGGGAGACCTCTTCGAGGGTCTCGATGTCCTGCAGCAGCAGGGTCAGCCGCAGCGGGCTCGCGAGCTCGATGCTGGCCTCGAGGACCGCGGACTCGAAGGCCTCCACCATCTCCTCGACCTCCAACCCTCGCCCCCGCCACACTCCCAGCGGCTCCACGGTCAGCGACGACATCCCGCGCCTGACCGCGTCCTTCAAAATCGAGGACAGCGCCCGGCGGACATTGCCGGCGCGGCAGGTCGGCTTGGCCTCGAGGTCGTGCACCACAGCCTGGTAGCTCCAGTAGGCGTCATCGGTACGGCTCCGCAGCAAAAGGTACCGCCCCACCGGGATCGGTCGATGTTCGGCGATCGCGACGTACGCGGCGTCGAGCCCGTCGTCACGGTCGAGGTCGAGGATGCCCGGCCCGGCCATCACCAGGTTGCGATCCTCCTGGACGACCGTCGCATCCGGGTGCAATCGTCTCCCGAGGGCCTCGTTCAGATCGAGGTCGAGTCGCAGGCTGAACTCGCGGACCACCAGAACATTCTACCCCGTATTTCTCACCATCCCGCTCCTGCCGACCGCGATCTGCAGCGACGTGCGGCGCCTTCTCGCCTCGGATTCGACCTCAGTTGCCGTTGCCGCCCGTCGCCCGTTTCGCCATGTCGGGCGTGATCCGCAGCCGGTGCCGGCCGTCCCCCATCTCCTCCATGTCCTCGTGCTGCCAGGGGTCGAACTCGAGGCGGTTGACGATCTTGTTGAAGACCGTGCGCAGGGCCCGGGCCCCGGTCCGGATGTTCTGCTCCGCCGCCTCGGCGATCATCGCAGCCGCCACGTCGTCAAGCTCCAACTGGATGTCCATGACCTCGAAGAACGCCTTCGACCGCAGATAGGGCGAGTCGAGGGACTCCAGCAGGATCTCCTTGAGCACCTGTACGTCGAGGTCGCGGAGCAACACCACATTGTCGAAGCGGGCCATGAACTGCGGCACCATGCCGTACTCGAAGAGGTCCTCGGGCTTCAGGAAGTCCGCGAGCGCGAAGCGGGTCTCGATCCGGACCTGGCCGTCGGCGGTCTGCACCGCCTGCGACTTGAGCTTCTCACCGCTCGAGGGATTGATCACCCGCAGGTAGACCTGGTCGTAGAGACCCTCGAAGGCACCACCGCAGATGAACATCATGTGCCGCGTGTCGATGTTAAGGGTGACCGCCTTCTCCTCGTCGCCCACGCAGGCGAAGGTCTTGTAGGTCACGACCTCCCCCTCCATCAGGGTCAGCAGGCCCTGTTGCAGGACGACCCCAATGGGATTGGGCTTGCCCGCGACGATCGACGACATCTTGTCCACCTCGTCGATGCAGATGGTGGCTCGCTCCATGGTCTCACGCAGCGCGTCCGGGCTCGGCTGCTCGCCCACCAGGGCCCGCGCCCGCTGCTCGACCGCCTCCAGCAGCCGCGCCGGCTGGAACTCCATTCGCTCCGAGTCGACCAGCAGGTTGGCGTTGATGATGGTCATCGCCCGGAACGGCCGGTATTCCGGCACGTCGTGGTACATCCGCTGGATGTTGTTCATGATGGTGGTCTTACCGGTGCCGGAGTTCCCGATCAGCAGGATATTGCCCGGCACCCTGCCGGTGGTGTGCTTGTAGACGGCGACCGACACGTAGCGAAGGGCCGAGTTCTGCCCGAGCACGCCCTTGCGGAGCTCGTCGAAGATCTCCGGCGGCGCGATCTTCTCGAGCGGTCGCAGCTGACCATCGCTCATCACGCGACCTCCCACACCCCTTCCCGCTGCACCAGCTCGGTCCCGTCCACCTGCACCGACCGGCCGCAACCGCCGGGTCGGAAGTCGGTGACGATGTCCACGTGCTGCGCCGAGCGGTTGAGCACGCCCCGCTTCGCGAGATCGTCGATCCGCTCCTTGCCCGCATCGGAGGCGGCGTTCTCGACGAAGCACTCGTCGTAGCTGGCGCCGATCGCGATGTGGAGGGTTCCCCCGACCTTCTCGACGAACAGCGGGTGCTTGAGCACTTGGTCGAGGCCCGGGTTCATCCCCAGCGCGACCTCCCCGAGCCGGTGCGAACCGTCGTCGGTCTCGATGATCGCCGCGAGGTGATCCTGTCCCACCTGTGCCGAGTAGTCGACGATGCGTCCGCCGTCGAAGCGCAGGTAGATGCCGCTGATGTCATTGCCGCCGTAGCTCACCGGCAGGTCGACGAAGATCTCGCCCTGCGCGCTGTTGGCGTCCGGGCTCGTGAAGATCTCACCGTCGGGGAAGTTTCGGAGGCCGTAGGACATGACCGCGCGGCCCTCGCTGATGTCGAGCTTGAGCGACAGCTCGCGAGCATCGTCGGGGTGCTCGGTCACGATGCGGATCTTGGTGCCGTCGTCGATCACCGGCGCGAGCTTCCGCTCGGCCTCGAGCAGCGGCCTCGGATCGGTGGTGGAGGCGCCCACGATGAATCGCTCGTAGGTTTCGTACGCCATCTCCTCCTGGGCGGCCGCGGCGGGGGTCGGGAAGAGCGTGATCACCCAGGGCTTGGACAGGCGGATGTTGGCGAACGGCCGGTCGGCTGCCGCGAGGGCCTGGGTCTGCTGCGCCGAGAGCCCTTTGAACTGTTCCGGGGCCTCGGCTCCGAGGACCTCCACGTACTTGGTCATGCTCTCGTAGCGTTGGCGGTGCCACTCAGGAACCCGCTGCAGCTGCCCGTCGGTCGCGGAGCGGCCCATCGCCGCCGACCACACGCGTCCGCGGTCGTTGTCCGGCGGCACGAGACAGACGTCCGGCACCGCGCCCGCCTCGATCACCTTGCGCTGCAGAACCGCCATCAGCGGCCAGCAGATCCCTTCGCCCTTGATCATCACGCGATCGTCGGCGCCGACGCCGCCGAGCGAGTGGTCGAGCAGGTAACCCGCCCATACCTCGAGATCGTGTTCGTCGATCATCACAACTCCCCTGCCGCAGAGGCGGCGGTCGGCATTGTAGCTCGGAAGCCGTGGGCTATGGGGCTCCGGGGGTCACCGCTCGACCGAGCCGCTCGAGACCGAACCGCCGCGACAGGATGCGGTCGCGAAGCCGGACCGGCAGCAGGGCCAGGAAGGGGAGCAACCGCGATCCCGATCCGAGGCGCAGCGTGTGCGGCGGGCGCTCGCCCGTCACCGCCGCGACCACTGCACGAGCGAACTCCTCGACGCCGATGGAACGGTGCTCCGAGAAGCGTGCGCGGGCCTCGATCGCGTCCTGAACCGTGCTGTAGACAGAGCCCTTCCGATAACGGTCGACCCCGCCCATTGCGGTCGTGCTGAAGCGGGTCGCGACTGCACCAGGCTGCACGGTCACGACGTCGATCCCGAACGGAGCGAGCTCCATCCGCAGCGCATCCGAAAGCAGGTGGACCGCAGCCTTGGAGCCGCTGTAGGCGCCGCCGAACGGAGCCGCGATGATTCCCGACGCGCTGCCGATGTTGACGATGGTGCCCGAGCCCGCACCGATCATGTGCGGAACCACGGCCTGCGTCACCGCCACCAGCCCGACGACGTTGGTCTCGAGCTGCCGCCGTAGCTCGGCCAGATCGAGCTCGGATACCGGACCGATCAGACCGTAACCGGCGTTGTTGACCACGATGTCGACCCGACCCGCCCACTCGAGGCAGGATGCAACTGCAGCGTCGATCGTCGCCGGCGAGGTGACGTCGAGAGCCGCCGTCGCGACCGCCTCTCGCGCGATGTCGGCCAGGCTTTCCGGCCTCCTGGCTGTCGCCATCACCCGGTGACCCGCGACGGCGAACGCCCCCACCAGCTCGCGCCCGATCCCTGACGAGCAACCGGTCACCAGAGCGACCCGTTCAGCCGCGTTCGCCATGCAACACCTCCGCGGCGACCTGTCGATGGCCGCATCCTACAGCCTCCAGCCTCGACCCCCTCTCCCAATTTAGAATCGAGTATCATCACCGACCATGGGACCCCCCGAAGGTACCGAACCCACTTTCGAAGATCTCCGGGAACGGCCGCCGGCCGAAGCTGCCGGCGTCATCGCGCGCCAGCTGGTGGACGAAGACGCCCCACAGCGCCGGGACAGCCGACTGGTCGACCTCCTGGACGACCGCCGAGCCGGCGACCAGATCCTGGAGCACCTGCCGTTGGAGGCGCTGGAAACCCTGGCTCGGCGGTGTGCGGGGCGGTTGGATCCGTCGAGTCCGGAGCCGTCGAGCAACGCCGTCGCATGGCAGCTGCTGGACGTCCTCCGAAGGCGGGAGGTGCTGGTCCGGATCGCCGCGGACGGGACCGTCGACAGCTGGGCGGAGCTGCTGCTCGAGCTGGTGGAACGGTCGCACTTCACCTTCGCGCGCCTCTTCCAGCAGCGTGCCGCGGGCTACGGCGAGCGGCCCCTCTTCGAGCTTCCCGCCAACGGCGGCAGCCGCAAGGTCAGCTGGCGGCAAGCCTCGGGACGGGTCGACCTGATCGCCCGATCTCTGCTCGCGCTCACCGCAGCCACCGGACAGCAGCCGGTGGGCATCCTGTCCCGGAACCGGCTCGACATGGCGCTCGTCGATCTCGCCTGCCTGACCAGCGGCATCGTCAATGTCGTGGTACCGGCCAATGCGACCGAGACCGACGTCGCATTCATCCTCGAACACGCCGATGTCGGTGCCGTCGTGGTCTCCGACCGCGAGCAGGTCCAGAAGATCCTCAACGTTCGTGATCGGCTGCCACGGCTGGGACCGTTGGTGGCCCTCGACCCCGCGGCGGCCGGGCGTCACGGCGCGATCGCCTTCGAGCAGCTGATGGCAAGATCGTCGGAGGTGGCACCGGAGCAGCTCGAGGAGCGCCGGAGCGCGCAGCGCGTCGACGACCTGGCGACCGTCATGTACACCTCGGGAACCACCGGCACCCCAAAGGGCATCTGCTTCACCCAGCGCAACATCGTGTCCAAGCGCTTCGCGCGGGCGCTCGCGCTGCCGGAGATCGGCGAGGGCGACCGCTTCCTCTGTTATCTACCGCTCTTCCACACCTTCGGCCGATTCCTCGAGATGACCGGCTGCGTGTTCTGGGGCGCCACCTACTGCTTCGCAGACGATCCGAGTGTCGAGACCCTGACGCGGCAGATGCGTGGCCTGGGCACCACGGTCTTCATCAGCGTGCCGATGAAGTGGATGCAGCTCTACGATCTCGTGCGGCAGAGCGTGGATGTGGTGGCGGCAACCGACGACGAGATCCGGACCGCCCTGCGCGAGGTGACCGGACCCGCACTGCGTTGGGGCCTGTCCGCCGCCGGCTACCTCGACCCTGAGGTCTTCCACTTCTTCCAGCGCAACGGTGTCGAGCTGATGAGCGGCTTCGGCATGACCGAAGCCACCGGCGGCATCACCATGACCCCGCCCGGGCACTACAAGGACGACTCGCTCGGGCCCGCGCTTCCCGGCGTCGAAACCGACCTCGCGGCCGACGGGGAGATGGTGATCCGCGGCCCGTATGTGATGCGCGGCTACCTCGACCCTCCGGACGGAGTGCCGTCCTTCGACGACCGCGGCTGGTTCCATACCGGCGACCTCATGGAGCGCGACGAGGACGGCTACTACCGGATCGTCGACCGCAAAAAGGAGATCTACAAGAACATCCACGGCGAGACCATCGCCCCGCAGAAGATCGAGAACCTCTTCCGGGACTTCGACTCGGTGGGCAGGGTCTTCCTCGTCGGCGACCACCGTCCCTACAACACGGCCCTCGTCTATCCCAACCCTGAGTTCGAGGAGATCGACCTGGCGTCGCTTTCGCCCAATGATCTGAAGGACCACTTCAGGTCGTTGGTGGTGAGCGCCAACTCCTTCCTGGCGCCGTACGAGCGGATCATCGACTTCGCCATCATCGACCGCGACTTCGACGCCGACCGCGGCGAACTCACGCCCAAGGGCACCTACCGGCGCAAGAACATCGAGCGCGCCTTTTCCGACCGCATCAGCCTCCTCTACCGGCGCCGCACGCTGACGGTCGGCGGCGCGAACGTGGTGGTGCCCAACTGGTTCTTCCAGGCGCTGGGCATGACGGCCCAGGATCTCATCGTCGACGGTGACGAGCTTCGGCTGCGGTCCGAGGGCACCACGCTGGCCATCCGCGCCGAGGGCGAGGGCGCGGTCAGGGTCGGCTCGGTGGTCTACACCCTGCAGCAGAAGGCCGTCGACCTCGGTCATCTCCTCTCGATTCCCCGCCTGTGGCTCGGCAACGAGGCGCTGGTTGGCTTCGCACCGCTCGCCCCCGAGCAGCGCAACCGCCGCCGGCGGCGGCGGGTGTCCGCAGAATGGCTGCGGCGCACCAGTCCCTATCGCGCGAGAACCGCCGACGGTGACGCCATCTCCGCGCTGATGAGGCGCCAGGAGGCGGAGCTCCGCGACGTCCACCAGGCCGCGCTCCTGCTGGCGAGCGACGACGAGGGGGTGGCGGTGCAGGCGGTCAGGATCCTTGACCACCTCCTTCACATCGACGACAGCGGGCTCAACGATTTCACGCTCAGGATCCTGCGGCGAGCGGCGGACTCACCGCTTGGCCGCGTCCGCCAGCGTGCCTTCCAGGTCCTGGCGTCGGTGGAGCTCGACTCCCGGTACCGGAACACACTGGCTCGCTTCTTCGACAACGGCCACAACGTCCTCGATGCCGAGACCATCTCGGTGCTCGTCGACCGCGACCTCACCTCCCACCAGATCGAATGCTTCATCGCCGAGGCCGAGTCGCGGTGGATCCGCGGCGCCGGCGGCGGCGCCGACTACGACGTCGTCCGCGCCATGTGTGCCTTTCTCGCCCGTTACGGTGCGGCACATCCGAGCCAGTATCGCCGCCTCCGAGGCTTCTTCACGCGATCGATGATGATCGCCTCCGACCAAACCGCTCGGGACATGGCGGCGGCCGGCAAGCGCGAGCTCGCCGACGGCTTCCGGCTGTGGCTCGGCGCCCCGTCCCGGGTCGCGGTCGACCCCGAGACCGACCTCGAGTACCGCTGGGAAGACGTCGTCGAGTTCTCTGACGAGGTGGACACCGAAACCAGGGACCGGATCCTCGACGCCTTGCGGACCACGCCGGTGTTGCGCGAGGCTTCGTTCCTGATCGGCACCGCTGCGCGACCGGTTCGGCTCGAGGACATCCTCCCTGGCGGCGTCTGGGTCCGCCTCCTCGGCACCTCTCACGGCAAGTCGGTCTATCGAGTCGCCGTGCGAACCCGCGACCGGGAGCAGTTCGACCTCGCCCTCAACCTCAACCACGACCTCTCTCCCGACGACGTTCAGGAGGAGATCAACTGGCTGATCGTCTGCAGCGAAAGCAACGGGCGCGGCCCCTTGGTGGAGGTCTTCGGCGGGTGGTGGCACGAACATCATCTGTGGACCGAGGAGTTCATTCCCGGAGAGACGCTCGACAGGGCGCTGGCGCGGCTCGCGCGCAAGCATGCCGAACAGCCGGAGCGGATGACCCTGTGGTGGCCCTTCGCAGCCTGGGCGGCCGTCAGCGCCTACGTCGACTTCTGGAACCGCACCGGGCGTCGCCTGGTGGTGGCGGATCCCTCGCCTGCGAACGTCATTGTCCCGCTGCACGACTACCACACCGGAGCGCGGCTGGTGTCGATCTCCTCGCGCGCTCCCTTCGACTCCCTTCCGACCATGCTGCGGAGCTTCCAACACCATTTCATCGCGCCGGCCGAGGCGGCTCACCCGGAGCTTCGGGGCCTCGCCGGGTGGCAGGTCCTGTTCTCGGCGGTGCTCGAGGTGATCGGCGTCGAGGGCGGCGCCGCCGAGCTGCGGGCGGTCCTCGAAGCCTCAACCAGCGAGGATGCCGAGATGGCAGCCAGCCTCGAGGAGTTCCTGAGCGCGGTCGGAAAGCGCGGCTTCCTGCCGCGGAGGCTCTTCTTCGCTGCCAAGCGATACCACCGCTGGGAGGAGCTCAACCCCGACGCCACCTTGAGCGCTCGCGCGAGGACCCTCCAGGAGATCTACCAGACCTACGACCTCGGCGAGCTGGACGCAGTTTTACCGGAGGCGAGAGCGCGCTTCTTCCGCGAGACCGTGCTGCAGAACGCCTGCGGCGAGCTGGTGGCCGGGCTCGAGGAGCTGATCAGCCGGCTCCGCTGTGCCGAGCTCGCTCGGGACGAGATGAGCGCCGCGGTTGCCGACCTGCGCGCCCACCTCTCGCTCGCGCCGGAGGAGGACTACTTCCTCGCCCGCCTCTCCTATCCCCATCTCCGCCCGGACGACGAGGCCGAGTACGTCGAGGCGGCAGCCGGGGGCATCCAGCAGAGCGAGATGGTGGTCACGCACGAGGACTCCGAAGGCATGCGCTATCAGATCCGCCACGCCCTCAGCGCCAAGGAGGTGGGGCGCCTCCACCGGCTGTTCCTGACCGCCAAGCTGCCAGTCCAGTTCCGGCCGGAGCATCGTTTTCTGGTCGCCATCAGCGATCGCGGTAACCTCATCGGCGGGCTGTTTTACGAGCTCGAACCCGAGGCTCAAACCGCCCACATGGACAAGATCGTGGTCGCCGACGCGTTCCACGGGCGGGGCATCGCTGCCAATTTGCTGGAGGAGCTCAAGCACCGGCTTCGAACCGGCGGGTGCGGCGCGCTAACCACGGGCTTCTTCCGCCCTCAGTTCTTCTACCGGATGGGTTTTAGCGTCGAGCGCCGCTACGCCGGGCTGTACCTCTCGCTGGTGGACGGCGGCGGGGAGGGGTGATGTCCGGAATCACGATCCGACGTGCGGGAAGGCTCTTCGATAGCCTCGAGAGCCGGTGGCTGAAGATGGCGACCCAGCGCCGGATCGCGTCGTCGCTGGTGGTGGCCTTCGTGATCGCCCTGCTGCTGGTGGAGCTGCGGCGTCTCGGCCCGCTCCCGGCGACGATGGAGCGCTGGCTGCCGAGCAACCACTTCGAGGCGATCCTGGTGCCCTTCACTCTGCTGCTGCTCGCGGAGGTCGTGTCGCTGGTCTTCGCGCTCGCCCAGTCGGTGGCGATGGCTGTCGGCAAGCAGCTGGAGATCATGTCGCTGATTCTGATCCGTCAGTCATTCAAGGAGCTCACCTTTCTCCCCGAGCCGATCGTGTGGGATCTCTCCTCGGCGGAGGTCACCCGCCGAGTGCTCTACATTCTCTCGGACTCCGCCGGCGCCCTCGTGATCTTCGGGCTGCTGGTGGTCTACTTCAGGCTCCAGGCCCACCAACCCATCTCGCAGGACCCCGACGAGCGCTCGAGCTTCGTAGGCGCCAAGAAGCTGATCGCGCTGGTGTTGCTTGCCAGCATCGTCGTCATCGGCGGCGAGGTTGTGTGGGCGTGGGTGGTCGGGGCCGGAGCTCCCTCGTTCTTCGAGATCTTCTACACCGTGCTGATCTTCGCCGACGTCTTCATCGTCCTCACCTCGCTGCGCTACAGCGTCGCCTACGCCGTCGTCTTCCGCTACTTCGGCTTCGCGGTGGCGACCGTCCTGATCCGCCTCGCGCTCACCGCACCGCGCATCGTCGACGCCGGCCTCGGGGTGGCGGCAACCCTGTTCGCGATCGCGCTCACCTGGGTCTACAACAAGACCATGGCGGCGGTCGCGGAAGCCACCACCTGAAATCCTCGTCAACTCCGTTTCCGCGGCCGCCGTCTGCGGCCGCGGAAATCGACAGCCGGTGACCCGGCGAGCACAATCGCCTACCGATAACCGAACAGCATGGTGTAGACGATCAGCGCGATCAGGGTCAGGCCGATGCCGAGCGCCGTGAAGCCGATGATCCTGGCGGCGCGCGCCAGTCCGGGATGGGCGGGCCCGGCGATCCGCTCCTCGAGCTGCTCGGGAGTCGCCCGGCCGATGAACTCGTCATACTCGGCAGGCTTGTCGTGCTTGAGCTCCTCGACGCCGACCCGACCGGTGAAGATCACCGGGTCCATCGGGAACTTGTCCGGGCGGAAGTGCGTGTTGAAGAAGTGGATGGTGAAGATGAAGGCGACCGCCAGCAGGGCCTCGTCGGAGTGGATGATGGTGGCGACGTTGATCGCCCAACCCGGCAAAACGATGGTGAAGAGCTCGGGGAACCACAGCACGAGGCCGGTGGAACCGATCACGAAAACGCCCCAGAAGACCGCAAAGTAGTCGAACTTCTCCCAGTAGGTGTAGCGCCCGTAGACCGGTCGCGGACCGCGGCCGAAGAACCAGCGAATCGACTCGAAGACCTGACGGATGTCGGTGAAGTTGAACATCAACGAGTTTTTGTCGAAGATGAAACCGAACAGGCCCTTGCCCGAGCCGCGGAAGCCGTGCCACAGCTGGCGCAGGTGGTAGAGGAAGAGCACCGACAGGACGACGGCGCCGATGCGGTGCAGCAGCGCCATGGTGTCGAAGCCCCCGAACAGCTGCGAAACGACCATCGCCCAGCCCATGTACGAGAACTTGAGCGCCATGCCGGTCAGCGCGAGCGTGAAGAAGCTGACGATCATCACGAAGTGCATGATGCGCTGGGTGAGCGAGAAGCGGCGGTAGAAGCGGGTCTCTGCGGCATTCTTGTGGGCGATCCACTGCTCCTTCGTTCGCCACAGCCGGAACAGCCACAACATCGTGTGGAGGATGGCGAAGCTCAAGGTCCCCACCAGCAGCGTGGTCATGAAGATGAACGTCCAGTACAGGAACGGGTACTTGTCCTTGTCGTGGTGGGTCGCGTGGGTCAGGTAGCCCGCGAACTGGCGATGGGCCTTGGGGTGGCAGGTGGCGCAGGTCGCGACCACGTTCCAGTGGCTGAGGGTGGACTCGGGATCGTCCGACGGCAGGATGTTGTGGGTGCCGTGGCAGTCGTAGCACTTGGCCGCACCCTCGGAGCCGAGTTGCGTGATCTTGCCGTGATGGGTGTCGAAGAAGGTCTCGGCGAAGTCCTCGTGGCATTGACCGCACTGGTTCATCATCATGAAGCGGAAGCCCTGAGCATCGACCCGCGTGATCTCGTGCGACATGTGGCAGCTCTCGCAGGTGGGTAGCTGCTCGGTCGTCGTGACGTTGTCAGGCCAGTGGATCGAGGCACGAAACTCCTCCTCGATCCCCTTGTGGCAGGCGCCGCATGTGGAGGTGATGTTGGCGGGGTTGACCGACGAGCCGGGATCGTCCTGCGGCAGCGCGGTGTGCGCAGTGTGGCAATCGACGCAGCTCGCCGACACCACCAGGCCGCTGCCGATCAGTCCCCGTCCGTGCGTGCTTTCGAGATAGGTCTCGAAGATGTCGCGGTCGTCGCCAAGCCGCTCGGCCGCCGCCTTTCCGGCAGCGTGGCAGGCCCCGCACAATTCGGGGACGTTGCGGGCGTAGGTCGGCGAGGTCGGCAGCCGGTAGCCGGTCGTCGCGTGGGAGTCGCCGTGGCAGCTCTCGCAGGTCGGCGCGTCGGCGTCGCCGGCCGCCGCGAGCTGGCCGTGGCGGCTGAGGTCGTGCTCCTGCACCTGCTGCGCGTGGCAGATCGCGCAGTCCACCGGTGATTCGATGGTTGCGCACGCGCGCTCCGGGTGGCCGGGCGCCACCTCGGTGTGGCATTGGGCGCAGGCGACGGCGGCATGCTCCGACAAGCCCAGGACCTCCTGGTCGATGAAGAGCGACACCGTGGTGCCGTCGCGAATCGTTTCCAGCTCCGGGTTCCCGTGGCACTCGAGGCAGCGCCGCGAGCTCGCCTCCCGCGGCGAGATCGGACGGCGACGGATCTTGTGCGGCTGGTGGCACTCGACGCACGACGGGATCTTGTGGGGCTCCTCCTCCCACAGCCGTCCCTCGACGACCTTGACGTGGACCTCCTCGATCCTCGCGTGGCACTGCATGCACATCCCGGCCACGTTCTCGCGGGCGATCGACGACGCCGGGTTGTTGTGGTCGAGAATGTCGTGGGCGGTGTGGCACGAGGTGCAGACCGCGGTCACCGTCAGACCCTTCTCGAACAACGCCTCGCCGTGGACCGACATCGAGAAGTTCTCGAGGATCCGGTCCTGCGGGATCTCGTGCTGCAGCGACACCTCGGTGCCCTCGCGATGGCAGCGGCCGCACAGCAGCGGCACGTTGACCACGTTGGTGGGTGCCTGCGGATCCGTGTGGGGCAGGATCGCGTGGTGGTCGTGGCAGATGATGCAGTTGGGGGCGACCGGATCGCCTTTGACCGCCGCGCGACCGTGCAGCGACGCGCGGTTCTGCGCCGCCACCTCGGCGTGGCACTCTCCGCAGGCCTGGATCTGTGCCAGCGGTTCCACCGGCGCCACGACCTCGTGGCCGCTGTGGCAGTCGACACAGGTGGCCGCGGAGCGGCCGCTGACGACCTTCGCGTGGGGGCTGCGATCCACCTGTTGGAGAGCCCGGGCGTGACAGCGCGCGCACAGCGAGTCGACCCGGGAACCGTGGGTCCGCGCCTCGGTGTCCGAGGATGACCGCACGTCGTGGGTGCCGTGGCAGCTCGTGCACGCGGCGGCCGGCGAGGTCGGGTCCCGCGCCCAGCTCCGGTGCGGACCCGCGGCCAGCTCCGCCGCCATGTCGTCGTGGCACATGGCGCAATCCACCGCTTCCAGCTCCTCGCCGTGCGGCAGCTCCGCTCCGTCGAGCTCCATGTGGCAGTCGATGCACGCGAAGTCGGCGTGCACCGACGCGGCATAGCCGGCCGGATGAACGAAAACGGAGACCTCGGCGCCACCACGAAAGCCGGTCAGGTCGGGGTCTTCGTGGCACATCAAGCAGTCGTCGTTCTCCTGCGCGCGGACTGGGGAGACCCATCCGATGAGCACGATGCACGTCAACACCACGAACGCGCGGACCGCAGCCCCGTGGGGATTGATGCTGGCGCCTCGACCGATCATCTCCTCGCCTCCTCCGCGCCCGATCCCTCGAGCTCCCGCCGAATGTATCTTCATGTGACGAATTATTCAAGTTTGTCGTTTGCGGCGAATTGAGATAAAGACTCTTTTCAATAACCGGTTCCTGAGCCTCCGGGACGCTTTCGCGATCAGGGACCGTGTCGGGCGGCGTTCGATCGCCGATCCTGGACCCTCGCCACCGGTTCCACAGGGCGGTCTGGTCCACGCGGCACCGGTGATGGTATTCTCCGGTCACGGTCGAGCAAATGTGCAAGGGAGAGCCGTCGTGATCCGAGATTTCCTGGACCGCCGAGGCCCCGGCAAGCTGTTCAATTACGCCAACAACCTCGTCACGATCACGGGAACCGTCCTGACCACGATGACGGGGCTGCTGATCGTCATCTTCGTCGTGGTGCAGTTCTTCGGCCACCTCGACAACCCCTACATCGGAATCTTCGCCTACCTGGTCCTCCCCGTGTTCTTCGTCGCGGGTTTGCTCATGATTCCCGCCGGAATGTGGTGGCGCCGCCGACGCCTGGTTCGCAGCGGCGCCTCCGCCGCCGAACGCTCCGCCTACCCGACCCTCGATTTCAACCGGCCGGAGATCCGACGCATCGCGCTCGTGGTGCTGGGGCTGACCGTCATCAACATCGTGATCCTCGGGTCGGCCTCCCTGTTCGCCGTCGAGCACATGGAGACCGTCCGGTTCTGCGGCGAAACCTGCCACACCGTGATGCAGCCGGAGTACACGGCCTACCAGAAATCCCCCCACTCCCGGGTCGCCTGCGTCGACTGCCACATCGGGCCCGGGACATCGTGGTTCGTCAAATCCAAGCTCGACGGCCTCCGCCAGGTCTGGCGAACGGCTCTCGACAGCTACGACCGGCCGATTTCGACGCCGCTGCACACCCTGCGCCCGGCGCGGGAGACCTGCGAACAATGCCACTGGCCGACCAAGCATTTCGGCGACAAGCTACGGATCTTCTCGCGCACGGCCAGCGACGAGGCGAACACGCCGTCCTACACCGCGCTGCTGCTCAAGACCGGCGGCGGCAGCCTCGACCTCGGTCGCCACGGCGGCATCCACTGGTGGCACATCTACTCCGACAATCGCATCCGATACGTCTCCGACGAGTCGCGGGATCACATCAGCTGGGTGGAGCTCCGTACCGCCGCGGGCGAGGTGCGAACCTACACGAGAGACGGCGACCCGCCACCCTCACCGGCGGAGATCGAAGCAGCCAAGATCATGGACTGCGTCGACTGCCACAATCGTCCGACCCACACATTTCCAGTCCCCGCAAAGGCCGTCGACAGCCTCCTCGACACCCATCCGCGGCTCCGGTCTCTGCCCTATTTCAAGCGCGAGGCGGTGGCGGCAATCGAGGGCGAGTACCCGACCCGCGCGGACGGTATCGCGGCCGTGACCTCAGCGCTCGAAGAGTTCTACCGGCAACAGTATCCAAGCCTCGCCACGACCGACTGGGAGATCATCCGGTCCGCGGCGCGGCAGGCGGCAGAGATCTACGGGCGCATCGTGTTTCCGGCCATGGACACCGATTGGGAAACTCATCCCAACCACATCGGACACGACGACTTCCCCGGCTGCTGGCGCTGCCACGACGACGAGATGTCGACGTCGGACGGCGAGCACTCGATCCCGATGGATTGCGAGAATTGCCATGTCTTCCTGGTCCAGGACAGCCCGAACGCTCCCGAGTTCGCGTATGCGCTCGAAGAGTGAGGGCCGCGTGCTCAAAACGCGAGCAGCGTCCTGACACGCCGGTATTGTCGCGCCGGTTGCCGTTCGAAAACGGCGGGGGTCGGTTGTCTTGGCGTCTATCCGCGTTTATTTTGCACGGCGTACCCTAGGACACCTCCGCGCAAATCTATGATTTCCTGAGCCTTGCCGGAGAAGCGTTGGTTCCCTCCCCAGGAGCGGGACAGTTCCCATCTGAGTTTCCGGGTGGGTACGTGCTAGTCTCAATAATCGGAGAGGGAATTCTCCCTGGGGGCGCACCGAGATGGAGTGGTTGGAGCAGAACATCGATGCCTACCGCATCGTGTCCGAAATTCTGGGTCAGCTGCGGATCGCCGTCCGCGAGGGCCTGGAGCGGGCGTACGCCGATGACTGGTTCCGTGAGGGCCTTCCGCAGGAAGTCTTCGACCGGCTGGTTGCCGCCAAGGAGCGTGAAAAGTCGATCGACTGGTACGAGGGCCAGTACCAGCAGATCATGGACTACGCGACCTTTCCAGACCTGATCCAGATCCTCGAGAAGAACTCCGACCTGTTTCCCGCGTTCGTCGGCCTCGCCCCCAGCCCGGCCCTCCTCCACGCCCGCTTCCTCGAGCTTGACGTCATGCGCGCCAAGCTCGGGCGCGCCCGCCCCATCAGCGAGACCGAGCTGTCGTTCCTCGGAACCTTCCACCTCCGTTTCCGCAAGGCCGTTGCGGAGGCCAATGCGGAAGGTCCCGACGATGCGCCCCCGAAGGTCCACGAGGTGCCCCGCTCCGAATCCCCGGGCGACGACGAGAAGGTGCCGCCGACGTCCGCGAAACAGAAGGGCCCTGGCCGCGACGAGCCGACCCGGCCGCAACGGCCGGCGTCCATTTCGGCTCCTGACGAGGCGGATGAGAAAAAGAAGAAAAGGAAGAAGAAGGCCGCCTCCGAGGAGGACGACATTCCGACCAAGGAGATCTCGTCTTCGGACGCGGACCGCACGGCGGCGGGCGAGGACCTGGACGACGGCGACGACGACCGCGACGCTGAAGACCAGGAGGCCACCGGCTCCGATCTCGAGGAAGAGGCCTCTCCTCGCGAGGCGCCCGCGACCGTCACCACCAAGATCAGCGACGCGCTCGAAGACAACAACCACGTCGAGATCCTCCGCCATCTCTACCGGGAGGTGACCCGGATCGCCGAGGGGGTGTGGAGCAACGAGACGACACCGGCGCCGCTGATCTGGGAGCAGGTCACGGCCAGCGACTGGTACGAGCGCAACTTCTCACGTCTCGGGCTGCAGCCGTTGTCCGCGTTCTACGACGTAGCGGCCAAGATCGAGGCCAGAACCCGCGATGGCATCGACAAGAAACAACTCCAGGAGCTCCTCAAGGACTCCAACTTCGCGCGCACGCTGCTCCAGCTCAGGGACATGTTCCAGGCCAACGACATCTGAATGTCGGATTTACGCGGGCGGAAACTGTTCCGTGTAGGCGGCGTAGCGGCGGAGAATGCGACGCGTGTAGCCCACCGCCCGCCGGCAACGGCACACACCAGCCGGGAACTGTCGCGCCACCTCCGGATCGTCCAGCAGCAGCATCGCTGTCTCGACCGACCCCGCCCAGCGGTCCGGATCGAAGTCCATCTCCGCCGCCAACCGGCGAGCGTCGAAGACGTGGCGCGGACCAACGTTGTAGGAGGCGACCGCCATCGCCACCCGGTCCGGCAACGGCAGATCCAGGAACTCGTCCATCAACCGCCGCAGGTATCTCGCACCAGCTTCTGCAGCCTCTCCAGGGTGGTGGGGGTCGTCGACGCCCAGCTCCGCCCAGGTGAAGGGCATGAACTGGAACAGTCCGGCCGATCCGCCCGGCCCCACCGCCTCCGGATCGAATCGCGACTCCTCGTACATCAGCGACGCCAGCAGCCGCCAGTCGATTTCGTGGCGGCGGCCGACGAACTTCAAGAGCTCGTCGTAGGGGCTCAACGCGCCGTCGGGAATCGGCAGGGAGGTACGGATCCTCGGCGGCTCCCACGAGCCGAGCTCGTTGAGCACCAGCTGCTTGACCAGGCCCGACCGGCGGGCTTCGCCGATGAAGCGGTTGGCGGCACGGTGGAGGCGGGGTGACGACGGGTTGAGCAGCCACACCAGCTTGACATTCGGGATGACCGTCGGTCCGCGCTGCAGGTCGGGCCGGTTGGCCAGCTCGAGCCTGGCCGCGTCCTCGTCGACGACGGCCACCGGCAGCTCGCCCCGAGCCACGTCGAGAAGCGACGCGAACGCGTCGTGGGTGGCCGGCGACCTGGGGCGCATGGGCGCCGCCAGCGGCATCAGCCGGCAGAGGCTCGCCACCGGGCGGGAGGCGGCGATGCGCACGCCCGACAGGTCTTCGATCCCACCCGCCGGCCGGGCTCGAGCCGACATCACCGCAACCAGGTCGACCCTGCGGTACGGAACCGTGGCCAACAACGAGCCCTCGTCCTCCGGAGCCACCGGCTCGTGGAGTGCCGCGAGGTCGCCGTGGCCGCGCCGCAGCCACACCACCGGATCGACGTCACGCGGCGGGATCGCCAGCTCGAGCCGCACTCCCAGGGTCCGCGCGAAGCTCGAGGCAAGGTCATATTCGAAGCCCTCGAGCCCACCGTGCTCGACGGTGCACGTGGTGGCCGAGTTTCTGGTCACGAGGCGGAGCGCGCCCGCCTGCTGAACCTCACGCAGATCGCGGCACTCCGCCACCGGAGTGCCGCGCGCGAGCACCTTCTCCGCGAACAAGAAGTGGTCGACGGCCATCCTCAGCCGGCGGTTGGTGGGCCGGACCGCCCACACCAGCCCTCGCGGCGGGGCGACGGGTCCCAGGACCCCCAGCTCCCGGCCCACGCCCATGCGCAACACGAGATCGGAATCAGCAATCGTCATCCCGTAGCGGCCCGCTCGAACCCTGCGCACCACCTCCTCGAGAGGGACCTCCTCGGGGATCTGGCGCAGCTCCAGGCCCTCAGCGGCGACGAACGACCGGACCTCGGCCGTCAGCCGGGAGAGGTGAAGGTGGAGCCGTGCGCCTTCGAGGGAGCCGAAGCCCTCGAAATTCGACGCACTGTGGACCAGCAGCTCGTCTTGGACCCAATCGATCGGCGCGGTGGGCTCGAGCCCCGCGGCGCGGGCCGCCGCCGGTGACCACCGCATGGCCGCGATGTCGGCGCGGCCGTGCACGACCAGGCCCGCGACCTGGTCGTGGCGCGAGGCCTCGATCCAGCGCAGCTCCAGATCCAGGCGCACCGCGAGCCGGCGGAGCAGCTCTTTCTCGTCGACGCCGCCTCCAGCCGACCTATCGTGGAATCCCGGCCGGACCGCGATCCGGAGCACCCCCGCGTCCCGCAGTGCATCGATGTCGCCCGTTTGGCGGCTCGATACGCCGCATGCGACCCCCAGCAGCAGAAGGGTCGTCACCAGCCA
Organism: uncultured Thermoanaerobaculia bacterium; assembly: GCA_964609835.1. Classification (GTDB taxonomy): domain Bacteria; phylum Acidobacteriota; class Thermoanaerobaculia; order Thermoanaerobaculales; family Sulfomarinibacteraceae; genus Sulfomarinibacter. The sequence continues at coordinate 98,635 of CAZSTH010000001.1, forward strand.
GACTTTCACGACGCGCCGTACCACGCCACTACTTTAGCCCGTACCTCTCGCCACATCCCCCCTCTCTCCCTCTTCCCGATCGATGGGGTAAGATCGGCGGCGCATGAACGAAGATCCACAACCGACCGACCCGGCTCTGGCGCCGATCATCGCACGCCTCAAGGAAATCGAGCGCAAGTGCAGCGCCATGGGCTCTCGCAACGAGGAGTTTCCGCTCATGCAAGAGCGGGTCGCGTCGATCATCGCGCTTCTCGAAGCCGGCGCCGAGCCGTCGGGCAGCCCTCTGGACTACCGATCGATGGCGCGCGAGCTGTTCCCGGTCGGCCACGTCTTCGAGAGCGTCGGATTCCTGTCCATCGGCAAGGAGATCGCCCACGTCGAGCGCAGGCTGCGCGAGCTCGCTCCCGACGGCGGGGACGAGGAACACCACCGTGATCGCGCGCCTCGATCGGCGGCGCGCGCCCCGTCGACACCGTCGACTGCCGGTCCGGCCGAGCTCCCCGACCGCGACGGCGACGGCGGAGACGACC
>CAZSTH010000002.1:0-89419 GCA_964609835.1 uncultured Thermoanaerobaculia bacterium
CGAGCGGCCCGGAGGTGATCAGGGGCCACCGACGCGGCACGGACTCGGTCGGCGGGGGCGGTGAACGGTGGCAGTGGCGGTAGACGGTGGACGGTTGCGGTGGCGGTGGCGGTCTGCGGTGGCGGTCCTCGGTAGCGGTGATCGGTGACGGTGGCGGTCGCGGATCGCGGCCCCGGTCGCGGCTCCGGACGCGGCCCCGGTCGCGGATCGCGGACGCGGTCGCGGACGCGGTCGCGGATCACGGTCGCGGATCGCGGATCGCGGATCACGGTCGCGGTCGCGGATCGCGGATCGCGGACGCGGTCGCGGATCACGGTCGCGGATCACGGTCGCGGCCCCGGTCGCGGCCCCGGTCGCGGATCGCGGATCGCGGACGCGGTCGCGGTTCCGGATCGCGGACGCGGTCGCGGATCGCGGTGGCGGGCGACGGAAGTCGCCGGCAGGTGGGAGCTGACGGTCCCGCAGCGAAGATGCCATCTGCCCGGCTGCAACCAGGGACACGATGAGGGACAATGGTATGCTGCGCCCCGCGCCGCCGGAAAGGGTTCGGCGGTGGGAAGGGAAGATGACGATGTTCAGATCGATCACCGGAGCAATCACACTCGTCGGAATGGTCCTCGGAGCCGCGGGCGCGGCCGCACAGGAAGCACCGGCATCGACCGACGCTGTCAACCCGGCGGTCTTCGAGGTCAACGGCGAAAAGGTCTGGGCGGCCCAGATCAGCATGACGATGAGCAACATCGCCGCCCAGCTCACCTCCCAGGGCCAGGAGGCGGATCAGGAGCAGATGGTGCAGATGGCGACCCAGCGGCTCATCGAGCAGAAGCTGCTGGCGCAGGAAGCACGCCGTCAGGGCATCCAGTCCGACGAGCTGCGCTACGCCGAGATGATGGATCAGGTGATCGAGAACGCGGGCGGGCGGAGCTCGCTGCAGTCCTCCCTCGCCGCCCGCGGCTCGAATATCGCGCAGATCGAGACCCTGATCCGGGAGATGGAGCTAGCCCGAACCCTGATCGACACCACGGTCATTCCCGGCATAGCTGTCAGCGACGAGGAGGTGGCAAACTTTTACGAGGAGAACCCCGAGATGTTTGCCGTGCCCGAGCAGGTGCACGCGCGTCACATCATCTTTGCCGCGACGCAGGACGCCGACGAGGCGGCGGCCGCCGCGGCGCGCGCCAAGGCCGAGGCCGCCCGCGAGCGCGCACTGGCCGGCGAGGACTTCGCGGCCCTGGCGCGCGAGCTGTCCGAAGGGCCGACCGCTGAAAACGGCGGCGACCTCGGCTTCTTCCCCCACGCCATGATGGAGCCGGCCTTCGCCGACGCCGCGTTCGCCCTCGAACCGGGGCAGATCTCCGACGTCGTCCGCAGCCACTATGGATTCCACGTCATCAAGGTCGAGGGGCGAAGGCCGGCCGGAACGCCGTCGCTCGATCAGGTGTCGGAGGAGGTGCGGCTCATGCTCGGGCAGCGCAAGACCGCCCGCGCGGTCGGCCAGCTGATCGAGAGCCTGCGCGGCCAGGCCGAGATCACACCGCTGCTGGAGGGGGCGCCGGCCCCGGCCGCGTCGGCAGCACCGGAGGGCGAATAGAAGCGGTGGGCGTTGGGCGGTGGACGAAAGGCTACAGGCGGCAGGCCCATAGCTCATGGCTGACGGCTAACAGCTCATAGCCAAAAGCCCACTGCGGGCTCTGGGGCTCCACTCTCCTCCCCCGGACGCGGCACGGCCCCACAGCCAGGACGCAAAGCGTCCGGCCATCGCCTCAAAGCCTCTCGTGCCCTGCTCGCCGCGCGCTACTCCTCGACCAACGTGGTCTGAACCTCCACGTCCGAGGCCAGCGTCCGGTGCACCGGACATCTGTCGGCGATCTCGAGCAGGCGCCGGCGCTGCGGCGCGTCGAGCGGCCCCTCGAGCCGCAGCTCTCGATCGAAGTGGTCGATCCTGGAACCGGGCCGGTCGGGCTTGGCGCAGTCCTCGCAGTGCCTCTTCGTGTGCTGCACACGCACCTCCGCGGCCTCGAGCGGCCATTGCTTGCGGCCCGCGTACATCTGCAGGGTCATGGTCGTGCACGCACCGAGTGCCGCCGACAGGAGTTCGTAGGGATTCGGCCCGGCATTTCGGCCGCCGACCGACTCCGGCTCGTCCGATACCAGCGGGTGGCCGTTCGCCAGGACCTCCGTCAGAAAGCCGCCGGCCTCGGTCCGCGCCACTACCCGGCTGTCGCCCGCGGTCGGCAGCTTGCGCTTTTCCTGCACCTCGCCGACGTAGCGGCGGGCCCAGCCGGCGATCACCGCCCCCGCGTAGCGAGCGTCTGCCGCGTCGGTCAAGAGGTGGTCGGCATCGTCGAGGGAGACGAAGCTCTTGGGGTGCCTGGCGGCGCGGAAGATGGCGGTCGCGTGTTCGATGCCGACGGTGCGATCCACCGGTGAGTGGAGGATCAGCAGCGCGCGGCCGAGGGCCGAGATCGAAGCCTCCATGTTGACGGCGTCGAGGTCGTCCAGGAACTGCTCGCGGATGCGGAACCGGCGGCCGCCGATCGAAACCTCGGCCTCGCCCCGCGCCTCGATCTCGTCGCTGCTCGAGCGCAGCGTGCCGGCGAGGTGCTCGGTGGAGGACGGTGCGCCGATCGTTGCCACCGCCCGGACCGATGGAATCCGCTCCGCGGCCCGCAGCGCCGCTGCCCCGCCCAGCGAGTGGCCGACCAGGATCGCCGGCGCCTGGTGCTCGCGCTCCATGAACTCGGCCGCGGCCACCAGGTCGTCGACGTTGGAAGAAAACGTCGTCTCGGCGAACTCGCCGCGGCTCTCGCCCAGCCCCGTGAAGTCGAAGCGCAACACCGCCACGCCCTCGGCCGCCAGCCCCCGCGACATCCGCGCGACCCCCTTGAAGTCCTTGGAGCAGGTGAAGCAGTGGGCGAAGAGGGCGTACGCGATGGGCGCGTCGTCCACCGGCAGGTCGAGGAGTGCCGCCAAACGCTCTCCCGACGCGTTTTCGAACGAGATTCGTCTGGTGTGCATTGACTCCTCGCTTCCAGTTCTCGAATCATACTATCGGTCACTCTGGCGCGTTTCCATCCGGCTTCGCTGTCAGCGAAGCCGGATGGAAACGCGGGTGGTATCATCTCCCCGCCACACGGGCAGACCGGAGGAACCATGCCCCGAAAAATCAGCTTCTTCAAGCAGGTCAACACGGTCTTCGACCGTGCCGCCCGCTTCACCAGGCACCCGCGCGGCCTGCTGGATCAGATCAAAGAGGTCAACAGCGTCATCCACTTCACCTTCCCGCTGAAGCGCGACAGCGGCGAGATCCAGGTGGTGCACGCCTGGCGCGCCGAGCACAGCCAGCACATGCTGCCCTGCAAGGGCGGCATCCGTTACGCAGCGATGGTCAGCGAGGACGAGATCATGGCGTTGGCCGCCCTCATGACCTACAAATGTGCGGTCGTCGACGTCCCGTTCGGGGGCGCGAAGGGCGGTGTCAAGATCTCCGCCCACGAATACTCGGAAGGAGAGCTCGAGCGCATCACTCGCCGCTTCACCTTCGAGCTTTTCAAGAAGAACTACATCGGACCCGGCCACGACGTGCCGTCGCCCGATTACGGCACCGGGTCGCGCGAGATGGGATGGATCGCGGACACCTACATCACCCTCGCGCCCCAGGACATCGACGCGCTCGGCTGCGTGACCGCCAAGCCGGTCGAGCAGGGCGGCATCCGCGGCCGCACCGAGGCCACCGGGCGGGGCGTCTTCTACGCGCTGCGCGAGGTCTGCAGCCACGGCCGTGACATGCGGCCGCTCGATCTGATGCCCGGTCTCGAGGGCAAGCGGATCGTGGTCCAGGGCCTCGGCAACGTCGGCTACCACGCCGCCAAGTTTCTCGAGCAGGACGGTGGCGCCACCATCGTCGGGTTGATCGAGTACGAGGGCGCCATCTCGAAGCCGGACGGGATGCGGATCGACGAGGTCATGGCCCACCGCCGCGAGACCGGGTCGATCCTCGACTTTCCCGGCGCGGAGAACCTGCCGGAGCGCGACGCCGGCCTCGAGCTCGAGTGCGACATTCTGGTGCCGGCCGCGCTCGAGCACGCGATCACCATCGAGAACGCTCCCAGGATCAAGGCGAGGATCATAGCCGAGGCTGCCAACGGACCCCTGACCATGGAGGCCAGCGATGCTCTCCACGAGCGCGGCGTGGTGATCGTGCCCGACGCCTACATCAATGCCGGCGGGGTGACCGTGTCCTACTTCGAGTGGCTGAAGAACCTCCAGCATGTCCGCTTCGGCCGGATGGACAAGCGTTTCGACGAGCGCGCGGCGCGGCAGATCATGAATGCCATCGAGCACGCCACCGGCAGCTCCTTCAGCGACAACGAGATCGATGCCATCGCGCGCGGCGCGAACGAGCTCGATCTCGTCAATTCGGGCCTCGAGGAGACGATGGTCAAGGCCTACCAGCAGATTCGCGAGATCAAGAAGCGGCACGCGGCCGACGGCGTCGACCTGCGCACCGCGGCCATGATCTCGGCGATCGACAAGATCGTGACCGTCTACCGCCACCGGGGGATCTTCCCCTGATCTTCGTTCATCACGAGCCGCTCGCGACCAACGCGGCCGGATTGACGAAGCTACTGACCGAGCTCGAACGGAACCCGGATCTCGCTCTCTGGGAGGTCGATCCCGAACACCCAGCGGCCGGCCTGGATCCCGCCCGGGACCTGGATGAAGAGACGACCGACACACCCCCTCCGGTCGTTGACGGTCACCTCGTCGAAGGACACGCCCCCGCCGGGGGCGACGAAGAACTGCACCGCGCACTCCTCGCGGCTGGGCGGAAAATATTCCAGCGGATCGCGGTTGATGTTGGCCCTGGTGATCACGGGCCGCAGCTCGCCCCAGGCCTCGTTGAACTCGGTCTGGGATGCCACCGGCAGCCGCTGACCGTTCGGCGCGCGCACGAAGACATTGTCGCGGGTGACCGTCGCCGACTGACCCTGCGGCGAGGTGACGGCGAACTCGAGGATCATCCACTCATCGCCGAGCTGGGTGTTGGCGAAGCGGTATCCGACGACCGCCCACAGCTCCGGGCCGTCCTGTCGCAGCACGTATTCGCCGACGCGGGTCACGCCTGGGGTATCGGTCGGGGTCGCGCTCGAACAGGCCGAGATCACCAGGACAAGTGCCAGCCCCGCCACCGAGAGTAGCGAAAGTCTGAGAAGTGCGATTTTCATTGTAGCTCCCTTCAAATCGATTCCCACCTCATGTATGCAATCTCAGTGCCGGCGCATTCCCGCAACGTCACCCCAGTCTGCGTCGTTGCACCGTCCTCTCGACGAGACACCGTCAGCTCTTCTGATCCGAACGCGCCATTTCCCCCCGGTCGCGTGACGAAGTCGAGTGGCGTGCCGGGCCCGGGAAACGGTATCCTCGTGCCGGCGTCCGAAGCGCACGGACCGGTCGCACGCCAGAACGATCGGGGCCCGGTTGCGCCAGGCCCGTCTTTCGGCCTCGAAAGGAGAATTCGCATGGCGTCACAGCGCTACTTCTTCCTCGACGATCGGCACACCGTCGACCTCGATTTCGACCATCTCGGGTTCGACTACATCTCCTGCCCCTACCGCTTCGAGGCGGTGTTCGAGCACGGCGTCTGGCGGTCCCGGGGCCTCGTCGAGGACGGCACCGTGCACCTCCCGGAGGGCTCCCAGGCGCTTCACTACGGTCAGCAGCTTTTCGAGGGGATGAAGGTGCGTCGCGGCAGTGACGGCAAGGTCTACGCCTTTCGTCCGCTCGAAAACTCGCGCCGGCTCAACCTCGGAGCGCGCTACCTCGAAGGTCCCGAGGTGCCGGAGACTCTGTTCATCCACGGCATCGAGGAGGTCGTGCGGGCCAATGCGCCCTACGTGCCGCCGCACGGCGGCGGTGCCTCGTTGTACCTGCGGCCGTTCTACTTGGGGGTCGACCGCAACATCGGCGTCAAGCCCGCGAAACGGTACGTATTCCGGATCTTCGTCAGCCCGGTCGGGCCCTACTACCGCGGTGGCTTCGGCCGCGACCAGGGCAAGGCTTTCATGGTCAGTCACTTCGACCGCGCGGCCCCGCACGGCACGGGACACATCAAGGCGGGTGGCAACTACGCCGCGTCCTTCCACCCCGGGCGTGAGGCCAAGAACGCCGGTTTCGTCGATGCGATCTACCTCGACCCGGCGGAGCGGAAGTACATCGAGGAGGTCGGGGCCGCGAACTTCCTGGCCTTCAAGGGAGACGCCCTCCTGACGCCGGACTCACCCAGCATCCTGCCGTCGGTGACCCGCACCTCGCTGCTCGAGATCGCCTCCGGGATTTTCGGATGGCCCACCGAGGAACGGCGGATCGCGGTCCACGAGCTCGGCGAGCTGGACGCCGCCGCCTGCTGCGGCACCGCCGCGGTGATCACGTGGATCGAACGCATTGTCAACGGCGACAGCGAGTTCAGCTACCCCTTCGACGAGCGATGGCAGCAGCTGTACGACGAGCTGGTGGGAATCCAGACCGCGACCCGCAAGGACCGCTTCGGCTGGCGCTACGAAATTGCGGTCTGAACCGCGCAGGGGTGGTTCACTTCAGGGTCACGCCGGTGCAGCGAGGACTTCAATCGCCTCGTCCCTGTTCTCGAAGATGGAGAAGATCTCGTCGAGGCGGGTCAGGCGGAGGAGGCTGAGGATCCGCCGGTGGGGACGGTAGAGCGCCAGCCTCCGGCCTTCCCGTTCGAAGCGCTGCAGATAGCCGACGAGCTCCCCGAGGCCGGTGGAGTCCACGTTGTCGATGCCGGACATGTCCACCAGCACCGCCGGCACGTCGGAGGCCAGCAGGTCCTCGAGGTAGGACGAAAACTGACGCGCCGACTCGCCGAAGTTGATGACGCCGCAAACCTCGACGATCGTCACGCCCTGCTCCTCGATCCGTTCGATCTCCATTGCTGCGTCCTTTTCCCCGCGCTCTGCTACGGGAGCAGGAGAACGAACCATGATCGCAGCGCGAACGCCTGGCCCCGAGGGTTTCGCCATTGTACGGGCAGCGTCGAGGGGGAGCAAGGGAGGCGGTCGTGAATCGGAGATGGGGCGGACGGGGGAAAGGGAAACGCCTGGGCGGGCCCGGGGACGCGGACGGGTGGGGTGGGCGTGCCCCTCTTCCCCTGCTCCCCTTCTCCCCTGCTCTCCCGTCCCCCTTTCAGAACGGCCACCAGCCGCGCCCGGGCCGTGGCGGCGGCTCTGTCGCCGAGGGGCCGGCAGCGGCAGCCAGGGCGCGCCGGCGCTCCTCGGGATCGCGTTCGACCAGGAGGCAGCCGGCGCGCTCGACCTCCTCCAGCAGCTCCGGGGCGGAGTTGAGGATCAAAACGTCGAGGAATCGGTCGCTGGGGATGGCATCCGCCACCGCTTCCGACAGGACGTTAAGTGCCAGCCGCAGCGAGCCCACTGCCTCGGGGACCAGCCACACGAAGAGGGCCGGAGACGGCGCCTCCGCCACGTCCTCGACCTCCACTTCGACGAGGTGTGCGAAGGCCACGTCGTTGTTGGCCTCCAATCTCCGGCGCAGGTCGTCGAGGACCTCGGGCACGAACTCGTGGCGTGGTTTCGAGACTCGAATCCTCCCGATGCCGTCATTCATGCGCTCATCCTACACGGACGAGCGGTGCTCGCAGCCGCCCGTCAACGACGAGTTGGCTGGAGGCCGCAAACCGAGCTATGGTGCCGGGGTGAGGGGACTGGCACGCATGGTCGTCGCCGCCGGGGTGGTCGCAACGGTCGGAGCAACACCCGGCGAGGACTTCTCCACCGCCCTCGAGCGCGCTCGCGAGGCGGCGGCAGCGCATCGCTACCAGCAGGTCATCGACCTCCTGGAGCCATTCAACAACGTCGACGACCCCGAGGTTCGGTATATCACCGCTGCCGAGATCGGACGGGCCCACTTCCATCTCGGGCAGTACCGTCCCGCCCACAGCGCGTTCCGCCAGGCGGTCGCTTTGCGGCCGCAGCTCGTGGAGGCCGCGGTCTACCTCCAGGCCACGTCGTTCCTGCTCGGTGATCGGGTCCAGGCCCTCACCGTCTTCGAGTCACTCCTCCAAAGCGGAGCTCGCGACCTCTATCTCGCGGTCACGCTGGCCGGCGAGCGCCGGTTCCTCGCCGATCCCGGGGTGCGGACGCTTCTCGAGCGCCACACGATCGAACTCGATCTCGACGTCGCGCGCGGGGCGATGCGCGGCGTGGCCATCGGCGCTCCGCGCGACGAGGTCATCGCGGCGTTCGAGGTGCCGCCGACACGGGGGGGAACGAGCGCCCTGTCGGCTGCCGCCGGCCCGGCCGTGATCTGGGCTTTCGCGTTCGATTGCGAGGACAGGCTGCGGGAGATGGCGTTCGAGGTCGACCACATGATGCGCTACACGCCGTACCGCATCCGACTCGCGGGCCACCCGGGCTGGCAGCCGACGCCGGCATCGACCCTCGCGGCGCTCGGGCCGCCCGATCAGCGCCGCACGTCCCAAGACGGCCTGTCATGGGGCTGGCGCTTCGAAGACCACGTCGTGACGATGGAGTTCTCGAGCGGCGCGCGCTCTGATCTGCTCGGACTCCCGCAAGGGGCGGCATCGCTCGGCCTCCTCGAGATCGTGCGCGCGCCGAACCCTGATAGGATGCCTCGATGATGGCCCACTCGTCGAGCCTCGTCGGACACCTGCTGATCGCGATGCCGAACCTGGCAGACCCCAACTTCTGGCAGTCTGTAGTACTGCTCGGAGTCCACTCGCCCGAAGAAGGGGCATTCGGTCTCGTCGTTAACCGTGCGCTCGACGTCGACCTCAACGACATCCTGACCGAGCTCGGCGAGCAGCCCGCCGAGGGCGAGCACGGCACCGTCCACTCCGGAGGTCCGGTCCAGCCGAGCCACGGCTTCGTGCTTTTCGAGCGCGGAGAGACCCGCGTCGACGAGGATGACATCACCATCACGGACTCGCTGGTCGTCTCCGGAAACACTCAGACCTTGAGCCGCCTCGCCCACGGAGCAGGGGAAGAGAGGTTTCTCCTGCTGCTGGGCTATGCCGGCTGGCACCCCGGACAGCTCGAACGCGAGATCGAGGAGAACTCGTGGGTCGTGGCACCGCTGGACTCGTCGATCATCTTCGATGTGCCGGCCGAGGACCGCTGGTCCACGGCCCTGAAATCGATCGGAGTCGACCCCGGAACTCTGGTCGACAGCGGCAGCACGGAACCGAGCTGAAGCGCTTCGGGTGGCACCGAGGAGTGCCGGGGACCGCTCATGAAAACCCGCCCGGCCACGCGGCCGGGCGGCACAAGGAATTGGGAGGGCCGGTTCTGCCAATGTCGGTAGGATCTAACGATGGGAAATGCAGGTTGGCCTGAAAAGGTTGGCCTGAAACAAGGCAGGAATTCAAGGTGGTCGGCTTCCCCGGGGCCCCTCCCCTTTCTCATTCGATGCCTCAGCTTAACATAAGGTCAACCCGCCGTCCAACGATCTAAATCAGCAGAAGACGAGAGTAGTGACTTCGGCTGCGATGACTCCCTTCACAATTTGTAATGCGTGAAACGAACGGATCATGTTCCATCGAGGGGTTCGAGCGCGATCTCGAGCTCGATCGTCTGGCCGCGCTCGATCTCGACGTCGCGGGACCACGGAACCCATCCGGGAGCGGTGACCTCGAGCAGGCGTGATCCGGAGGAAACCGCCAGCGGTCCCTCCATGGCCGAAAGCTCGCGTCCGGTGGCGATGAAGACGCCGTCGACGGAGAGCCTGGCCTCCGGGGGCGTGATCGCCAGCCGCAGCGAGGCGTCGGGTCGCTGCGCCGCGGGGCCGTGCTCGGTGCGGGCGAGATCGGGCCGCAGTGACGAATCCGGGCGACCCTCGGATCCGAGACGGGCAGCGGAAACCCCCTCCCGCTCCGTCGGGCTGAACACCCTCCTCGAGGGCTCGCCCCGCCCGAAGGCGTCACGCTGCTTCCCCTCGCCGCGATCGCGCTCGAGAAAGTGCCTGAGCTCGTACCGGCATCTCGGCGCTGCGTCGAGCTCGATCGTCAGCGTCCGGTAGCCCCCGTGTCTGAGCTCGAGCCGGTAGCTCCCCGGTTCGAGGTAGAGAAACCCGTTCTTGCCGTTGAAGAACCTCGCCCGACCGATAAACTCGCCGTCGAGGTGGACCCGGGCGTTCTTGGGTCGGACATCGGTGCTGACAACGGCCAGGGAAGGGGCCTCGGGGAGCTTCTCCGTCGGGGGTTCGACATTCCAGTAGGTCCCGACCGGAATGCACGGCAGCATCACCTGGCTGGCGTCGATCGGCACCTCACCTGCCGGCCGCGGGGCCTGAGCGCCGGGGGCACCCTGCGCACCCTGCGAAGCCATCGCATCGGGGCCGGGCGCGCTCCAGGCGGCAGCAGCGAAGGTCATCGTGACGACGATGGAGACAGAACGAAACGGCGACATGCCAATCCTCCAGTTCGAGGTGCTTCACGAGCCCGCAGTCCGGGAATGCAAACCCTCTGCCATCCCGTACAGGTAGCATGCGTCGAGGAAGCGCTGGTAGGCGGCGGCCGGCACCACCCCCTCGATCCGCTCGCCGAGGGCGACGAGCGGCGCCAGCAGCCACCGCTCGGCCGTGGTCAGCGCCTGTGGCCGCCGCGCGCGCTGGACGCCGAGGAAATGCTCGAGTTCTGGGTGCAGCTGGGCGAAGATCGCAGCCGACCGGCCGGATGTCCTCTGCCGGCGACAGAATGTCCAGGGGTGGACACAGTGATGGTGGAGGGTTCTCGCCCGCGGCTGGTAGCGCAGCCTGAGGCCGACATCTCGCGCGCGGTAGGCGAACTCGATGTCCTCCCAGGCCGCCGCCGGAAAATCCTCGCGAAACCCACCGAGCCCGACCAAGAGCGTTCGCTCGAGCGAGATGTTCGAGGTGTAGAAGAAGTTGAACGGTACCGAGCACGGGTCGTCCACCAGCAGATAGCCGAACTGTGCACCGAACTCGTTGATGAATCGCAGGAAGGGCGAGTCGAGCTCGCCGGCGAAGGACGTATAGCCGAGAACCGCCAGAGGCCCGCCGCCACCGAACAGCCGGTGTTCCTCGAGGTGGCTCGCCAGCCAGCCCGGCTGAGGCTCGGTGTCGTCGCCGAGGAAGAGGACGATGTCGCCGGTGGCGGCCTCGACTCCCCGGTTGCGCGCTCTCGCCGGTCCCGAGTTGGACTGACGCAGGACCGTCCATCCCCCGGCCCCGGCGCGCTCCTCGAGCCAGCTGCCGGTTCCGTCACGTGAACCGTCGTCGACGATGATCAGCTCGAACTCACAGCCGGCGGGGACCGTCTGCGCCTCGAGCGCCGTCAGCACGCGGGCCAGCTCGTCAAGGCGTTCGAACGTCGGGATGACGACACTGGCCCGCACTGCGATCGCTCACACCACGAACCGCGCCACCATGGGCGAGATCCGGGCCAGCAGCTCGTAGTTGATGGTGTCACTGAGTGCAGCCAGCTCCTCCGCCGCAACCGTTTCGCCGTCCCGCCCGCCGACCAGGATCACCTCGTCCCCGATCGAGACGCCCTCGACGTCAGTGACATCGGCCATCATTATGTTCATGCAAACCCGCCCGACGACCGGTGCATACCGGCCGCGAATGACGACTCGTGATCGATTTCCGAGAGAACGGGAATAACCGTCCGAGTACCCGACCGGGAGCACCGCCAATTGGGTGGTTCTCGCCGCTGTCCAGGTGCGGCCGTACCCCACGGATTCCCCCCGTTCGACCGGCTGTAATTGACCCACGATTGTCTTCCACGTCAGCACCGGCCGAAGGTCGAAACCCGAGCCCCTGTGCTCGAGAGTCCACGACAGACGCGTTTCGCGCGATGGCCAGTGGCCGTACATCGAAATTCCGACACGAACCAGGCTGAAATCGGTTTCACGAAAGAGCAGCGCCGCCGCCGAGCATGAAGCATGAATATACGGCGGTTCTGCGCCCAGTTCCTCCCGCATGAGACAGGCGGCATCCTCGAATCTGTGCCGCTGATGACGCGCGAATTCGTGCTCGATTGTGTCCTCGATATTGGCGTAGTGCCCGGTCAACCCGACGACCTCGATTCCCAACCTTCGTGCCGCGGAGACGAATTCGGGAATTTCCTGCGGTCCGACACCCTGGCGATTGGTCCCGATGTCCACCTTGAGGTGCACCGGGAGCGACACCTGTGACTGCTGCCGGTAGGAGGCGATCCACTCCAAGGCTTCGATCGATGACACCACCAGGTGGGTATCGCTGTCGAGGTCGTGGAGGTCGGCAGGCGGCACGAAACCCATCACCAGAACGGGGCACCGCACTCCGAGCTCGCGCAGCCGACGCGCCTCGCCTGCGCCGTGGACGCCGAGCCAGTCGGCGGTCGCAGCAGCGCACGGCGCCACCTCGGCCAGCCCGTGGCCGTAGGCGTTGGCCTTGACCACTGCCAGCAGTGAAGCATCCCGGCTGATCAGGCCGCGGAACAGCTCGAGATTGTGACGCATCGCCGAGGCATCGATTTCGATCCACTGCGGAGGCCGCCCACCACTCATTCCCATCGGCGAATTCTACCGTGGAACACCGACAATCAAAATCCATCTTCTCCCGCCTCTCCCCCTCGGGGAATCGATTATTCCTCGCCGAAATCGCGACAATGTCAGATTCTCCAGGAAGCTCGATTCGAGCCTGAAAAGCGTGAAAATGCCGGCGCTCTTGGATGATTTTCAATGAAAGCACGATGTGTTCTCGCTACATCTCGACAAAGAAAAGATCCGAAAAGTGTCTCCCACAAGTCCATCAAGAGTCGTTGCAATTGGAAGGAAATTGTCTTGAAAATGCTTGACTCTTGTCGCGTTGATTCATATGCTTGCGACAGTCTCCTGGGGAGGTGGCGAATGGGATTCGAAAAATATATCCCGCCGCAAACGTCCGGAGTCAGGCCGCGCGCGACGATTCGACCGAGCGGATTGATTTCGTTCGACGCCGCGTCGGTCGCGGCATTCGGTCTCGATTCCGCTTCGTATGCGGTCCTGTATTTCGACAAGAATCGCAAGCTCGTCGGAATCGAGATCACCGGCAACAAGAGGGACGACGGAGCCTTGAAGTTGGCCAAGCGCCGCAAGTCCGTGAGCCTGAAGGCGCCGCAGTTTTTCGACCTTTACGGACTCACATTCGAGGAGGCACAGCGATTCGACGTCGGGCACGATCCGGCGACGAACATGCTCACCATCAGCTTGAAGAACGTCAAGCGGCGACGGGGACGCAGGCCGAAGAAGTCCTGACGAGGTTCACGCCGCGGAGCCCCACCCCTCGGAAACGGAAAACAGCTCGCCAAAGCAGCTGGACGACACAGCGGCCACCTCTCCGGCCGCCCTTCCCCATTCCTCTCCGAGCCGGTGGCCCACCGCAACCACGTAGGCCGGCTCATTGGTCCGCCCACGGTGTGGCACCGGCGCCAGGAACGGGCTGTCGGTTTCGACCATGACCCGTTCCGGCGGCAGCGCCGCGACCATCTGGCGGATGTTGTCGGCCGCCTTGAAGGTGACCATTCCCGAGATTCCGATCACCAGCCCCAGCTCGACAACTCGCAGGGCTTGGTCGGGCCCTTCCGCGAACGAGTGACAGACCCCGCGAAGATCGCCCTCACGCCGGCTCAGCTCGGCCTCCAGGTCATGCCACGACTCGCGGTTGTGGAGCACCACCGGAAGACCACTCGCAACAGCCAGGTCGAGCTGCCACCGGAGGGCGGAGAGCTGGTCCTCCCGCGGCGAGTTCATGTAGTGGTAATCGAGGCCGACCTCCCCCACCGCCACCACCCCCGGCGCGTCCAAAGCCTCCTCGATCCGGCGCTTGAGGGCGCGATCCAGCGAGCTGGCATCGTGCGGATGGACCCCGGCGGCCGCGACGATACTGCCATCGAAATCAGCCGCCAGCCTCAGCGCGAGGTCGAGGTCATCGCCGTTGGTCGCCGGCACGAGGACGCCGGCGACTCCGGCCTCGAGAGCGCGCTCGAGGACGCCCGGCACCTCGTCCGGCTCGAACATCGTGAGGTGGGCGTGGGAGTCGATCCAGGTCGCGGATGCACTCATGGCTCGGAGTGTACCTCCTCCTTGTCTCGGCTCGGCGCCGGGGCGGCGGGCCGAGACATGGAGGAGACGAGATCACAGAAGGTGTTCGCTGTTGGCGACCAGCAGGGCGGCCCCGACCACGGCGGCGGTTTCGGCGCGGAGGATATGCACCGCGAGACGGAGGCTCGGCCACCCGAGCTCGGCGAAGAGCTCGAGCTCCGACGGCGCCCATCCGCCCTCGGGTCCCACGACCAGGACTCCTCTCGCATCCGGCGGCACGTCCGACAGCGGCCTCCCCTTCGGATCCGCGACCACCGCCCGCCCGCCGGCGAGTCGGTCGCCGAAGGGCCGCAGCGGCTGCGGGTCCGTCAGCTCCATCGCCCACGACCGGCGGCATTGCTTGAGAGCCTGGAGGGACACCCGACGCCAGTGTGCAACCAGCTTCGTGAGATCCCGGCGCCGGTGCTGGGTGCGTTCGCACAGCAGCGGGACGAAACGGCGTGCACCGACCTCTACCGCCTTCTGGACGGCCCAGTCCATCGGCTGCCGGTCGACCACCGCCAACGCCAGCGTGACGCCGTCGCCCTCCGGCGGCGGCAGCCGGCGAACCGATCCGACCTCGGCGATCACGCGGCTGCGCGCCACCTCGACCAGCACCGCCTCGGCCTCGGTTCCCGCGCCGTCGATCAGCAGCACGCCGTCACCGACCCGACCGCGAAGCGCCCCCGAAACGTGCGCCGACTCGGCGGGATCGAGAGGCACCCGCGCTCCTTGCCGGATCACGTCCTGCTCCAACAGCAGCCGCGGCGGGGTCTTCACGGTCCGGGCGCCGCGTCGAGGCAGACCCACTCCTCGAGGCGGCTGGTCGACGCGACGGAGAAGCCGGCACGTGCCAGCTCGCAGCTCACCGCCTCGCTCTCCACCCCGAGGATTCCCGAAAACAGCGCCCGGCCGTGGTCCACCAACAGCCGCCTCAGGTCGGAGGCCAGGGGCAGAAAGCTGGACGACACCATGTTGCACAGCGCGAGGTCGAATCGCCGGTGCGCGAGGCAGGCGACCGGCCCCGCGATGAAGCCGATGGCGGCGGGCCGATCCTGCTGGCGCGCCGTCGACCGCGCCACCCATATGGCCGCATCGTCGATGTCGAGCGCCACCACCTCGCGCGCGCCGAGGCGTTCGGCGGCAAGGGCGAGAATGCCCGATCCCGTTCCGACGTCGAGCACCGCCATTCCGGAGAGCTCGATGTCCTCGAGACTCTGCAGCACCAACCGCGTGGACTCGTGGCTCCCGGATCCGAAGGCCGATCGCGGCTCGATCACGAGCCGAATTCGCCCCGCCGGCGGCGCGACGTTCCCGTCGAGACCCGGATCGACCCACCACCGCCGGCCCACCGCGAACGGTCGCGCGCGCCGTCGGTACCCCTCCAGCCAGTCTCGCGGCTCCACCAACGGCCGATCCAGAACCGTCGCGCCCCAACGCTCCAACGACCACGAGAGTCCCTCGAGTTGGGCGGCGTGGCCCGGCCGCAGGTAGACGGTGGCGGTCACCAGTCCGTCGTCTCCCGGAGCAAACTCTGCACCGAGCACGGGCCAGCCGCTGAGAATCTCCGAAAGCTCGTCCTCGCGATCCGGGGGGAGGCTGCAGCGGAGGCCGAGATACGGTCGCACTGACCCGTCAGTCGCCGGTGAATGCCCGCTTGAGGCGGTCGAAGAAGCCGTCGTCGGACTCCGGCTCCAACCCGCCGCCGAGCTCCGCGGCCTTCTCCAGCAGCTCGCGCTGCTCGCGATCGAGCTTGGTGGGGACGACGACTTTGAGATGGACCCAGAGATCGCCCTGCCGCCGGCCGCTGAGCTCCGGCATGCCGGCACCGCTCAGCCGAATCGCGTCGCCGGGCTGAGAACCGGCCGGAACCGCGACGACCTCCTCGTCGCCGAGGATCGACGCCACCGTGATCTTCGCGCCGAGCATGGCCTGGAAGACCGAGATCGGCAGCTCGAGGTGGAGATCGGTTCCGTCACGCTGGAAAATGTCGTGCTCGGCGATCGCCATCAACACGTAGAGATCGCCCGGCGGGCCGCCGAGGACGCCGCCCTCGCCCTCACCCGCGAGCCGGAGCCGCATCCCGTGATCGACTCCCTGCGGCACCTTGACCTCGCGCGTGACCTCGCGTTCGACCCGGCCGCGGCCATCGCACCCGGTGCAGGGGTCGTGGTTGACCCGGCCGGACCCGCCGCAGGTCGGACAGGTCTGGGCGACCGACAGAAAGCCCCGGCGGAACGCCACCTGCCCGGCACCCTGGCACGTGCCGCAGCTCTCCGGCGTCGTGCCCGGCTCCGATCCGGAGCCGTCGCAGCGGTCACAGCCTTCCCAACGCCGGACTCGAATCGTCTTTTCGGTGCCGCGGGCCGCCTCCTCGAGGTTGAGGGTGAGCGTGTACTGGAGGTCGTGGCCGCGGGTCGGCCGCCGCGAAGCCGCGCCACGGCGGCCGCCGAAACCGAAGCCGAACAGATCGCCGAGAATGTCGGCGAAGTCGCCGAATGCGCCGGGATCGAAGCCGGTAAAAGGGTCACCATCGATGCCGCGGTGGCCGAAGCGATCGTAGCGGGCCCGCTTGTCCGGATCCGACAGCACTGCGTAGGCCTCGGACGCCTCTTTGAACCTCTCCTCGGCGTCCGGGTTGTCGGGATTCCGGTCAGGATGGTACTCGATGGCGAGCCGCCGGTAGGCGGCCTTGAGCTCGTTGCTCGACACATCCCGGCTGACGCCGAGGATCTCGTAGTAGTCTCGACCGGTTGTCATTCGTCCTCAGGATTCACTCTTCTTCGCCGCTCCCGGCGTCTTCCTCTTTCGGTGGCGGCGCATCGGGGTTCATCTTGAGCTCACCGCCGAGCGCGGCCACCGGATCGAGCATGATGACCTGGGTCAGGATCTGGGCCGCATCCTGGACCGCGTAGATGGCCTCCTCGAGGACCGACCGCTCCTCGCTGGTGATGGCCTTGCGGGCGCGGTTCAGCGTCGCCCGGACCTCCTCGCGATCTTCGGACGTCAGCCCGGCCCCGAACTCCTTGACCACCCGCTCGTTGGTGTAGAGCAGACCCTCCAGCCGATTTTGGAGCTCACGAATCTCGCGGTGCTCCTGGTCCTCTCTGCGGTACTTGTCGGCCTCGGCGATCAAGGCGTCGATTTCCGCTTTCGACAGACCGCCGGCCGGGTTGACCTCGATACTCTGCTCCTTGCCGGTCGCCAGGTCCCTCGCGCTGACGTTGACAATGCCGTTCGAGTCGATCGCGAAGGTGACCTCGATCTGCGGCACCCCACGCGGAGCCGGCGGGATGCCGACCAGGTCGAACCGGCCCAGCGAGCGGTTCTCGCTCGAAATTCCCCGTTCGCCCTGGAGCACGTGGATGTTCACCGTGGTCTGATTCTCCGCCACCGTGGTGAAGATCATCGATTTCTTGGTCGGCACAGTGGAGTTGCGCTCGATGATCTTGGTGAACAGGCCGCCGTGGGTCTCGATGCCGAGCGACAGGGGCGTCACGTCGAGCAGGATCAGATCCTTGACCTCGCCCTGAAGGATACCCGCCTGGATCGCCGCGCCGATGCCGACCACCTCGTCCGGGTTGATCTCCTGGTTGGCCTGCCGCCTGAAGAATTCGGCAACCGTCGCCTGCACCAGAGGCATGCGGGTCTGGCCGCCGACCAGGATGACCTCGTCGATCTGCTCGGGCTCGAGACGGGCGGCCTCGAGGGCGTTGCGGCACGGCTCCAGCGTGCGCTCCACGAGGTCGGTCACCAGGGCCTCGAGCTGGTCGCGGGTCAGCTTCATCTGCATGTGCTTCGGCCCGGTGTGGTCGGCGGCTATGAAGGGCAGCGAGATCTCACTCACATCGCTGGTCGACAGCTCACACTTGGCGGCCTCGGCCGCCTCCTTGATGCGCTGCATGGCCATCATGTCGCCCGACAGATCGATACCGGTGTCCCGCTTGAACTCCTGCAGCAGGTGCTCCATCACCCGCGAGTCGAAGTCCTCACCGCCGAGGAAGGTGTCCCCCGCTGTCGACTTCACCTCGTAGATGCCGTCTCCGATCTCGAGCACCGAGATATCGAAGGTGCCGCCGCCGAGGTCGTAGACCGCAATGGTCTCGTTCTTGACCTTGCCGAAACCATAGGCCAGCGACGCTGCCGTCGGCTCGTTGATGATACGCAGCACCTCGAGGCCGGCGATGGTTCCCGCGTTCTTGGTCGCCTGGCGCTGGCTGTCGTCGAAGTAGGCCGGCACGGTGATGATGGCCTGCGTAATCTCCTCGCCCAGGAACTCCTCGGCAAATTCCTTGATCTCCCTCAGGATGAACGACGAGATCTCGGGCGGCGAGTACTCGCGGCCGAGGATCTCGACGGTGGCGTCGCCGTTCTCCGACTCGACGATCGCGTAGGGGACCAGGGTCCTCGCCCAGCGAACCTCCTCGGAGTCGTGGCGCCGGCCGATCAGGCGTTTGACCGCGTAGGCGGTGTTCTGGGGGTTCGTCATGGCCTGGCGGCGGGCAATCTGCCCCACCAGCCGCTCGCCCGCAGCCGTGAACGCCACCACCGACGGAGTGGTCCGCGCGCCCTCCCGGTTGGGGATCACCACCGGCTTGGTGACGTCGACCACCGCCGCACAGCAGTTGGTCGTCCCGAGATCGATGCCGATGATCTTGCTCACGACACGTTCCCGGCGCCGCCGTCGTCACCCGGCTCGACCGCCACTCCGACGAGAGCCGGACGCAGAAGCTTGTCACCCACGGCGTAGCCCTTGAGCATCACCAAGGCCACCGTGCCGGGCTCGTGACTGCCGTCCTCGACCCGTTGAACCGCCTCGTGGCGTTCGGGGTCGAACGGCTGGCCCAGCGGATTGATCTCCGCGATGCCCCGCCGCTCGAGGATTTCAGAGAGCTGCCTCGAGATCATCTCGACGCCTTCTCGGAATGCGCCGCTGTCGTCGCCGGCGTGCTGCAGCGCGCGGTCGAAGTTGTCGATCACCGGCAGGATCTCGATGATCAGGTCCTCGGCGCCGGCACGGCGGCTCTCCTCGCGCTCGCGTTCGACGCGCTTCCTGAAGTTGTCGAACTCGGCCAGCTTGCGCAGGTACACGTCCCGCACGTGGTCGAGCTCGCTCCGCAGCTGGTCGACCTGGTCGCCTTCCTCCTCGGCCGCCACCGGTTCCAAGCCCGCGTCCTCCTCGGCTCGAGGCTCGCCGACGGGCGCACCCTCGTCGTTGGCATCGATGAACTCGATTTCCACCTCCTCACTGAAGTTGTCTGCATCCAGCGGGAAATCCTTGTCGTCAGGCATGCGAGGCTCCAGGGGTCTCGAGAATGTGAGTCAGGGAATCGCCGATGAACTCGACCACCGGGACGATCCGCTGGTAGTCGAGCCGCCGGGGCCCGACGACCCCGATCGCACCGACGCGGCGCTGGCCCCTGAAGTACAGGGTGGCCACCATTCCGAGCCCACCGTCCGCGGTCGTCGTCGACTCGCCACCGATCAGGACCTGGGTTCGGCCTCGCGCGAAGGCCCGCCGCAGCTCGCCAGCGATGCGCGGCCGGTCGTCGAGCGCGGACATCAGCGAACGGACGCGCTCGATCTCCGAAAACTCGGCGCTCGCGAGCAGGTTCTCGGTGCCCACGATCCGCACCTCGACGTCGATCTCGCCGGTCACGAACAGCCTGCCCGCGATCGCGAGAGCATCCTGACGCAGCTCCTCCGAGCCGTCGGAGAGTTCTCCGAGCGACGGTTTGTCGAGGCGGTCCGCCACGTCGCCGAGACGGGTGCCCGCGAGGGTTCGGGTGAGCAGGTTGGAGACCTCCTGCAGGCGCTCACGGGTCGGCTCGTCATCGAGCTCGATGACGCGCTTCTCGATCGTGCCGTCGTCCGTGATGATCACACCGAGGACCCGGCAGCCGCCGAGGAGCACCAGCGTCATCGCCTCGAGCGCGGGACCCGAGCCGACCGGGCGCACGGCCATCCCGGCTTCACGAGTCGCTTCCGCAACCAGCTCCGCGACCCACTCGATGTCCTCCTCGAGCTCGCGTCTGAGGGACTCCATCCGCGCCTCGATCTCTCGCCGGATTCGCGGCGGAGGCGGCGTCCCGGCGGGCAGGCGATCGACATAGACCCGAAGGCCCCGATCCGACGGAACGCTGCCGGCGGAGGTGTGCGGCCGTTCCAGCAGCCCGGCCTCCTCGAGCTCGGCCATGACGTGGCGAATGGTCGCGGAGGAGAGACCGAGCCCGGAGTGGCGGGCCACCAGGCGCGACGCCACCGGCGCGCCGCTCCGGATGTACAGTTCCACCACCGCATAGAGAACGGAGTACGCTCTCTTGCTCAGATGCATGCGAATCTCCTGGTCATGCTCCACGTCGAGCCAGCCTTCGGGACAGGAAACTCCCGACTCCCTCCACCGTCGAGGCTCCGGGCCGACTCGCTTCATTGTAGCATCGACGCCGCGACCGCCGGTGACCGGATCGCGAGGCGCGGCCGAGGCCGAAACGGCCTCCGACGCGCAAGCGACTGTCCAGATTGACCGTTGTGGGGCACTGTGTTAGCTTGGATTTTGGCGACAGGCTCGCAATATCCGACATGGTTTTCTTCAACTGGGCAACGATGCAGATGGCCGCCAAGATCGTGTACTACGGTCCTGGCCTCTGTGGAAAAACGTCCAATCTCAGCTACATCTACGCCAAGACCTCTCCCAACTCGCGCGGCGAGATGGTGTCCCTCGAGACCGAGTCCGAGCGGACGCTCTTCTTCGATCTGCTGCCGATCGAAGTTGGCACCATCGGCGGCTTCAAGACGCGCCTCCAGCTCTACACGGTGCCGGGCCAGGTCTTCTACAACACGACCCGAAAGCTGGTGCTCAAGGGTGTGGACGGACTGGTGTTCGTCGCCGACTCGCAACGGCCGATGCGGGACGCCAACATCGAGAGCTTCAAGAGCCTGGTCGACAACCTCAAGGAGTTCGGCCTCGAGGTATCGGACGTTCCCATCGTCCTCCAATTCAACAAGAGAGACCTCAACAACGTCCTTTCCCTCGACGAGCTCAACGCCGACCTCAACCCGAACGGCGCGTTCTCCTATTTCGAAGCCTCGGCCGTCAATGGCGAGGGCGTGATCACCACCTTGAAGGCGATCACCAAGATCACCCTCAAGCAGTTGCGCTCGAAGATGGCCGCACCCGAGACCCCGGCCCGACCCGGCAAGCTGGGCACGCCGTCGGTGCGGCCGGTCAGACCGCCGAAGCCGGCGCCGTCGATCTCCGCCGAGTCGCTGCTCAGCGCTGCTGAGGAAGGGGTCGGTAGCAACCAGGGTCAGGCTTCGCCGCCGGCAGTCGAGGCCGAGCCGTCCCGCGAGGCCGCGGCGGCGGCCGAAACCGAGGCGCCGCCGGCCGCGGCGCCGGGCGACAAACCCGAGTCCGAGCAGCCGGCGGCCGCTGCGCCTCTGGAGGAACCGGAGCCGTGGTCCGCCGCAGCGCCGCCAAAGGAGGAGCCCGAGCCGTGGTCGGCCGCAGCGCCGCCGGAGGAGCGCGAGCCGGTCCTGGTGGACGAGCTGGAGGGCCCGAAGGCCGCCGAGGCGACGTCTGAACCGGCGGCGCGACTCGAGGCGCAGCCATTCGAACCGCCGCCGGCGGCCGACGTCGGCCAGGAGCAGCCTGCCGTCAAGCGGGTGCAGGTGTCGAATCAGTTCGACATCCTGGCAGAACTCGACAACCTCAGACAACGGGCAACCATGGCGAACGGAACGAAGGAGATCGCGCCGCCGAACGCGGCCTCCGATGACGTCGTCGAGGCGCCCGGGGACGGCCTCACCCGAGAGCTGACCAGCAACGTGGAGAAGTCGCTCAACTCGGATATCTTCAAGAACATGCGGGGCATGCAGCTGGCGATCCGCATTCAGAACGAGCATGGAGATACCATCCACACCCTGGACCCGGTCTCGCTCGACGTCGACGATGCCGCCGCGCTCCGCAGGCTCTGCCTTCGCTTCGAACTCGATCTGGAGAACCTGCCTTGACCGGTGACCGCAGAGGTGCGACACATCAGCTGACAGCCGGGGCCGTGCTGGCCCTCGTCCTGGCGGGGTGCGCGGCGACCGCGCCACCCTCCCGACAACCGATGACCGGCAGTGAAACCGTCCTCCAGAAGCAACGCGAGTGGGAGGATCAGACCCGATCGATCGCCGACGCCCTGATGGCGAAGGCTCAGGAGCTGAGCCTTGCGGGCCGCACCGACGATGCGCTGGCGCGGGCCGACGAGGCGCTGTGCGAGGTCGTGTCAACGACCCCGGGATACCAGGTGCGCGGAGCCTACCTCGAATACCTCGCCACCCTCATCGACGAGGTCGATGAGATCGAGGCGATCGCACTTCGTCCAGGCCTCGAGCTGCGTTCTGATGAGGAGCTGGTGATCCTGCCGCCGCTCGATCTGTTCGTCGGCGACGCAGCTGGTGCCGAGGCGGTCCACATCGACGAGGGCCCGCTGCCCGAGAGCGACTATCCGCTCGTGTTCAACCCGACCGTGGAGAAATTCCTGGCTGCCATGAGCGCCAACGGCGAGTACCGCCAACGCATCGAGGCCGGCCTGTCGCGGGCCGGTGCCTACCTGCCGATGATCCGAGAGCGATTCACCGCAGCAGGCCTGCCGCTCGACCTCGCCTATCTGCCGCTGATCGAGTCGGCGTTCTCGGTGCGGGCATACTCACGGGCGCGGGCGCTCGGCATGTGGCAGTTCATCTCCGCCACCGGGCGCTATTACGGACTCGACGTCGGATCGCTGGTGGACGAACGCCGCGACCCCGAGCTCTCGACCGCGGCCGCCGCCGCCTACCTGACCGACCTCTATGCCGAGTTCGGGGACTGGCATCTCGCCCTCGCCGCCTACAACTCCGGTGCGGGCAACGTGCGGCGTGCGATCCGACGGTCGGGGAGCAGGGATTTCTGGACTCTCCGCAACCATCTGCCACGCGAGACCCGCAACTACGTGCCGGCTTTCATCGCCTCGGTGATCGTCGCCAAGCGCCCGCAGGAGCACGGTTTCGATCCGCCCGCCGGGGAACCTTGGAGCTTCCAGACCGTCGAGATTCCGGATGCCCTGGACCTCGAGTTCCTGGCCTCGGGCAGCGGCATCTCCGTCGCCGAGCTCCGCGACCTCAACCCGGCGATTCGCCACGACCTGACCCCCGCGCGCCGCACCACAGTCCTGCGCGTACCCCCGGGCACGGTCGAGGCGGTCAACCGGCTGCTCGCCGGCACCCCGCGCAGCGAGTGGGCGCCTCGCATGCTGCACACCGTCCGCAACGGCGACAGCCTCTACTCCATCGCGCGCCGCTACGGCTCCACGGTGAGCGCGATCCGGCAGGCCAACGGTCTCAGCGGCAGCCTCATCCGGCCCGGCCAGAGCCTGGTCGTGCCCCGATTCGGCTCGAGTTTCCGAACCCCGACTTCGACTGTCGGCCGCACGGTCGTTGCCGGTGGCTACACGGTGCAGAAGAACGACACGCTCTGGGAGATCGCCCGCGCATTCTCGGTCTCTCTCGACAGCCTGTGCGCCGCCAACGGCCTTTCGCGAAGGGACATCATCCGCCCGGGGCAGCAGCTGCGGATTCCCGGCAGATCGTCGGCGACCGCTTTAGCCTCCGTCACCGCCCCCGTCTCCGACTCCGCCGCCACCCACACCGTCGCTCGCGGCGACACCCTCTACGACATCGCGCGCCGCCACGGTGTCTCGATCAGCGATCTCAAGCGCGCCAACCGTCTCTCCGGTTCGAGGATTTACCCCGGCAAGGTGCTGCGAATCCCTGCGCCCTCGGAGAAACCGGTGGCCGAACCTGCACGCAGTGCTTCGGGCGATGCCGGAAACGGTTACCAGGTGCGGGCCGGCGACACCCTCTACGACATCGCACGCCGTTTCGGCGTCTCGGTGACCGAGCTGCGCAGGGCCAACGGCCTGCGCAGCTCGCGCATCTATCCCGGTGACGTGCTGCAGATTCCGGCCTCGAACGCGAAAGGCTGATCCTCCTTTCCGAGCTCCCTGACCTCGAATCGGACTGTTACAATCGCGAGCCCATCACGGGAATGGAGCGCGTTGATGCCGGAATCCACGACAGTCAAATCAGAGTTGGAGCGGGCGATCGAGAGCGGCGACTGGGAACGCGTCGAGGAGGTGTGGCTCGAGGCGCTCGAGCAGCGGCCGGTTCCCGCCGCCGAGCTTCACGAGGCGCGGCGGCGAATCTGGCGGGCGGGACGTAAAAGCCTCGCGCTGACCCTGCTCGAGCTCCTCGTCGACACTCTTGACGACACCGGTCCGCCGGCCGCCGCCCTCGAAGCGACGCGGGAGCTGGTCCGGCTGACCGGGGGGAAGGCCCCGGACGAGCTCAAGCAGCGCCTGCTCGAGAGCCTTCGCGAGGCGCGCTCCGACACCCGGTCGCTCGAACAGGTCCTCGAACGACACCGGATCGTGGATTCGCGTCGGCCGTTGGACGAGCTCGACGCCGCCGAGCGCTGGCTCGACCACGACGTCGGAACGGTGGTCGAGGTCGTTGGCAGGGGCGTCGGGCGGGTGGTGGATCTCAACCTGCAGCTCGAGAACGTCAAGGTCGATATCGGCACCGGGCGGCCGATGTCGATCCCGTTCGGCGCGGTGCGCAAGCACCTGCGCCCACTGCCGGCCGACGACATCCGGCGCCGGATGGTGGAAAACCCCGACCAGATCGTCGAGTTCGTGGGGGCGGAGCCCGGCGAGGCCCTGGTGCAGATCTTGGAGAGCCTCGGCGAGCGGTCGGACGTGGCAGCAATCAAGACCGCCATCGAGGCAGTCCTCCCCGCGAGCCGCTGGACGTCGTGGTGGACGAAAGCGCGCAAGCACCCGAGGGTCGTGAGCTCGGGCTCCGGCTCACGGCTCTCGTACTCCGTGACCGAGAGCGCGGAGGACGCGGTCGACGCCCTGCTCGAGGAGCTGAGGGCGGCGCCTCCCGCCGACCGCTTGCCGATCGTCCGCCGGCTGTCCGACCGCGGGACGGATGTTGCCGCCCACACCGCGGAGATCCTCGCCGGCTCGCTCGACGAGCTGGTCACCCATGATCCCGGTCTGGCTTGGCAGACAGCCGGCGCGCTCGTCGAGCTGCCTGGAGGAGCCGACCCGGCTGCCACCTGCCGGCGCCGCCTGCTGACCGAGACCGAGCCGCTCGCACTGTTGTCGGGCATCGCGGATCGAGCCTCCCGTCTCGAAGCCCTCGATGAGATCCGAACACAGCGACCGGAAGGTTGGCCCGAGGTTTGGGGGGAGTGGATGCTGCACGACGACAACTCCCAGGTCCTCGACACCATTGTCCGCGGGCTGGTGAACGAGGGTCGAGGCGAGCTCGTCGACGAGAGCCTCGAGGCCGTGTTCCGCAATCACTTCCAACACCCGGCGCAGTTCATCTGGGCGTGTGAGGCGATGACCAAAGAGGGTTGCCCGGATCCAGTACGGCAGCGGATGACGCCGTCGCTGTTGGAGAAGCTGCCCGAGACGCTGTCGCGGCAGGAGTTCGCTCCCTTCCGCAACCGCGCCAAGGGACTGCTCGACGGCGGCAAGGTCGCCGTCCGGCTGCTGCTGGAGTCTGCGTCGGCACAACAGGCCGATCGTTTCCGCCAGCGCGTCGAACGGCTTGACAACGTCGAACCGCTGCGGCTCAAGCTCATCGAGCAGGCCACGCAGCACCATCGTTCCGAGACGGCCCAGGTGGACGCTCCGATTCTCGCGGCCAGCCGCAGCGCGGTCGAGGGTAAGCGCGAGGAGCTGCGGTTGCTCCTCGAAAAGGAGATCCCGAAGACTCTCAAGGGCATCAAAGCCGCCGCGGCCGAGGGTGATCTGCGCGAGAACTTCGAGTACCACATGCTGCGGGATCGGCAGGAGCTGCAGTCTGCACGAGCGGCCAAGCTTCAGGAGGAGCTGGCGGTGGTGCGGGTGCTCGAGCCGGGAGCTGCCGACACCTCCACCGTCAACATCGGGACCGTGGTCCACCTCCAGGCCGAGGACGGAGGCACGATCGAACCGATCACGATCCTCGGAGCGTGGGATGCCGACCTCGAACGGCGGATCTTCGCCAACGGCTCGGAGCTGGCACAGCGAATCCTCGGCAAGACCGTCGGCGACACGGTCACGGTCGAGGAGGGCCCGGCGACGATCACGAAGATCGAGGAGTGGGGAGGGTGACGAACTCGGAGTTCGGAGTTCAGAAACCGAAAAAGGCCTCGGGGGTCCCCCGAGGCCGAGGCGTCAGTCATGTGAACGTGGATCCTACTCCTCGACCTTGATCGAGATCGAGCGCGGCTTCGACTCCTCTCGCTTGGGCAGGGTCAGAATCATCTCGCCATTCTTGAAACGGGCGTTGATGTTCTCGGTGTCGACCGAGTTCGGGACCGAGAACGTCCGCTCGAACAGCCCGTACTGGCGTTCCACCCTGTGATAGGTGTCGCCCTCCGAGGTCTCCTCGAGCTTGCGCTCGCCGCGAATGCTGAGGATGCCCTCCTCGACCGTCACCTCCACGTCCTCGGCCCTGAGGCCGGGCAGGTCGGCAGAGATGATGATCGCACCCTCCTTTTCGAGGATGTTGATGGCCGGCATCCACGAGCCACGCAGCGACCGCTGCTCGCCCGACCGGCGGAGACGCCCTCCGAGCATCTCGTCGTAGAGCTGCTCCATCCGCTGCGCCATCGAAGCCATTTCCGTATCCGGATTCCAACGAGTCAAGAGAGCCATGGTGTTCACCTCCTTACGTCGTCTCTCACACTGGCAATTTAAAATCTAAGCTCTAATTTGTCAAGTCCTAAAATAAAAAATTTTTAGAATATGAGGTAATTATAGAAGAAATAATATAAACCCATTACAATGAACATAATGAACCGGATCTGACTGGCCCCGCAGGCCCACACCGCGCGAGCGGGCAGCGCCAGGGTCAGGCAAACCCGGGGGCCGCGAAAGCTCTCGTCCGAGGAGGGGAAGACACCGAGCACCGCGTCCCGCCGTTTCCGGTCCGGCGCGCGGGAATGTCGCTTCGGTCCCTGGTATATTGAGGGGCTATGACGGCGGATTCCAGTCCCGGCCGGCGCGACAACTCCCGGTCGAACCTGTTCGAGATCCGCACCGGTGAGGTTCTCGGCAAGCTGCCGCGCGGAATCGCGGAACGCGGCTACCACCTCTATCAGGATCGCCGCGTGGTCAAGATCACCTGGACCGGACAGGATCTCGAGTCGGAGCTCGTATCGCCGCCGTGCACGGTCTGCATCTCCGATGTCAGCGGATCCCTGTTTCCATCCAGCGACTGCTCCTCGTGCGGCACCCGGGACATCCCCTGCCATCATGCCGCGGCCACCATGCTGCAGTGGATGGACATCCGCTCCACCATGCAGCGGCTCGGCCCAGGCGCCATGTGGCGGGCGAACTCCCGCCACCCATTCATCTCGCCGGGGCGCACGTCGGCCGAGCGGGTCGACCTCAGCCACCTCACCGGCGGCGACCTGCGCTCCGCGCTCGAACTCCAGCTGTCGCTGCAGAAGACCGGGACCGCCACTGCGAGACTCTCCGGCAACGACGTCGAGGTCCGCATCGCCCTGCCCTCGGGCGACGAGAGACTGGTGTTCTTCACCGCTTCGAACCTGTCGGTCGCGCTGCCCATGCTGCGCACGCTGCCCTCGATCCGTCTCGAGGGGGAGCTCGCCAAGCTCGAGCTGTCCGAGGCGAGACTGCGCCCGGTGCTGCTCGCGACCTGGAACGACCGCGGCATAGTCCTCGAACCCGGTTACCGGCTCGGCACCGGGCAGGTTTTCACCGGCGAGGCGCTCGCCGACACGATCCACGGACGATGGGCGCGAATCGGGAGGCACCTGTGCCGGCTGCTCGACCCCGCGACCCCCCTGGTGCCATTCCACCGCCAGGGCAAGCGAGTGCTGACCGGCAGGGAGGCCCTGCGCTTCCTCAACCTCGACCATCCGCAGCTCCGTCAGCACTCGTGGTACCTGCCCCAGGGCCAGCTGGCGACGTTCCGCCAGCCGCAGGTGCCGGTACCGGCCTCATTCGAGGCCGAGCTGACGCCCAACGGAAAAATCCGCCTGCGGCCCAGCTTCTCGGTCGAGGACACCGAGTTCACCTGGCCGGACGCCCTGCAGCTGCTGGAGAGCGGATTCACCCGGGTCGGTGAAGCGATCGTCCGCGCTCCGGAGCTGTCGATGCTCGAAGGGATCGGCTTCAAGATGCCCCGCCGGCGCCGCGATCTCGGGTTGCTCGGCAGCCGGGTCGCCTTCATCCGCCTGGTGGCCGAGACCGGCCTTCCCGTCGAGGGCCCCGACGAGGACCTCGCCGAACTGGCGGCGGTCCTCCAGGGTCGCAACGGTCGCGAGACCGTGTCCCCTCCAAGGCTGCGTTCGAACCTGCGACCCTATCAGGCAGAGGGAGTCGCCTGGCTGTGGGGCCGCTATCTGATCCGGGTCGGCGCCCTCCTGGCCGATGACATGGGGCTCGGCAAGACCCACCAGGTAATGGGCCTGCTCTGCCTGCTGGCCGACCGGGAGCCGGCGGCACAGTCGCTCGTCGTATGCCCTCGCGGCGTCCTCGAACACTGGTACACGCTGCTCGGAAGGTTCGCGCCGGACCTGCCGGTACGGATGTTCCACGGTCCGGCGCGGACGCTGAGGGGTTTCGACCGCGGCGGCATTGTCCTCACCACCTACGACATCCTCTTCCGCTCGACCGATGATCTGATCGACCGGGAGTGGGCGGTGGCGGTCTTCGACGAGGCCCAGAGGATCAAGAACCCGCGCACCAAGGCCGCACGAGCCGCGCGCAAGATCCCGGCCTCGTTCCGTCTCGCCCTGACCGGCACGCCGCTGGAGAACCGGCTCCTGGAGCTGTGGTCGGTCGTCGATTTGATCGTCCCCGGCTACCTCGGCTCGGAGCGGGAGTTCCGGTCGACCCACCGTGACCCCTCCCACCACCAGCTTCACCTCCTGCGCCAGCGCCTCGGCGCCCTCACTCTGCGACGGGTCAAGGAGCAGGTCCTGGCAGATCTGCCGGAGAAGTTCGAGGACATCCGCTACTGCCACATGCTTCCAGCACAGCGCGAGCTCTACCGCAGGATCCACCGCCACCGATCGCATGAGATCCTGCAGCTACTGCGAAAGGAGCAGGAGGAGATCCCGTACATGCACATCTTCGCCCTCCTGACCCGGCTCAAGCAGGTCTGCGACCACCCTGACCTGGTGGAGGATGAGGGGCACTCCGGCAACGGATCGGCAAAGATCGAGATCCTCGACGAGATCCTCGACGAGGCTCTCGACGGAGGTCTCCAGGTCGTGGTCTTCTCGCAGTACGTCAAGATGATCGAGATCCTGACCGCCCACCTCGACCGCCGCAAGGTCGATCACCTGGTCCTCACGGGCTCCACCAGGGACCGCGGGCGGATCGTCCGCCGCTTCAACTCGGGCCAGCACGAAAAGGTGCTGCTTGCCAGCCTGCTGGCAGGCGGGGTCGGAATCGATCTCACCGGAGCGTCGGTGGTCCTCCACTACGACCGTTGGTGGAACCCGGCCAAGGAGAACCAGGCCACCGACCGTGTCCACCGCATCGGCCAGCGGCGGTTCGTGCAGGTCTTCAAGCTGTTGACACGCGACTCCATCGAGGAGCGGATCGATCAGTTGATCCGCAAGAAGGCGGATCTCATGGACCGCGTCGTCGCGCCGACCGAGGACGTCATCGGTACCCTCAGCCGCGCCGAGATCGTCGATCTACTGGATCTCGAGGTGGTCGAGACATAGAAGTCTGAGTTAGGAATTACGACTGGAGGTTGACCATGGCTGCGCCCGAGTTCCTGATCTGCGGAGAGTGCGAGAGCCCGGTCTATGTCTTCGAGTGGGACGGCCAGCGAGTCACCGAGGCCATTTGCTCGGCCTGCGGCAACGACAAGCTCGCGCTCTTCAGCACCGACGAGGATTACGGAGAGGAGATGGCACTCCGGAACGTTGAAGCCGGTGAAGAGTAGCCACGTTTCATGGCAACGATTTCTTTCCTCTGGCATCTTCATCAGCCGGCCTACCGCACCCGCGATGCCGTCGCTCACGCCCCTTGGGTTCTGCTGCACGCCGGTGGCGCTTACACCACGCTGGCGCGTGCCATCAGCGATTCCGGCGGCGCCGGCCAGGTCCTCAACATCGTGCCGACCCTCCTCGAGCAGCTGTTGGCATACGCCGAAGACCGGGTCGATGACCCGGTGCTCGAGGCCCTCTCCACACCGGTCAGCCACTTCACCGCGGCCCAGCGCGACACCCTGACCTCGTGGGCATTCCACGTCAACGCCCGCCAGCTCGCGCGCTACCCGCGGCTCGGTGAGTTGGCCAGCCGGCACCGTTCGCGGTCGGCCGCTGCCGGAAGCCACCGCTTCGGGCGCGGCGACCTCCGCGATCTCCAAGTGCTCTTCGTCCTCGCGCACGCCGGAGAGCAGGCGTGGACCGATCCGCGCCTCATCCCGCTGTATGAAAAGCAGCGCGACTTCTCGAACCGCGACCACGAGCAGATGGTGGCATGGCTTCGGGCACAGCCGGGCGAGCTCATCGAGCTGTGGCGGCAGGTTGCGGCGCTGCCGGCCACCGAGCTCTCGACCTCCCCCTACGCCCACCCGATCATGCCGCTGTTGATCGACACCCGGATCGTCGTCGACAGCTGGTCCCCCCACCCCGCGCCGCGGGTTCCGGACTTCGCCTATCCGGAGGACGCCCGCTGGCAGCTCGACACCGGCCGCCGGTTCATGAACGAGCACGGCTTCGAGACCGTCGGATGCTGGCCGCCCGAGGGCTCGGTCTCAGAGGCGGCGGTCGCCCTGTACGGAGAGGCCGGCGTGCGCTGGCTGGTGGCCGACGAGGGCATCCTCGAACGCAGCCTGGACCGGCCGCTGCGTGATGCGGCGACCACGGCTCCCGAGCTCTACCGCCCATGGCGGCGGCGCGACGGCGAGCCCGTCCTCTTCTTCCGCGACCGCAACCTCTCGGACACGATCGGCTTCCGATACGGCCGCTGGGAGGACGAGGGTCGGGCGGCCGAAGATCTCGTGCGCACCCTCGAGCAGGTGGCCGCCTGCCAACCGAGCGACTCCCACATCGTGGTTGCCCTCGACGGCGAGAACCCCTGGCTGCACTACGCCGAGGGCGGCGGCCGATTCCTGCGCGAGATGATGGGCCGGCTGGCCGATGCAGGACCGCGCCTCGAACCCGCCACACTCGGCGACATCGCGCTCGAGGCAACGCCGTCCGCGCTCGGCCGGCTGCACCCCGGCTCATGGATCAACTCGGTCTTCGCGACCTGGATCGGCCACCCAGAGAAGACCCGCGGCTGGGAGATTTTGGCCGAGGTTCGGAAGGCGATTGCCGAGGCCGCGGTCGAGCGGCCGCCGTCGCTCCTGCTCGCCGAAGGATCGGACTGGTTCTGGTGGCTGGGCGACGACAATCCGACCGAGCTCGCGCCCCTCTACGACGAGATCTTCCGACGCCATCTCGAGGACGCCTGCGAGCAGGCCGGCATCGCCCCCCCTGTGAACCTCGAGGATGCGGTGGCGTTCGACGCCGGAGCGGCACACCGCGGGCGGCCCTCGTCCCAGCTTCGCTTCTGCGTGGTCAAGCACGCGTGGTCGATCATCGCACCCGAGCGTGGCCGCGATCGGCAACGACGGGCCGTGGAGACCGCCCGCGAGGCACCGGCTGACGATCCGTTCGCGCCGGGCAACGAGCACCTGACGCCGCCCGAGATCTTCCGACTGCCTCAAGGCGGGCAGCGGCCGTGGCAGGTGCGGGTCTTCGCGAACTCGTCGCCCGCCCTGCGCGTCGAGGGCGAGGTGGAACGCAGCGCGGTCGGCCTCAACGACACTGTCAGCGGCGTCGGTGCACACGAGGTGATCGTCGAGACGCCGTCGTCCGATCTCGAGATGGCCGACCTTTCGATCGAACACCTCGAGCTCGTCCTGACCGCCTACCGTGCCCGCCTGCAGGACCTTCGGCGCGACCCGCGGCTGCGCTACGTGCTGTTCTTCAAGAACCGCGGACGCGACGCGGGGGCGTCGATCGCCCACGCTCACTCACAGCTGATCGCGACGCCGATCATTCCACCGACGGTCGCCGACGAGCTGCGCGCATGCCGGGAGCACTTCCAGCGCCGAGAGCGCTGCCTGCTGTGCGATCTCATCCGCCAGGAGATGCGGCTCGGCGAGCGGGTCTGCATCGAGACCGGCAGCTTCCTGGCGGTGGCGCCGTTCGCCGCCGCTGCACCGTTCGAAACCTGGATTCTCCCCAAGGAGCACCGGCACGACTTCGGCCTCGCCACCACCGAGGAGCTGCGCGGCCTCGCAGTGATCCTTCGCGACCTGCTGCGGCGGCTGCGGACAGAGCTTGACGATCCCCCCTACAACTTCGTGCTCCACACCGCGCCCAGCCCCCATCCCCGGCCGGGCCGGCCCGACTACTGGACCACCATCGAGCACGATTTCCACTGGCACGTGGAGGTGGCGCCGAGATTGCTCCGAGAGGCCGCCTTCGAGTGGGGATCCGGCATCACCATCAACCCGACCTCGCCGGAGGACGCGGCGCGGATCCTGGCCGAAGCCGACCCCAACGGAACCGACGAGACCTGAGCGGCCGCCGGCTCGATTCAGGACGAGCCGGGGCGGCCGAGCTGCCGGGCATCGAGCTCGGCCTGAACCGCCTCGGCGGCGCGGATGTGGCGCTCTACCAGCGACACCAGACCGCGCTGGTCGATGATCGGCTTGGCGACGTAGTCGTTGGCGCTCGACGAGAACAGGAGCCGCTCGCGGTCGCCTTTCATGGCGTGAGCCGTGAGGAGGATGACCGGCAGGTTGAGGCCCTTCGGAAGATCGCGGATCCGCCGGGTCAGCTCGACGCCGTCGACCCGCTCGTCGCCGACACGTGTGTGGCCGAGGGAAACGTCCATCAGCACCGCGGCCACCGGCCGCTCGCGAACCACCCGCATCACCTCGTCTCCGTCGTCGGTTGTGGCGACCTCGAAGCCACCGACCGATTCGAGGATGGCCTGCACCAGCACCGCATTGGCGGGATCGTCCTCGACCACGAGCACCAGATCGGCCACCGGCCCTCCCACTCCGAGAGTATCCCGATCCGCAAAACGGGTCTAGACCCGCTCCGCGATGAACTCCTCGATCCGCATGCAGTTGACGAGATCCGCCGGGGCGGCACCCGCCTTGCGCGCCATCGCGAGGCCCCACCGAACGTCCGCGAGGCCGCCAGTGCTGTGGGCGTCCGGGTTGACCACCAGCCGGAGTCCCAGCTCCAGGGCCCTCCGTGCCCACCGCCAGTCGAGGTCGAGCCGGTACGGGCTGGCGTTGAGCTCCACCGCCACCCCGTGCTCGGCGCACTCCGTCAGCACCCGTTCCAGATCGAACTCGTAAGCCGGTCTCGCCAACAGCAGCCTCCCCGTCGGATGCCCCAGAACCCGGCACGCCGGATGTCTGACCGCCGCCTCCAGACGCTCCGTCTGCCGCTCCCCGGCAAGCCGAAAGGCGGAGTGGACCGACGCCACCACGTACTCGAGCCCGTCCTCGCAACCGTCCGGCAGATCCAGCGAGCCATCGCTCAGGATGTCGGCCTCGAGGCCCTTGACCACCCGCGGGCCCTTCCCGGCGGCATTGAGCTCGTCGATGCATCGCCACTGTTCGCGCAGCCGCTCGGCGGAGACGCCGTTGGCGTAGGTCGCCACCGGCGAGTGGTCGGCAATCCCGAGAAACGTCCACCCGAGTCCGGCCGCGGCCGCCGTCATCTCCGCGACCGACGCCACCCCGTCGGAATCGGTGGTGTGGTTGTGCAGCGCCCCCGCGAGGTCGGTTTCGGTGACCAGCTCCGGCAGGCGACCCGCCGCCGCCAGCACCACCTCGCCGCCGTCCTCGCGCAACTCCGGCGGGACCCAGGCGCACCCGAGTGCCTCGTAGACCGCATTCTCGTCGACGGTCTCGAGGCGCTCGCCGCCGCGCCACAGCCCGTCGCGGCGCAGCTCGAGCCCGCACTCGCGCGCCCTGTCGGAGAGAGCCTCGAGGTGGGCCGGAGACCCGGTCGCCCACACCTCGGCGGCCCCGGCCACGTCCGGCCGCACGATCCGCAGCTCGAGCGTGAGGCTGTCGCCGGCGCGCACGCGCCAGATCCCGTCCGCGGTGCGTTCGGCACCCTCCAGAAGGCCTGCCAGTCGCCCTACCGCGGCCCCCTCGTCGGCCGCGACCGCCACGAGATCGACGCGGCCTACCGTGTCACAGAAACGGCGTACCTCGCCGGCGATCGCGACCCTCGTGACCCCCGGCTCGGCACCGACCCGCGCCGCTGCCTCGGCGGCGGCGGCGTGACCCTCGTCGATGAGACGGCGCCCGGCGGCCTGGCGGGAGAACCTGAGGCCCTCCAGCACGCGTTCCTGGGTCGCGGCACCGAAGCCCTTGAGGTCCAGGAGGCGGTTCTCCCGGCACGCATACTCGAGCTCGCCCAGGGACGCCACACCGAGCCCACGCCACAGCGCCCGCACCTTCTTCGGCCCGAGCCCGGGCAGCCCGAGCATGTCGCGAACTCCCTCGGGGATCGTAGACTCGAGCTCCGAGAGCACCTGAGGCCGTGCTCCCGAGGCCATCTCCTCGAGCACGGCAGCGGTTCCCTTACCGATTCCCTTGAGGTCGAGCACCGCGCCGCTCGCCACCATCTCGGCGAGGTCGCCCTCGACCCTCTCGATCACCCGCGCGGCGTTGTCGAAGGCGCGCACCCGGTGCACGCTGTCACCGTTGACCTCGAGCAACTTGGAGATCCCGCGCAGCGATCGCGCCAACTCCTTACGATCCAAACCCATCGATCCTCCGTCTCTCTGCCGCATTTGACCGTCGAGCCAAAATACGACAAAAACGAGAGATAGCTCCCGAGCAGTCAGCAGCCTACTCTCCGGCATGATATATTTTTCAGTGCCCGATGGACATCGCAGCACGTTTTCGTTCCAGCCTGACCTACCCCATCGCAGCCACTCTGGTCCTTGTCACCGTGGTTCCGATGGTGCTGGTGGGGTTTCTGCTCACGCACTACAACCGCAGCCATCTGGAAACCGTCGAGCAACGCTACCTCGTGCGACAGGCGGTCAGCCTCGCCGGTGAGATCGCGCTGTTCATGGTCGGCCACCGCACCCAGCTCGTGAGCACCGCGCGCACCCTGGAGGTTGCGCCGGAGGTGGATCTCAGCACTTCCGAGGAGCTCCTCCAGGGGATCGGCAACCAGCCCGGCTCGTCCTTCGTGTACCTGGAGTTGGTACCGCGCACCGATGTCGGGGCCTACGTGATGTCGCCGCAGCTGAAGCAGGCCACGCGCGACGTGCTCGACCCCGAGATCCGTGCAGCCCACGAGTCGGCGCTGCGAGGCGACCGCACCGAAAAGCTCATCATCGACCTACCGGACAGCGACTCCGCCAAGGCCGTCCTCTCCTACCCGCTGCGCTCGGCCGGCGGCGACGTCTGGGGCACTCTGACCGGGGTCCTCGACCTCGAGCCGCTGCGCGACCGGGTCTCGTCACCGACCTACGCCGGGGTCCTGGTCAGCGTCGTCGACCGCAAGGGCCGGGTGGTGGTGTCCTCGGTCGACAACCTGCGCCGTGTCCAGATGACGGCGTCGCCTCTGGTCCAGGACTTCCTTCGCAACCAGCAGCGCGTCACCCGCACCTACGAGCACCCGATCGAGTTCGAGGCCGGCGAGGTTCTCGGCTCGGCGGCGCCGGTGGAGGAGTTCGGCTGGGGCGTGGTCATGGAGCGGCCGACATCGATGGCGTACGCTCCGCTGCGGGTACAGCGCCAACGAACGCTCGGCCTCAGCGTTCTCGCCGCGCTCGTGGCTCTCGGCATCGGCTTCGTGCTCAGCCGCAAGCTGACGGCGCCGCTGCAAGATCTGGCGGCCAGCTCGTCACAGATCGCGCAGGGTAACCTCGCGGTGCGCACCAACGTCAGCGGCGACGACGAGCTCGCCCGTCTCGGCGCCAACTTCAACAACATGGCCGGCAACATCGAGGCGCTTGTCCGGCGCCTCAAGCAGGCGCTGCGCCAAAACCAGGAGCTGTTCCTCGAGACCATCAAGACGCTGGCCGCCGCGATCGACGCCAAGGATCCCTACACCCGCGGCCACTCCGAGCGCGTCAGCTCCTACTCGATGGCGATCTCCCGCCACCTCGGTCTCGGCCAGGAGGAGGTGTTCCGGGTGCACATCGCCGCCATCCTCCACGACGTCGGGAAGCTCGGCATCCGCGACGGCATCCTCAACAAGCCCGGCGGCCTTTCGGACGACGAGTTTGAGATCATGCGCCAGCACCCGGCCATCGGCGCCCAGATCATGAGCCCGATCCGGATGCTCAAGGACATCATCCCCGGCATCCGCAATCACCACGAGACCTGGGAGGGCAGCGGCTACCCGGATCGCCTCAAAGGAGACGAGATCCCGATGGTCGCGCGGATCATCGGCGTCGCCGACACCTTCGACGCCATGACCACCAATCGCCCGTACCAGCAGGCCATGACCCTCGACTACGTCCTCGCCAAGATGCGCTCGATGTCAGGGATCCGGTTCGATCCACTGGTGGTGGAAGCGTTCATCGCCGCGGTCGAGGCGGGCGACATCAGCCCGCCTGCCCAGCCGGAGCAGACCGTCACCTCGGAGGTCTCATGAAAAAATTTCTCGCCTGCATCGCATGTTCCGTCTTCCTGCTCTCGGCGGCGGCTGCCGGCGAGGCGGCACCGCCCGGGAAGAAGAAGAAGAGCAAGCAGTCGACGAAGGCGAACGGCAACCCGCTCTACTCGCTGACCCTCATGCGCGAGGCCTCGGTGCTGATGCAGCAAGGCCGTTTCGAGTCCGCACTCGAGCGGTTCCAGGAGGCCGACCGGGTGGCGCCCGGAAACGCCACGATCTACAACATGGAAGGCCTCTGCCACATGCGGCTCGAACAGTTCGGCGAGGCGCTGGAAGCCTTCGATCGGGCCCTCAAGGGGGTGCCCGGGTACACAGACGCCCGCAACAACCGCGGTGCCACCTACCTGGCGACCGGCCAGTACCACCTCGCCGAGGTCGACTTCATAGCCGTACTCGGCGACTCTACCTACCCATACCGCAGACAGGTGTACTACAACCTCGGCATGACCCACCTGCAGCGCAGCCAGTTCGGCGCCGCGGCGGAGAACTTCCGAAGGGCGATCGCGATGCCCAGCCCGGTCTTCGAAGCCTACCTGAGACTGTCGGAGATCTCCCAGCGCAACGGCGACGCGGACAAGGCTCTGGAGCTCTTGGAGGAGGCGCGGCTCAACTTCCCGGAGCGCACCGAGGCCTCGCTCGAGATCGGCAAGTTGTTGATGTCCATGGGCCGCGATGAGGAAGCCCGCGAGCATTTCGAACGCGTCATCGAATCGGCACCGTCCTCCGACTCGGCAGTCGCCGCCAAGACCCTTCTCGACACCATCTGATGGCGCTCCGCGAGCGAGTGGAGGGGCGCGACGCGACGGTCACGCCCGCGGCGAGCACGGGGGTCCCTGGATGCCGTTCAACTACCTCCTGACAAACCTTCTGGTGGACGTTCCGCACGCGGTTGGGGCGATCTTCGTCGACCCGGAAGGCGAGGCGGTGGAGTGGGTGACCCGGCACAACGATCCCTTCGACCTCAAGATCGAAGGCGCCTACCACAGCATTTTCATGCGCCGTCTCGACAAGCTCGCGGCCGGTTCACTCGCTGGATCGGTGGAGACGCTGGTCGTCGAGGGCACCGAGATGGTGACGTTGACGCAGGCGCTGCCCGACGGCTACTATGTGGTGCTCGTCCTCGATCG
This sequence comes from uncultured Thermoanaerobaculia bacterium, assembly GCA_964609835.1. Classification (GTDB taxonomy): domain Bacteria; phylum Acidobacteriota; class Thermoanaerobaculia; order Thermoanaerobaculales; family Sulfomarinibacteraceae; genus Sulfomarinibacter. The sequence continues at coordinate 37,980 of CAZSTH010000002.1, forward strand.
GACCGGCTCCCGTGCCCACGCGATGTATCGGCTCCGCCATGCCGCTATCGCGATCGGGCGGGAGATCGTCTGACGGCTGCCGGCACCGTTCGATCGGACACCAACGGGGGTGTGATGGCTCGCTCGTTCGTTGACAAGCTCAAACGCGGTCTGTTCATGACCCACACCGAGTTCCTCGAGAAGGCCGGCGAGGCGCTCCGCAGAACCGGACCGGTCGAGCCCGCGACCCTCGACCGGCTGGAAGAAGCCCTGATCTCGAGTGACGCCGGCGTCGAGCTCTCGCTCCGGCTGGTGGACGACCTCCGCGAAGAGGTGCACGCGGGCCGCATTACCTCGTCCGACGAACTGGTGCCCGCGGTCAGGGAGCGGCTCCTCGCTCTGCTTCGCTCAGCCGAGCCGGACACGAGCCCGGCCGAGGATGACCGGCCGAGGGTCACCCTGCTCGTCGGGGTCAACGGAACCGGCAAGACCACAACCGCTGCCAAGCTCGCGAAACGCTTGCAGGAGAAGGGGAGGTCGGTCGTATTGGCCGCTGCAGACACGTTTCGTGCCGCCGCGGTCGAGCAGCTGATGGTCTGGGGCGACCGGGTCGGTGCCCCTGTGGTCCACCAGCAGCAGGGCGCCGACCCGGCGGCGGTCGTCTTCGATGCCATCTCGTCAGCGCGCTCGCGCGGCGCCGATGATGTTCTGGTCGACACCGCCGGGCGCCTCCACACCCGCACCAACCTCATGAAGGAGCTGGAGAAGGTCATCAAGGTCGCCGCGCGCGAGGTGACCGGAGCGCCGCACGAGGTGCTGCTGGTGCTCGACGCCACGACCGGCTCCAACGGCATCGAGCAGGCGCAGCGATTCGGCGCAATCGCCGGGGTCACCGGGGTGGTTCTGGCCAAGCTCGACGGAACCGCAAAAGGCGGTGTGATCCTCGCCATTGCCGATTCACTCCGGCTGCCGGTACGATGGGTAGGCGTCGGAGAGAGTGTGGACGACCTCCTGCCCTTTGTTGACACCGATTTCGTCGACTCGCTGCTCGAGATCGATCCGCGAGACCGTACCGGGGGTGTTCAGTAGGCCATGCGCGCGACAACGGAAGCGAATGCGCCGCCCTGAACCCGAGGGGCCACCACCGTGCGACGGAGTCCATCGAGGTCCCGCCCGAGGCGGACACGGTGACGACGGCAGTTCATCGGACCGGCCGCACGGCGACCGCCAGTGGATGGCCCATGCGCTCGCGCTCGCGGCCCGCGGCCGCTGCGGGGCCTCTCCCAACCCGATGGTCGGCGCGGTGGTGGTGGATGCCGAGGGCACTCTTGCCGGTGAGGGGTTTCACGCCGCATTCGGCGGTCCCCACGCGGAGGTCGAGGCCCTCTCCGAAGCCGGCGAGCGTGCGCGCGGCGGCACCCTCTATGTGACCCTCGAACCCTGCGCCCGCCACGGCAAGACTCCGCCGTGCGTCGATGCCGTGATCGCCGCCGGGATCTTCCGCATCGTGATCGCCATGTCCGATCCCACCGCTGCGGGTGGAGGTGCCGACCGGCTGCGGGCCGAAGGCCTCGAGGTCCACGAGGGACCGGGCGCGGAGCAGAGCCGGAGCCTCAATCGCCGTTGGCTGCACTGGGCCAGGTTTCGCCGGCCGTGGGTCACCCTCAAGGCGGCGGTGTCGATGGACGGCAAGGTTGCCACCCGCGAGGGCGACTCGATGTGGATCACCGGTGAGGCTGCGCGGCGGCGGGGGCTCGAGCTCCGCGAGGAGCACGACGCCATCCTGGTCGGAGTCGACACGGTTATCGCGGATGATCCGCGACTGACCCGCAGGCTCGGCCTCAATCCGGTCGCGGGCTGGCGACGCGTCGTCCTCGACTCCACGCTGCGGACCCCGAGCGAGGCCCGCGTAGTGGCCGCCGATCCCGAGACCACCCTCGTGCTCCACACCTCCGCCGCCGGCGACGAGGATCGACGCCGCCTTCGCGACGCGGGCGTCGAGCTGGTCGAGCTGCGCGCCGGGGACGACGGCCGCGTCGACATCGAGGCCGTGCTCGACACGCTCGGGCGGCGCGAGATCGCCGCGCTGTTGGTGGAGGGCGGCCCGACGGTGCACGGCTCGCTGTGTGACGCCGAGCTGGTGGACGAGGTGGCGCTCTTCATGGCGCCCTTCATCATCGGCGGATCGGCGGCCCCATCGGCGGTGGCGGGCCGCGGCATTGCGACACTGGAGGCGGCGAGGCGACTCCGCTTCGAGGCGATCGAACGCCACGGAGAGGATTTCGAGATTCGCGCGGTTCGCGCGGAGGACGCGGATGTTCACAGGTCTGATTGAGGCCGTCGGTACAGTCACTCGCCTCAACCGGGGCAGCTCCGGCGGCAGGTTGGAGGTTTCGGTGGACTGGCCGGATGCCGAGCCTCCGCAGCGGGGCGACAGCATCGCGGTGGACGGCGCCTGCCTGACGGCCATCGACCCGACAGGCAACGGCTTCGCGGCCGATCTGTCCCCCGAAACCCTCGACCGCACCCTGCTCGGTCGCCTCCAGCCAGGCGCTCGCGTCAATCTCGAGCGGGCCCTTCGGCTCGGCGACCGCCTCGGAGGACACATCGTCCAGGGTCACGTGGACACCGTCACCCGGGTCCTGGCGATCACGTCCGCGGGCGGCTTCCAGCAATGGCGGTTCGAGCTGCCCGGCGCGCTCGAGAACGAGGTGGCCGGGAAGGGCAGCATCGCGATCCAGGGCGTGTCTCTGACCGTCGCCGCGGTCGGGCCCGGGTGGTTCGAGGTGGCGCTGATACCCGCAACCCTCGACGCCACGACCCTCGGCGGGCTGCGTTCCGGTTCGACGGTCCACCTGGAAACCGACGTGCTCGCCAAGTACGTGGCGAGGCGGCTCCGGCAGTCGGGGCCCTCGGCTCTGGAGGAGGTCTTCGGCGGCGGAGGCGGCGGTGCGTAGGATCGAGCCCGCCTACCCGGATCTGCTCCCGGTCACCCATGTCTTGCGTCCGGGCTACCTGCCCGGCGAAAAGGTGGCTCTCGAGCCGATCAAGCTCGGTGTGGTGTGGGAGGACGCTCCCGCCCGGGTCCTCCCTACGTCGGGCTCCGTGCCGCGCGACCCGGTGCGGGCGATCGCGTTCGCCAGGGTCGCCGCGGAGCGGAAGGACATCTTCCAACGGCTCCTGGCGCGCGGCAGCACCGCGCTCGTCGTGCTCGACGACCTCGAGATCACCCCCTCCGACCTCGGACTCCCGGAGGCCTCCGGCAACGGGTCGGTCACGATGCTACTGCCGGTGCTCCCGTACCCGTTGAGCGACGGCCTGCAGCTCCCGGAGGCATGGTCCAAGATGCCGTGGGGCGCGGTGCTCGGGCTGTTCCCGTTCCCGGGCGCGGTGCCCGAGGTCGAGCGCCGCATCGAACAGCTCAAGAACGCCGGCGCCGCTTTCGCGATTTCTGCTCCCCTGCTCCTGACCCCCAAGGACCGCCACCGCATCCTCGACGGGTGCGAGGGGACCGGGGTCGAGGCCGAGCTCGAGAACGCGCTCTTCCACGCCGATGTCAGTCGCGGTTTGCACGCCCTCGAGCGGGCCACCGGCGTCACCCTGGAAACCGCGGGTATGGACGCTTTCGTCCCCTGCCTGGTGCCTGCGGGCTACGATCCGAGGGCCGTGCGCACGGCCGCAGTGCTCCGACTGTGGGCGCGGCGCCTCGACCAGTGCCACGAAGAGAGCTCGTGGGGGTGGCGGCTGCGGCGCGCCGCGGCCGCCCTCGACCGCCTACCGAACGATCCCCAGACCCTCGCCGAGGAAAACAATCTGCGAATCATCCCCGGCTTCGATCCCTGGGTCGAGAGCTTTACCCGAGGGATCTGGCACGGCGGTGAGCCGGTCGAGTCGGCGTGGCAGCTGTGGTCGGGGACCGACGGCGACGGCGAGCACCCGAGGCGGCGCAGGACCGACGCTTGAACGGAGAACGCCCCGGCCGCTGGAACAGATGCACGGCCGCGACGGTTAAACCACCCATTACAAGGAGGATCTCATGGCGCACAAGGTCTACAAGAAGATCACGGTCACCGGCTGCTCGGACGAGAGCTACGAGAAGGCGTGCGAGATTGCGCTCGAGAAGGCCTCGGACAGCGTGAGGGGCCTCGCCTGGTTCGAGGTCACCGAGATGCGCGGTGGCATCGGCGACGACGGTAAGGTGGAGTGGCAGGCCACTCTCGAGGTCGCGTTCAAGGTAGATTGATGTGAAGGCGCGAAGCGCCTGAACCCCGTATCCGTGCCCGCATCCCCACCCGAAATGGAACAACCTGCGGGCACGGAACGGGCTTGCAACCCACCTTCAATCACTGTATTCTCCCCCGCGCGTGGGGCCGTAGCTCAGTTGGGAGAGCGCAGCGTTCGCAATGCTGAGGTCGTGGGTTCGATCCCCATCGGCTCCACCATGCTTCGTTTTCGCCCCCCGGTCGGAAACGGAGCCAGCCACGGCGTAGCCAAAGGCGAAGCCGAACTGACCCGGCCGAAGCCAGCGGGTCGAAAAGTACCCCCAGGCAGGCCAACAATCCCCGTCCACGCACCAAAGGGGATTTAGGCTTCGTTCCACTACGCCTATATCCTCACGAGCTTGAACCAGGCTGGCCGACACTACACCGGCTCCACTCACAACCTCGATTCGAGGATCAACGATCACAACTCGGGCAAGCTGCCGCATACCCGAAACGGTCGCCCGTGGCGCATCGAGACAGCGATCGCTTTTCGAGCCCGCGAAAAGGCCATGGCCTTCGAACGCCATTTCGAATCCCATTCCGGACGCGCCTTCGCCTCGAAACACTTCTGAACCGTGCCGTAGCGCCTCGATTTCACCCGAGCACGGGGTTGAGGCGCATCTTCGGGGCCCAGGATGGGCTCGCATACCCCGAGCAGTCCCCGATGCGGCAGGAAATTGCGGTCGGGAGTGCGGGTCTCCGGGCAACACCCTCCGAACCCCGGCCCCCCCCGTCCGGCCGCCGCCTCCACGAGCACACTCTGCACGGAGGGGAGGCGCAAATGGGAATGGGAATGGGTGCCAGGGCCGACACTTTGGACACTCTTGGACCAAGAGCCTGCGATGTCCACCTAAAGTGTCAAAAGTGTCGGCCCTGGCACTTATGCTTATGCTTATGCACTTATGGATCAGCATCTGGCGCGCCATCGATCGTACCGCCCACTCAGATTCGTTTCGGCCACAATGTCGCGACCTTGGCGCCGCCGAGCGGCGAGTCGCCGATCTTCAGCCGGCCGCCGTGCCGATCCATGATCCGGCTGGCGATCGCGAGGCCGAGCCCCACGCCGCCGGTCGCGCGGCTCCGATCCGCCTCGACCCGGACGAAGGGCGTCATCGCCCTCTCCCTGAGCGCTTCCGGGATGCCGGGACCGTCATCATGGACCGACACCCGAATGGATTCCTCATCGTCCGTCAGCACCAGCTGGACCCGGTTTTCGGCATGGCGGACGGCGTTTCGCAGGAGGTTCTCGATCGCTCGCAGAAAGAGGCGTTGATCCGCGAGGACCGAGGCGTGGTCCGGGAGCACGCAGTCCACGTCGATCGTCCGGTCGTCCGGGGTCTCGAGCCGCGCCAGCTCGGCGAGGTCGGCGAGGCCACGGATCGGATCGAACTCGACCCGTTCGAGCTCGAGCTCATCGGACTGGACGTAGGACAGCAGCTCCGCCACGAGCTCGTCCAGCGCGTCGAGCTCGCAGGTCATCGCGTCGAGCCGCTCGTCGCGGCTCTCCTCCGGGCCGCTGGACAACAGCTCGATGTGGAAGCGGAGCCGTGACAGCGGCGAGCCGAGCTCGTGCGACACGGCCTGGACGAGCTCCTGGCGGCTTCGCATCAGGTGCTCGATGCGCTCCGCCATCTCGTTGAACTGCTCCGCGAGCTCGGTCGAGGATCCGCCGGCGCGTTCGACTCGCGCGCTGAGTTCGCCGACCGCCAGGGCCTGGCTCGCGCGTTCGACCTTTCTCAGCTCGCGCTCCACGCGGATCGCAATGAAGCCGGCGATCAACGGCAGGCCGACGAGCGCAACAACAGCCCCGACCGGAAGGATGCCCGAGGGGAAGACAGCGTTGACGGGACCGGCCGCAAGCGCGATCTTCCCGTCCGCGAAGACCACGAAGTACCACTGCTCCCGTGCCGCGACCCGGAGTCGAATCCGCTCGCCGGGACTGACCGGTCGACCCACTCGGCGTTCCACTTCATCGGGCGTGATCAGGGCCAGGTCGACGGAGAAGTGGGGTTGCAGCTCGCGCAACCGGCTGGCCCGGTCGGCCGCCGGCTCCCTGGCCAACATGTCGTGAACCAGCACGACGCCGTCACGGCGGGCGTCGTCCTCTGTCCACGATCGGCTTCGGGCGTACAAGAAGACGACCACGAACCCCAGCGCCCAACACACCAGCACGCTGCTGACGATCAGACGTATGAACGAGCGTCTCACCGCGAAGCCAGGAGGTAGCCGACGCCCCGGACGGACTTGAGGCGGCTCGGGTCGAAGCCGTGATGCTCGAGCTTGCGTCGGATGCGGCTGATGTGGACGTCGAGGCCGCGGTCGAAACCATCGTACTGGATGCCGATCGCCGTGGCGTACAACTCCTCGCGCTTCACGACACTGCCCGCCTCCTTCGCGAGCATCGCCAGGACATCGAACTCCATCGACGTGAGCGGCACGAGCTGGCCATCGACGCGGACGTCGCGTGACTGAATGTCGACCTCGAGCGATCCGACGGTGAGAATCCCGTGGTCGGCATCCCTGGCGACGGTCTGGCCGCCGCCGAGTCGCCGCAGCTGCGTGCGGATTCGCGCCAGCAGGACTCGCGGATCGATCGGCTTGGTCACGAAGTCGTCGGCGCCGAGCTCCAGCCCGGCAACGTGGTCCGCTTCGCTCTGGCTTGCGGTGAGCATCAGAATCGCTCCCGAGTAGGCGTCGCGAACCCGGCGACAGACGTCGAGGCCGTTCGCCCCGGGCAGCATCAGGTCCAGAATGACCACGTCGGGCCGGCTCTCGAGAATCCTTTCGGCGCCGGCATCCCCTGACGCGACCCGTTCGAGCTCGAAACCGTGCTTACCGAGGTATTCGAGCAACAAAGCCGCCAGCTGGTCGTCGTCTTCGACGATGAGCACACGGGGTGTGACGGCCTGCATCGCAGGTCGAACACTAGCACGACAGCACCCTGTAACCCGCCTGGCGTCTCTACATTCCGCTACAAAACTCATCCGTTTGTCCATAGATACGAATGCTTTCGCGCCCTATATTCCAGGGCGTCATGAGCAGTCAGAAGCCCCTCATCCAGCTCCGCGACATCGCCAAGACCTACGGGAGCGGGAGCGCGGCCTGCCGGGCGCTCAACGGTGTCGATCTCGACATCAACGAGGGCGAGTTCGTCGCCATCATCGGTTCGAGCGGCTCGGGCAAGTCGACGTTCGTGAACATCCTCGGTTGCCTCGACTCGCCCACCAGCGGCTGCTACCTCTTCGGCGGGTGCGCCGTCGAGGGGCTGTCGAAGGAGCAACAGGCCCTGATTCGACGGAACTCTCTAAGCTTCGTGTTCGAGGGCTTCAACCTGCTCGCCCGAACGAGCGCGCTCGAGAACGTCGAGCTGCCTTTGCTCTACCGAGGGTTGAGCCGCGGCGAGCGTCGCGACCGGGCCCGTCAGGCGCTCGACGCCGTCGGCCTCCTGCCGTGGCAGTATCGCAGCTCGGATGAACTCTCGGGAGTCCAGCAGCAACGGGTCGCGGTGGCCCGCGCCGTCGCCACGAACCCGACGGTGCTGTTCGCGGACGAGCCGACCGGGAACCTCGACTCTACGTCCAGTCACGAGGTCATGGAGCTCATCACCGAGCTGAACCGGGCGAAGGGGATCACCGTGGTGATGGTCACCCACGATCCCGAGATGGCGGCGTATGCGCGGCGTATCGTCACCGTCCTTGACGGCCACATCGTGTTGGACACCCTGCGCGACAACCGCGGCGAGGAATCGGTGGTGGCGTGATGCTCTGGAACGCATTGACCGTCGCTCTGCGCGAAACCCATCGCAACCTCCTCAGAGACTTCCTCGCCGTGCTTGGCATCGTGATCGGTGTCGCTGTTCTGGTGATCATTGTCAGTTTCGGCCGGGGCGCAACCGGGTCGGTGAGCTCCCAGGTGGAGAGCCTCACTCTACTGTTGGGCGCGGTGGCGGCCGTCAGCCTCCTGGTGGGCGGCATCGGCATCATGAACATCATGCTGGTCTCGGTGACGGAGAGAACCCGGGAGATCGGGATCCGCATGTCGACCGGCGCGCTGCCCCGGGAGGTGCTGCTGCAGTTTCTGGTGGAGGCCCTTGTGCTGTCGTTGATCGGCGGGCTCGCCGGCATCGCCCTCGCGCTCGTCGGCAGCCTTGCCCTCGCCCGGGCCAACGGAATTCCGTTCGTTTTCGATCCCGGGATCAACCTTGTCGCATTCGCCGTGTCGGCACTCGTCGGCGTGGTGTTCGGATACGGGCCGGCCCACCGTGCGGCCCGGCTCGACCCGGTCGAGGCGTTGCGGTGCGAGTGAACGGATCAGTCGGAAACGAGATGTTGAACTTCTACCGGGAGAGGCCCGGGACCGCCGGGCATTCACGGACCACAAGGAGACGATCACGAGTGAGATACGCAAGCCTCCTGATGATCCTCGCCATGTGCTCGACGGGTGTCGCGTGGGGGGTCGACGCCCACACGCTAAAGAACGACAGGCGCACGCTCCGAACGATCCGGGTCGGCGCTGACGCGTTGCGCCGACCGGTCCGCTCTCCGCATGTTCCGCCGGGCGACTACCTGTTCACCATCCATCACGGCGGATATCTGCGCGACTACGAGCTCCATGTGCCGCCCTCGTACAACGGCGCGCCGGTGCCCCTCGTCGTCGATTTTCACGCCTTCGGCGACACCGGCACCGTCCAGCGCAACGCTTCCGGTTTCCTCCGGGAATCGGACGAGGAGGGCTTCATCGTCGCCTGGCCCACCGGGCTGGAGCGGTCCTGGAACACCGGCGGGTTCTGCTGCGGATTCGCGGCCCGCAACGAGGTCGACGACGTCGGCTTCTCGCAGGCGGTTGTGGCAGACATCGCCGCGCGGACCGCGATCGACGAGACCCGGGTCTACGCGACGGGCGCCTCGAACGGCGGCGGGCTGACGCACCTGCTCGCGTGCGAGGCGGCGGACGTCTTCGCCGCGGTCGCCCCCACCGCCTTTACATTGCCCACCGAGAGCGCCGTCGATTGCCGGCCCGAGCGCCCGATCTCGGTCGTCCACTTCCACGGCCTCCACGACAACACCGTCGCATATGACGGGAGTCCGGCTTTGCGCGGGGCCGTCGAGAGCCTCGAGGCCTGGGCGTCGATCAACTGGTGCGTCGGGCCGCCGGTGCGCATCCTGGAGCAGAGCAACAGCTTCTGCGACGCCTACGAGACCTGTGCGGGCGGGGTCGTCAGCGTGCTCTGCAGCGTCAATTCGGTTCACTGGGTCTACATCAATCCCGACATCGATGTGCCGGACCTGGCGTGGGAGCTGCTCGCTCCCTTCTCACGACCCTGATGTTCCGAACAGAACGACTCATACCCGAAGGGAGAGGGCGAAATGCGATTGCCACGAGGAACAGACGAGAACCTCCAACGTGCATCGTCCGATAGCGAGGCGTGCGAGTCGCTTCGGATCCGAACCTGCGAATCCCATGTGGACCATCTGGGTCGAGCCGCAACCGTCCTCGCGCTGATCGTCCTGTTGTCGACGGCGGCCGGCGTAGCATCTTCCGAGACGCCCTCGCCGCTCAACGGCCGTTGGGACCTTGCGGCGACGGCGGATGAAGAGAAGCAACGCCTCCAGGCCATCGACGACGCGACCGAACACCTCCCTCGCCTGCAGCGGGGCCGGGCCCGCGACATGCTCGCGGGGCGGACCTCCCCTCCGCAGAGCCTGACGATTTCACTCGAGGGCTCGACCTTCACGATCGACTCCGGAGGGGGTGGGCTCGAGCTCGTGCTTGGAGGTCCTCCGATCGAGGCTTCTGGCGACCAGGGAACCGCCCAGGTGAGCGCGCGAATGGAAGGACAGCAGCTGATCGTCGTGGCCGACGGCGGCAAGGGAGGGCGCACCACGACCTACCGCGTGAATGGCGATCGCCTGTCGGCCGAGGCCACCATGACGGGCGCCAGGCTCGAGGAACCCCTGAACTATGTCTCGACATATGAACGCGTCGAATAGGCGGCCTTTCGGGGCCGACGGGCACCTTCACCCGGCAGGTGCGCTCGATCATCAATACTCGGCGAGGCATCGGCCTTTACATGATCTCGGCAGTCGATCGCAATCCGGCTCGAGGGGTTCTTGCCCATGACTGAGAGAATTCAAGCGCTCGGACGATCACTCCTCGCTGTGTTGAGAATCCGTTCTTCCCCTCAGCACCGATGGGCCTGTGTTGTTCTCGCCCTCATGGTGACATCGGGCTTCGTCGTGGCAGCCGACACCGCTCAGCCCGCACAACTCGAGAAGAGGCCGACCATCGTCATCGTCGTGGACGGTCCTTCACATCTGCTCGAATCGCTCGAAGAGGCGTTTCGGGCTGCAGTTCACGAACTGGTCGGCGCGCCGAGCGACGTCGTAACCCTGAGCGGTGACTGGACTGCCGCGGGCGTCTCCGATGTGCTGCGCTCGGCTCTCGCCGAGGCCGACGCGGTCGTCACCCTCGGGGTACTCAGCACACTCATGGCCGCCGAGCCCTCGCTAGAGCTGCCGGTGCCGGTGGTCGGCGGTTTCGTGCACGACGGGGCGCTGCTCGGCCTCGATTGGGACGAGTATGGACGCAGCACCAAACCGAATCTGGCGTTCGTCGCGTCTCGCGGGCGGGTGCAGCGAGACCTGGAGAGCTTTGCCGGGCTGGTCGGCCTCAACGTGGTCAAGGTCGTGCTGAATGCCAGTCTTCTGGAGGTGGTTCCCGATCTCCAGGCGCGGCTCACGGCGGCCATCGGGGATGCTTCCTACCAGGTCGAGCTTGTGGCCCCCGAGGACCTGTCCGCCGATCGCGCGGAGGCGGTCTATGCGGGGCTCCTGCCGAGGATGGCGCCGAGCACCCGGCGGCGGCTGTTTGCCGAGCTCGCCGACCAGGGGGTGCCGGTCTTCGCCCTGCGCGGCCGGCTCGATGTCGAGGCCGGCGCGCTGGCCGGCCTGCTGCCACCGAGCGAGCAGCAACTGGCACGACGGCTGGCGCAGCACCTGGACGCGGTGCTCCGTGGCACCGTCGCAACCGAGCTGCCCGCCTACCTGCCGCTGCAGGAACGCCTGACCCTCAACGGCCGCACCGCGGCAGCCATCGGCTTCGAGCTGGCTGTCGAGACTCGGCTCGTCGCCGATCTGATCCACCCCGAAGCCCTGGAGGCGGGTCAGCCGTTGTCGCTGGGTGACGCCATTCGACTCGCTCTGGAGAGCAACATCGACCTCCAGCTGCAAGGCGACGAGCTGCAGCTCGCGGTTGCCGAACGGGGCCGAGCCGGCAGCGTGCTGCTGCCGCAGATCGAGCTCGGCTCGAGCGCGACCCAGATCAACTCGGACCGCGCAGCCGCGTTGGCGGGCCTCCTCGCCGAGCGCGAGACCTTGATCGGGCTGACCGCGACCCAGGTGCTGTTCGACGACTCGGCGCTGACCGGCTATCGCGCGGCCCGAAAGAGCGAGCGCAGCGCCGAGTACGAGTACGAGGCGACCCGTCTCGACGTCGCCGAGTCAGCGGCCAGGGCCTACCTCAGCTGGCGCCGCGCGGTCGCTCTAGCGAGCATCGAGATCGGCAACCTGCGCCTGACGATGTCGAACCTCGAGACTGCGCGGGTGCGCCTCCAGGTCGGGGCTGCCGGTCGCGAGGAGGTTTATCGTTGGGGGTCGGAGGAGGCGCAGCAGCGAGCGTCGGTGCTGGCAGCGCTGGCGGCAGTCGATCAGGCCCGGTTCGCCCTCAATCAGGTGCTCGGCGTCGACCAGTCGAAGCGCTGGCGTTCGGCTGCCGCCGATCCGACCGGCGACCTGGACCAGGTCGATCAGCGTTGGCAGCGGGTCGCCGATGCGGAAGGGCTGCCCGAGCTCGACGCAGCGGTTGTTGCCGCCGCCCTGGAGCGCTCGCCGTCCATTCGTGCGCTTCGGGAGTCGATCGAGGCGAGCCAGGCGGTACTCGGGCAGCGTCGCCGCAGCTTCTACCTGCCCTCGCTGTACGCCGTCTTCTCGTTCGACCGGGTGCTGGATCAGGAGTTCGCACAACCCCCGCAGCTGCCGGGGGCAGGTGCGGAAGATGACAGGTGGACCTTCGCGCTCTCGGCCTCGCTGCCGCTGTTTGAAGGTGGCGACCGCCTGCACGCCCTCGGCGAAGCCAGGGCGAAGCTCGACCTGACCGAGCACAGCCTGGTGCGGGCTCAGCAGATCATCGAGCAGCAGGCACGATCGGCGTTGACGGCGGTTCGCGGCTCCTATCCGGCGATCGAGCTCAGCCGCAGCGCCGCCGACCAGTCGCGCTTGAACCTTGAGATCGTGCGGGACCGCTACGCCGTCGGCAAGGCGTCGATCCTCGATCTTCTCGATGCCCAGCGGCAGACGTTCTCGCTCGAGCAGACGGCGAGCATCGCGGTGTACGACTACCTCGAGGACCTGACGGCTCTTCAGCGATCGATCTCCTGGTTCGAGCTGCTCGCCGCGCCGGACGGGGTCGATCGCTTCTTCAGCCGGCTCGATGGAGGAGCAGACCATGAGCAGTGACAACCAGGCGCCACCGCTTCGCCAGCGGCTGCTGATCATTCCACCGATCGTCGCTGGAATCCTCATCGTCGTCGTGCTCGTCGCCCTGCGTTCCGGCCCGGAGCGGATCGACCTCGGCGAGCGGGCGGTGTCGGTCCGGGTGCTGACCGCCCGCGAGATGGACGTGGTCCCGCGGGCGCTCGGCTACGGCGAGGCGCGACCGGCGCGGGAGTGGCAGGCGGTGGCCGAGGTCAATGGCAAGATCATCGAGATCAACGACCAGCTCGAGATCGGAAGCCTGATGGCGATGAACGAGGTGCTGCTGCGGATCGACCCGACGGAGTACGAGCTGTTGGTGAGCCAACGCCGTGCCAATTTGCAGTCGGCCGAGGCCCAGCTTGCCCAGCTCGAGGTCGAAGAGGCCAACCAGCGCGCCAACCTCGAGATCGAACGACGCGCCCTGGCGCTGGCCGAGAACGATCTCAAGCGCAACGTGGAGCTGCTCGAGCGGAGTTCGATCCCCGAGGCGTTGATGGAGCAGATCGAGCGCGATGTGCTGCGTCAGCGCACCCAGGTTCAGAACCTCGAGAACAGCCTGGCGCTGATCCCGACCCGGCGCGACCAACTCGTCGCGCAGCAGGTGCTGGCCGCAGCGCAGCTCGAGGACGCCGAAAGGAACCTCCGCAACACCGTGATCCGCGCCCCGTATCCGTGCCGGGTCGCAGCGCGGAACGTCGTGGGTGCCGAGTATATCCGTGCGGGCACGGTGGTGGCCGTTGCGCACGGAGTGAAACGGGCCGAGGTCGAGGCGCAGATCCCATTCGCCCGGCTCCGCAATCTGCTGGACCCTGGTTTCGAGGCGCCAAAGGTCAGCGAGAATCTGGACTCGGACGAGCTTTTCGCCAAGCTCGGCCTGACCGCGGTGGTCCGCCTCGCCGGGGGTGAGGAGGGCCCCGAGTGGCCGGCTCGTTTCGAACGCATCGGCGCCACGGTCGACCCGGTCACCCGCACCTCGGCGGTGATCGTCTCGGTCGACGAGCCGTACCGGCAGGCGGCACCGGGCGTGCGGCCGCCGCTGATCAAGGGCATGTACTGCGAGGTGGAGCTGCGCGGCAAACCGCGTCGTGCGCTGCCGGTGCCGCGCGAAACCGTTCACGAAGACCAGGTCTACGTGGTCAGTGCCGACGATCGGCTCGAGGTGCGCCAGGTCGAGGTGGCGTTCGAGCACGGCGAGCTGGCCGTCATCAGCCAGGGGTTGGAGGCAGGAGAGCAGGTGGTGCTGTCCGATCTCGTGCCGGCGATCGCCGGCACCCTGCTCGAGCCGGTCGAGGATGCGGTCGCTACCGAACGCCTGGAGCGTTCCGCGCGGGGTGAGGGGGCGGTACGATGATCCGTTTCTTCGCCGGCCACCCGACGGCGGCCAACCTGCTCATGATCGTGTTTGTCGCGATGGGCGTGATCGCGTTTCCCGGGCTCGAGCGCGCCACCTTCCCGGACTTCGACGCCGACCAGGTCCAGGTCCGCGTCGTCTACCCGGGGGCGAGCGCCGGTGACGTGGAGGAAGCGATCTGTCAGCGTATCGAGGACGCGGTCGACGGTATCGGCTCCGTCGCCGAGATCTCGTCGGAGGCTCGCGAAGGCGTCGGCACGGTGGTCGTCGAGATGGACGGGGGCGGTACGCTCCAGAGCTTCATCGACGACATCCGCACGGCGGTCGACGCGATCGACGACTTTCCGGAGCAGGCCGAGACCCCGGTGATCGAGAAGCTCGGCGAGACCCAGCTCGTGGTCGCGGTGGCGGTGACCGGCGACATGGACCCGCCGGCGCTCAAGGCCTATTGCGACGAGCTCAAGCGCACGCTACAGCTTGAGTACGACGTCGCATTGGTCGACGTGCTCGGCTTCTCGGATCACCAAATCCGGATCGAGATACCCTCCCTGACCCTGATGCAGTACGGCGTCAGCGCCGCCGATGTCGCGACGACCATTCAGCAGCAAGCGGTCGATCTGCCTGCCGGCACCGTCTCCACGGCCGAACGCGAAGTCATGATTCGATTCACCGACCAGCGGCGCAGCCCGGCCGAGTTCGAAGACCTGGTAGTGGTGGCGCGCAGGGGTGGGGCCGAGATCCGGCTCGGCGACATCGCGACCATCACGGACACCTTCGAGCAGGCGGAGTCGAAGGTCGAGCTCAACGGACGGCGGGCGGGTTTGCTGAAGGTCGATAAGAGTGATCAGGAGGACGCGCTCGAGGTCTTCGACCGGGTCGCCGCCTTCGTCGCCGACACCCGCGCCACGGCGCCACCGGGCGTCGAGCTGACGCTGGTCCAGGACGTCTCGTCGATCGTGCGGGACCGGCTGTCGATGCTGCTGACCAACGGCTGGCAGGGGCTGGTCCTCGTGTTTCTGGCGATGTGGTTGTTTTTCTCGCTGCGCTACTCGTTCTGGGTCACGGTGGGCCTGCCGGTGTCGTTCCTCGGCGCCAGCTTCCTGATGCTGCAGCTCGGCATGACCATCAACATGATCAGCATGGTCGGGCTGCTGCTCGCGATCGGGCTGCTGATGGACGACGCGATCGTGATCGCCGAGAACGTGGCGAGCCACATCGAGCGCCGCAAGCCGGCGCTTCGGGCGGTGATCGACGGCGTGAACGAGGTCCGGGTCGGGGTCTTCGCCTCGTTCATCACGACCATCTGCGTCTTCGGCCCGCTGTGCTTCCTCTCGGGCTCGATCGGCAAGACCATGCGGGTGATGCCGTTGGTGCTGATCATGGTGCTGGTGGTGTCGCTGGTCGAGGCCTTCCTGATCCTGCCCAACCACCTGGCGCACAGCCTCGCGCACCGCAAGCAAGGCCCGCCGAGCCGCTTCCGGCGACGCTTCGAGGAGCGCTTCGAGCAGATCCGCGAGCGCTGGCTCGGGCGTTTGGTCGATACGGCGGTGCGCTGGCGCTACCTGACGCTGGGACTCACTGTGATGGCGTTCCTGGCGTCGATCTCGATGCTCCTCGGCGGCGTCCTGAAGTTCGTGTCGTTCCCGAACATCGATGGCGACGTGGTCCAGGCGCGGCTGCTGCTGCCCCAGGGCACGCCGCTCGAGCGGACGGAGGACGTTGTCGAGCAGCTGATCGACGCCCTCGATCGGGTCAACGACGAGCTCACACCGCTGCAGCCCGACGAACAGCGGCTGGTCGGCAACGTCAGCACGCAGTACGGCGTCAACAGCGACGCGTTCGAAACCGGTCCGCACCTCGCAACCGTCACCGTCGACCTGCTGTCGGCCGAGGTCCGCAGCTCACGCATCGACGACATCCTGGCTCGGTGGCGTGAGGAACTCGGCGAGCTACCCGACCTGGTCTTCCTAACCCTCGGCCAACCGACGATGGGTCCGGCCGGACGACCGTTCGAGATCCGCCTGCAGGGTCGCGACCTGGTCGCCCTCAAGCAGGCCTCGACCGAGCTGCTCGCGTGGATGTCCGACTTCAACGGCGTGCTCGATCTCAACGACGACCTGCGCCCGGGCAAGCCAGAGCTGAGGGTGCGGCTGCGGGAGGGCGCGACCGGCCTCGGATTGACCGCCCAGTCGATCGCGCAGCAGCTGCGCGGCGCGTTCTTCGGCTCCACCGCATCCGAGATCCAGGTCGGTCCCGAGTCGTATGAGATCGACGTCCGACTCGCCGCCGCGGACCAGGACAGCTTCGGTGACATCGAGTACTTCCACGTCTCGGGTGCCGATGGCCGCCAGGTGCCGTTGTCGACGGTCGCCACGGTCGAGTGGTCCCGCGGCTGGGCGCGGATCGCGCGCATCAACGGTCTGCGGACCGTGACGGTGCGCGGCGACGTCGACTCGGACGTGACCAACACCGCCGAGATCGCCGCCACGCTGCGGGGCAGCTACCTGCCCGGTTTCCTCGAGCGTCACCTGGGGGTGCATGTCGAGCTCGCCGGTGAGGTTGCAGAAACCCAGACGACCTCACGTTCGATCGCCCGGAGCCTCGCCATCGGCATGCTCGGCGTGTTCATCCTGCTCAGCTTCCAGTTCCGCAGCTACATCGAGCCCGCCGTCGTCATGGTGGCCATCCCCTTCGCCCTGATCGGGGTGATCTGGGGCCACCTCGCCCTTGGCCTGGTGCTGACCATGACCAGCATGGTGGGCTTCGTCTCCCTCGCCGGGATCGTCGTCAACGACTCGATTCTGCTCGTGGAATTCATCAAGAATCGCCGCAGAGAGGGTCGCAGCGTGGGCGAATCGGCGCGGATGGCGTCGCGCGAGCGCTTCCGTGCCGTCCTGCTGACCTCGGTGACGACCATCGCCGGTCTGCTGCCGCTGTTGACCGAGCGCAGCCTTCAGGCGCAGTTTTTGATCCCGTTGGTCGCCAGCCTGGTCTTCGGCCTGATGGCCTCGACCGTGCTCGTGCTGGTCGTCATTCCGAGCCTCTACACCATCCTCGGCGACCTCGGCCTGGTCAGCGACGTCGAGAGGTAGGCCGCCGTGCCCTCAGGACCGACTTTGACGCCCGGAACGTCGTGGAGATGCCCGAACACCGGATCATCTCAGTCCCCAGAATTGTGGTCAGTACTATTCGACGATGGTCCCATCGCGGCTGAATCGGCCGAAACAACAAATTGGGTGCGTCGCGCGGACCCGCGTCCACCCAGAACTGAAAGGGAATTAAGAATGAAGAAGTCCACGTCATGTCTGGCTCTCGTGTGTTGGTGTGCGGCTGCGGTGAGCGCCATGGCGCAGATTCCGCCGGATTCCGCCAAGCTCGCCGTGCAGATCTCCGAGAAGCGCGAGGAGAACCGCAAGAAGCTGCGCGAGTACAGCTGGAAGACGCGCTCGGAGATCGCCGTCAAGGGCGAGACCAAGCTGCTGAAGGTCGAGCTGGTGCGCTTCGATATCGACGGCAGTATGCAGAAGACCACGCTCAGCGAGGAGAAACCGGACAAAAAGCGCGGTGTGCGCGGACGCATCCAGAAGAAGAAGGGCAAAGAGATGCGCGAGTGGTTCGGCGAGCTGCACGGCCTCCTCGCGCAGTACTCGCTTCCGACCACTGGGAAGGTCCTCGATTTTCTCGACAAGGCGACTTTCGGTCCGGGCGATCGGCCAGGAACCATCCGCATCCGCGGAACCAGCGTCGTACAGCCCGGTGACGAGCTGACGATGTGGGTCGACTCAGACACCAAGGACATCGTGCTGACGAAGGTCCGCACACGACTCGACGGTGACACCGTCGTGCTCGAGACGAATCACGATCGTCTCGCCTCGGGTCTCAGTTACCAGGCGCGCTCCATCATCACGGTTCCCGCGGAGGACGTGCGCATGACCGTCGAGAACTTCGACTACGACAAGCAGTGAGGAGCTGAACATGAGAAAGGTCGTTGTTTGCTGCGCGGCCGTGGTCGTCCTGGCATGGGCCGGAGTCGCGCAAACGTTTGCGAGCCCCGCGGGATGGCCCCGCGAGATCCAGGGCCTGGACGGCGCCCGCGTCACGCTCTACCAGCCGCAGATCGAAAGCTGGGACTACTACGTCACGCTGCGTTTCCGGATGGCGGCAGAGTTCGTGCTGCCCGGCCATGACCGGCCAATTCCCGCGGCACTGCGAATGGAGGCGTCCACCACGACCGACCTCCAGCAACGAACCGTGACCGCGTTCGACGTCAAATTGATCGATATCGCGTTCCCGAACGCGGATGAGGCGACCGCAAAGCGTTTGACGGAGGCCGTGAGGGCGCACGTTTTCCCTCAGAGCCAGTCCCTTTCGCTCGACGACGTGCTCGCGTACTTCGAGCCCGCGGCACAAAAGCCGCGACCCGAGCCTCCACCCACTCCGGTGGCGAACCTCACACGTCCCGCCGAGCTGCCCGGTCAAACGCCGGTGGTCCTGGTGAGCCAGACGCCCGCCATCCTGGTCCTGTTCGATGGCGAGCCGCTCTTCGTCGAGATCGAGAAGACGGGGCTCGAGTTCGCCGTCAACACGAACTGGGACGTGTTCCGCGATCCCACATCGTCGGCCCACTACCTGCTGCACGGCGACGCGTGGCTCGAGGCGCCCACTACGACCGGTCCATGGGCTCCGGTCGGCAAGCTCCCGAAGGCGTTTTACGAGATTCCGGAGAGCGAGAGCTTCGAGGGAGTGCGCGAGCACGTTCCGGGCAGGAAGATCTCGAAGAGCGAGACACCGCGAGTCTTCGTCAGTTACCGACCGGCGGAGTTGATCCTGCTCGATGGTGAGCCCGTCGAGGAGGAGGTCCCCGGAACCGAGCTCGTCTGGGTCAGCAACACCGAGAGCGACCTGTTCCGCAGCACCGCAAGCGGTGACTATTACTACCTCATCTCGGGCCGCTGGTTCCGGGCGGCGAGCCTGGACAGTCCCTGGTCGCCGGCCAGCCGCGAGCTCCCTGAGAGCTTCGCGGCGATCCCAACCGACCACCCGGCGGCCGGCGTTCGCGTGTCGGTGCCGGGAACCCCGGAGGCGGAGGAGGCGGTCATGCTGGCCACCATCCCGCAGAATGCGGAGGTGCGGCGCGACGAGGTCACCGTCGTCGTCCGCTACGACGGCGACCCGGATTTCCGTCCCATCGAGGGCACGACCGTCTTCTACGCGGCCAACACCGCGTTCGATGTCTTCCGCGTGGGGAGCCTCTACTACGTCTGCTTTCAAGGCGTGTGGTTCGTGGCGACCTCGCCCCAGGGCCCGTGGGCCGTCTGCGACAACGTCGCGGCGGCGATCTACGAGATTCCGCCCACCAGCCCGAAGTATCACGTGACGTACGTCTACGTCTACGACTCCACGCCGGACGTGGTCGTCGTCGGCTACACGTCGGGCTACACCGGCGTCTACATCTCGCGCGGCTGCGTGGTCTATGGAACGGGCTGGTATTACCCGCCCTACGTCTACTCTCCGCCCTACGGCTATCCCGTCTACCGGGCGTACCCGCACAGCTACGGCGTGGCCGCCTACTACAACCCCTACAGCGGCGGTTTCGCGCGAGGCGCCGCGGTCTACGGACCCTATGGGGGCGCCGGCTGGGGCGCCGCCTACAACCCGGCCACGGGAACCTACGCCCGGGGTGTTTCTGCCTGGGGCCCGTACGAAGCCGGCTATGCGGGACAGGCCTACAACCCGCGCACGGACACCTACGGCGCCACCTACCAGCGCTCGAACCCCTACGCCAGCTGGGGAGAGACCGTGGTCAGCCGCGGCGACGAATGGGTGCACACCGGGTACTACTCGGATTCTCGGGGCACCGTAGCCGGTGCCGAGACGTCACAGGGCGGCCGGGCCGCGGCGGTCCAGACGGACCGCGGCGCCGTTGCCGGCGTCGAGACGGCGGAGGGCGGCCGGGCCCGGGCGGTGCAGACGGACCAGAGCACGGCCTACGCGGCCAGAGACGCGGACAACAACCTCTATGCCGGACGAGACGGTAACGTCTACCAATACAACGATGACGGATGGTCGACCTACAACGACGGAGCCTGGCAGTCCGTGGAGCCCCCCGAGGGGTCGACCGAACGGAGGCAGGAGGCACAGGCAAGGGCCGGGAATGCCGGAACCGAAAAATCAAGGGGGACGTTCGAAGGCCTCGAGCAGGACCGGCAAGCGCGAAGCAGCGCGTCGCAGCGCTCGCAACGGTATGAGTCGTGGCGCGGCGACCGCTCGAAATCCGCGTCGCGATCCGCCTCCCGCGGCACTCGTCGCCGTTGAACGCTTGGCCGCGCATGACGGGCACGGCTCGCGCGTCGTGCACGAAAAGGCGAGCAGGTGTGCCTGTAAAGGCACCAGGTACGGCGGCTATGATGTTGTGATACCTGCACTTCAAGAGGTAGAAAGGGGGGATGGGAGATCGACCGCGGATGCTGATGACTGGTGGCATCTACCAGCAACACAACCGAACGTCCCGCGGCGCGAATGTCCTCCGTAAGGACGATGAAGCCGACGACCAGTACGGACAAACCGCGAGCCGATTGGTGAGCAGGGCAGCGCGGCGTAGGAGGGACGTTGGAGGATTCGCGGACCGGATCACAGGTGTCGATCCTGCGATCGTGAAGGGGGCGACTGGAGTCGCTACCGGCATCGAGAAGGGCCGCTCGACCCGCGATGAGCGATGGCTTCGGGTGGGGCGGCTACCAGTGGGTCTCGACTCCGTAGGCCGAGAACCGTTCGTCCGACGTCAGCACGGCCAGATCCTCGGCCTTCGCCTGCGCAACCAGAAGGCGGTCGAACGGATCGCGATGATACAGCGGGAGCTCTGCGTAGGTGGAGAGGTGAGCGAGTTCGAGGTCGAGGAGCCGGACCCGGTGCTCCAAACCCATCGCCATGGCCAGCGCGATCAGCGCCGTCTGCACATCACGAAGACGATGCCGGCGAGGGGCACGAACCACCTCAACCACCTCTGCACGGGGATGTCGCCGACACCGTGGAGGACCGGGTGTTCCCTGCCGCTCGTTCGATTCTCAGCAGCATCGCGGCCGAGGGAGTGACCTGGCCGCTGAGGTACGTGCTCAGTCGCGACGCGCTGGTGCCGACAAGCCGGGCGAACTGGCCGTTGGTGAGCCCCGAACCGGCGACCGCCTCCCGGACGCGTGCCGCCACCTCGGCTCGATCAGCGCTGTCGGTATCGATGCGGGAGCGTTCGATGGCGAGGGCGAACAGCGTGCTCACCCCGTCCGGCTCTCGATAGGAGAGATAGTGCTCCATGCGCCGGGCGACCTTACCCCACGGCGACCGACGCAGCTCGACGAAAATCGGCTGCCAGTCTTGGACCAGCCCGCGGTCGATCACCGCCACCAGCGCTTCGTACGGCCACGTACGGACATCGTCGGTGGGCGACGCATCGACGTTACGGAACGCGACCGGCATCAGACGGCCCCGCTCAACCGCAGCGCCAGGGAGCGACAGACCTCGACGACACGGTCCCAACGATGATATCGGTCCTTGAGACCCTTGTAGCGAGGCAACTCGTCGATCACTTCGGTGTCTCGCGGTCTGGGATCGGCGAGTGAGATCACGAGCGAAGTCAGGACCGAACCCCGCTCGCCGGATCGATCCAGGTAGTAGGCGTCGATTTCGGAGAGGACTTCAACCGCGGTGTCCGTGCCGAGGTGCTCGGCCAGAGCAACCACATCCAGATAGTCGCGAACGACGTTGCGCTGGACGACGAGGAATGCCTTCACGCGGAGAGCTTCGGCTGCGGTGGGAGCGACGACGACGGCGCCTTCTCCCACCTCGACCTCGCAGGTTTCGAGGGGTCGGCTCCGCCGCATCTGTCGGAGTCCGGCCTCAACGCCCCAGAGGCTGCCCATAATGGTGAACGGCGGCTTCGACGCCCGCACCGACGTGGCCCATCCCTCGGTGGCCTCTACGGCCTCGAGCACCGTCTCATACCGATCGACGAGATCGGCCAGGACGTGATCGTGGTCAAACGAGTCGCGATGACCGGCGTGAAGCGCCGCTGCCGAACCCCCGACCAGAACTGCGTCTGGAACGACTTCCTGGAGTCGGGCAGCGGACCGAAGAACGCGTTCGAGAATCGGACTCACATCTACCATGTCCCTTATCATATCTGATAAGCTCCTGGCAGTCCAACCATCTCCCCGGAAAGGTGCTGTTCAGAAGCCCGTTCGGAGCATGTGAGCCCATCCCGGGCCCCGAATAGGAGCCTCAACCCCGTGCTCTGCCGGAGCTGAATGAAAGGAAATTCCTTTTCCCAAACTCACGTCCGTGCCAGGTATCACAATCTCACCACGTCCGTGCCAGGTATCACAATCTCACAATCTCACCGTCGTCTCAATTTTCGCGGTGATCGTTCCGCGAGGATCATCTCATCGAGCTCCCTCAGCCGTCTCGCGAAAGCCGGGTCGCTCGACCGGCGCTCGGCAGCGGCCGACGCCCAGCGGCTGACGCCTCCGGGGTTCTTCTGAAGCACCGACGCCATCTCACGAACCCGCTGCTCGAACTTCTCGACAACGGGAACCGCGACGAGCTCGCGCAGCTCTCGAAGCTCCGGATCCAGCCGACGGCGCCCCAGCTGTTTCCATGGCGCCGACCATTTTCTCCGGGAATTCGGGTCAATTACCCATTGTGAGGTTGTGCTACCTGGCCCGCTTTTCGATCCAAATCAGTAGCTGAGTGCATTCTCTATTCTATCCTTCATCGGGCGACCAACGTTCAACAAGAAAGGTGCCTGGTATCACAATCTCACAACCCTGCAGCGCTCACGATTTGCGCGGTGATCGCTCTGCGAGGATCATCTCATCGAGCTCCCTCAGCCGTCTCGCGAAAGCCGGGTCGCTCGACCGACGCTCGGCAGCGGCCGACACCCAGCGGCTGACGCTCCCGGGGTTCTTCTGAAGCACCGCCGCCATCTCACGAACCCGCTGCTCGAACTTCTCGACACCGAGAACCGCGACGAGCTCGCGCAGCTCTCGAAGCTCCGGATCCCGCCGACGGCTCGCCAGCTGATCCACGTCCATGTCCAGCGCCCTGCACCCCCGCTCCAGGTACTCCTCAACCGCGAGGCGGGGACGCTCGGGGGCCGTGCTGCGACCGAGGAAGTCCACGTAATCTCCACCCTCGCGAGGTTCCACCGGCGCGTCCTTGACCGGCAGCCACCACGGCAGCTTCTCCGGAGCCTCGCCGACCCATTCGGTGGCCCCCGTCGTGTTCAGGCTCCGCACGTACGCTCTTCGCGCCGCTTTGCGGCTGCCGCCGTACATCATCAACAATTCGTCGGAGTCCACGATGCCGCGGCTGTGCCTGCTGACGATCTCTCGGTGCCCGCTCCACTCGAACGCCGCAGGATCTTCCACGAGACCGGCAGTGACCGGGTTGAGATGGACGTACGCGATCAGCTGCAACAGGGAGCTCTCGTCCTGGATGATCTTCGCCTTGTACCTGCCCTGCCACAGCGGCCCGTAGACTTGGTGTCTGCGGTTGAATCCCTTGGTCGTCAACCCCTGGATCGAGGCCATGCTGCGCCACAGAGGAACCTCGGTCGTCCGGAACGCGATGTGATAATGGTTGGACATCAGCGCCCAGGCGAAAATCACAAGGCCGTCGCGAACCTTGACCTTCCGAAGGTTGTCGACGAACGCCGTCGCCTCAGTCTCGTCGGCAAACACCGCCTCGCCGCGAGACGCACGGCAGTACACGTGGTAGATCCCGCCCTCGATGAAGATCCTCGGTTTCCGTGGCAACGACCGTCACCTCCGACAATTCGAATCTACCACGCATGGTGAGGTTGTGATACCTGGCACGATTACGATTACGATTACGATTAGTTGGCGGCAATCCCGGTCCTCTCGATGGCGCCCGCGCCGGCATCGCGAAACGCACGGCCGACGCCGCCCGGGCCGAGCTTGACGCCCCCGAACATCCGCGACACGACCAACACGCCCTCGAGATCGTGCTGGCGCAGCAGCTCGAGGAGCTTCATCCCCGGCCGGCCCACTTCACCGTCGTCCCGCGCCTGCTCGACCAGCCGGCCTTCGGTGTCGTGCACGCGGCACGCCCAGCAGTGGTGGCGCGCCTTGTGATACCTCTTCTTTCGCTTCCCGACCGCCTTCTTGACCTCGGCCATGGTCGCGGCAGGCACCGCCGCGGCGTGGAACTTCGAGCGTTGCTCGATGAAGGTGAACTCGGCGACCGCGGTGATTCGGGGCATGGGTGGGATGGTAGCGGAGATTGGATGTTGGATCTTGGATATCAGGTCTTCGGTGCCGGGTCACACGACCGGCAGCGCTCGGAGGTCGAGCAAACCCGAGTCGATGATCGTCTCGAGATCGTGGTCTTTGGAGAGCAGCAGAACGTCGTGCTCGGCCGCCAGCCTGGCGATGAGGCAGTCGATCGTCGAACGAATTGTCAGCCCCCGACCCCGGAGGCTGCGATAGAGCTCCGCTGCTTCCAGATAGGTCTCGGGCTCCCGCGGCGTCAACCATTCCATTTCGACAGAGCTCTGCTCGATCACCGACCGACTCTTCTCGTCCCGTAGACCCTGCAAGACCTCTGCCGCGATCACGCCGCAGGTCAGGACATCCGCCTCCTCCGAATCAACCACGTCAACGCCTCGCCCTCCGGGCTGGGATGGCCGTTCAAGGGATCCACCCACGCCGAGGTGTCCACCAGCACCCTCATGAGCGCTCCCGGAGCCGATCGATGTCGCCCTCCCACTCCACCGTGCCTCGAAGCTCGAGAAGCAGCCGGCGCTTCTTCGCGCGCACGAATCGACGCAACGCCTCGTTGATGACCTCGGTCTTCGTGCGTCCATTCGAGAGCTTCATCGCCGCCTCGAGTGCTTCGCTGTCGATGTTCAATGTTGTCCGCATGATCTGCTCTCTACCGCATATTATGGAGCCTTTATTGATGCACAGCAAAACATATACGATGCATGAGGATCCCATTTCCGAGGCACAGGTACTGCGCCGCGGAAATGGGCTCGATGGTACCCTGGAACGAGTCTCAAGGCGGAATCACGTCGATCGCTTTGGGCGCCCTGCACATCATGCGACCAGCCAAGCTCTTCGCGCAGTTCTACGGCGACCCGACGGGGGCGGTGGTGGCGCGGGCGCCCGGGCGCGTCAACCTGATCGGTGAGCACACCGACTATAACGACGGCCTGGTGCTGCCGATGATCATCGATCGCCACATCGACGTGATCGCGCGCAAACGCCCCGACCGGCAGGTTCGAATGGCGGCCGCCGATACCGGGGAAACCGTCGCCGCCGCACTCGGAGAGGGTGTCGACTTCGATGGCCCCGCCTGGCTCCCCTATGTCTTCGGGCTGGTGCGGACCTTCGACCAACGCGGCCTCCTCGAGTCGGGGCTCGACATCGTGTTCCGCGGTACGATCCCTCCGAGCGCCGGCCTCGCCTCGTCAGCGGCGCTGGAGATCGCCACCGCTCTCGCCGTCGAAGGCGCCTTCAAGCTGTGGCTCGAGCCGGTCCAGACGGCCCGGCTCTGCCAGGAGGTCGAACATCGGTTCGGGGGTGTGGGCTGCGGCCTGATGGACCAGATGGCAAGCCGCCTCGGCCGCTCCGGCTGCGCCCTCTACCTCGACTGCCGCACCCTCGAGGCGCGGCACGTCCCACTGCCCTTCGAAAACCACCTGCTGGCGGTGGTGAACAGTGGGGCGCAGCGCGCTCTCGCCGAAACCGCCTACAACGAACGCCGACGGGAATGCGAGGAGGCGGTGGCGATTTTGCGGCGAGGCGACCCGTCGATCCGATCGCTGCGCGACGTCCCACCCGAACTCCTGGAGGAGCAGCAGGTCCGCCTACCCGAGCCGTTGATGCGGCGCTGCCGCCACGTGCTCACGGAGAACCAGCGGGTTGCGGACGCGTGTGCAGCGCTCGCGGCGGCGGACATCGCGGAGCTCGGCCGACTGATGTCCGACTCGCACGCCAGCCTGCGGGATGACTACGAGGTCAGCTCGCCGGAGCTCGATCGGCTGGTGGCGGCGGGCGCCGCCGTCCGGGGAGTGGCCGGTGCACGCCTCACCGGCGCCGGCTTCGGGGGCGCGACCGTCCACCTCATGAAAACATCCACGTGGGGTGCCTTCGAGGAGGCGTTGGCACCGGTCACCGAGGATCTGCCCGGTGCCGAGATCTTCGCCGTGCGGTCCGGCGACCGCGCAGGGGTCGTGGAGGTGATCCCGTGATCGCCGCGACCTCACGGATTCCGATCGACGAGGTCGAGCGGGCCGCCCGCGAGGTGTGGTCGATCGAGGCCCGCGCGCAGGCGCTGGCCGGCGAGGTAGACCGCAACTTCCTGCTCGTGACGGCTGACGGTGACCGCTTCGTGCTCAAGTCGGCGCCGCCGGGCGCGAGGCGGGAGAGCATCGAGTGCCAGGTGCTGGCGCTCGATCACCTGGCCGAGAGCGCATTGGCAGAGATGATCCCCCGCGTCGTGGCGACGGCCGACCGGGATCGGCTGCGCCCCGTCGATTTCGGAGACGGCCCGAGCTGGAGCCGGGTCGTCACCTATCTCGACGGCACGCCACTGGTCAACCGCAGCCACCGGCCGGCGTGGTTCCTCGAGGGCATTGGGAGGACCATCGCCGGGCTCGATCTCGCCCTCGCCGACTTCGAACATCCGGGCACCGATCGCGACATCCCCTGGAACCTCGAGCGGACGTCCGCTCTCGACCGTCACCTCGAGCACATCAGAGACGCGGCGCGGCGCCGGCTGGTGGCCCGACGGCTCGAGGAGTACGCGACCGCCGTCGAACCGCTGCTCGGCGGGTTCGCCCACGGCGTGATCCACAACGATCCCAACGACCACAACCTGCTGGTCACCGAGAGATCCAACGGCCGTCCGGAGCTGGCAGGCCTGATCGATTTCGGGGACCTGCTCCACACCATCACCGTCGCCGACCTCGCGGTTGCCTGCGCCTACCTGATGCTCGACCGTGAGCAGCCGCTCGCCGACGCGTCCTGCGTCGTCGCAGGCTACGACGCGGTGCGGCCGCTCGCTCCCGCGGAGCAGGCGCTGATCTACGACCTGATCGTCGCCCGACTGTGCAGCTCGGTGCTGGTCTCGGAGTACCGGCGGCACCTCTACCCCGACGACGAGTACCTCCAGATCTCGGCGCAACCGGTGTGGCGGCTGCTGGAACGACTTGCCACGATCGAGCCCGGCCGCGCCCGTGATCGACTGGTTGAAGGCTGCCGATCCGGTGCAGCCCCGCGCCGCAGCGTCCGCGAGATCCTCCAGGTGCGGCGCCGCCATCTCGGCCCGAACCTCTCTACCGCCTACTCACAGCCACTCAAGATCGTGCGCGGCGAAGGCCAATACCTGTTCGACGAGAGCGGCCGCCGCTACCTCGACCTGGTCAACAACGTCTGCCATGTCGGCCACTGCCACCCGCGGGTGGTGGCGGCCGCTCACCGCCAGATGGCCCAGCTCAACACCAACACCCGCTACCTCCACGACAACCTCGCCGAGTACGCCGCACGGCTGGCGTCGACCTTCCCCGATCCGCTCGAGGTCTGCTTCCTCGTCTGCACCGGTACCGAGGCCAACGATCTCGCGCTGCGGCTGGCCCAGGCGCACACTGGATCGCGGGAGGTCATCGTCCTCGACCACGCCTACCACGGCCACTCTCCGTCGCTGGTGGAGATCTCTCCCTACAAATGCGATGGCCCGGGCGGCGAGGGACTCGCCCGCCATGCGCACAAGGTGCCCATGCCCGACACCTACCGCGGTCCTCACCGCGGCGAGGATGCCGGCGAGCGCTACGCGGACGAGGTGTGCGCCGCCATTCGAGCGATCCGCACCGCAGGCCGCCAGCTCGGCGCCTTCATGGCCGAGTCGCTGATCGGCTGCGGCGGCCAGGTGGTGCCGGCCGAGGGCTTTCTCGCCGCCGCCACCGCGGCGGTGCGCGAGGCCGGCGGCGTCACGATCGCCGACGAGGTCCAGGTGGGCTTCGGCCGCGTGGGCACCCACTTCTGGGCCTTCGAGTCCCAGGGCGTGGCGCCCGACATCGTCACCCTCGGCAAGCCGATCGGCAACGGCCACCCGATGGCCGCCGTGGTCACGACCCCGGAGACCGCCGCCTCCTTCGACACCGGCATGGAGTACTTCAACACCTTCGGCGGCAACCCGGTGTCGTGCGCGGTCGGGCTGGCGGTGCTCGACGTCGTCGAGGACGAGGGGCTGCAGGCCCACGCCCTCGAGGTCGGCGGCCACCTGCTCAACGGCCTCCGTCAACTCCAGAAGCGCCGCGACCTGATCGGCGACGTACGCGGGCGCGGGCTCTTCATCGGCGTCGAGCTGGTGCGCGACCGCGAGACCCTCGAGCCCGCCGACCACGAGGCGTCGCGCGTCATCGACGAGATGAAGGCGCGCGGCTTCCTGCTCTCCACCGACGGCCCACTGCACAACGTTCTCAAGATCAAACCGCCGATGGTGATCCAGCGGCACGACGTGGACGAGATGCTCGAGGCGCTGGACGAGGTGCTGGGCGAGATCGGGTGACGGCCGTCGTTCCCGCCGCAAACAGCACGATCACGAAGGAGACACGAAGTCATCTTCGACCCATGAGTCTTCTCGACGATGTCGTCGGAATCCTCCGAGCGACGGCTCGAAGAGCTTCCATTGGGGCTGAAATCCACCTGGCAGCGATTCAGAGTCGAGAGCCGGTTGCCGCGCGCTGATCAGTTATCGAAATCGACCTCGGTGCCGACCCCTCGCTCGGCAGCCCGCTCGTAGACGAGCCGCGCGGCGGCGATGTCCTCCACCGCCAGGCCGAGCGAACGGAAGACGGTGATCTCGGTTGCCGAAGTGCGGCCCGGGTGGTCGCCGTTCAGCACCCCGCCGAGCTCCGGAACCACCAGCCCTTCCGGGATCAGTCCCTGCGCACCCGCCGCGATGAACTCGCCGGCCTCGTTGGCCAGCGACTCGCGGCGGTCTGTGAACAGGGTCGCCATCGGCAGCACGCCCGGGTCGATCTCGCGCCACGACGGGACCGACGCGCCGACCGCATTGACGTGCATCCCGGGCTCGAGCATCTCGGGGAGGAGCACGGGCTCCCGGGCCGCGGTCGTTGTGCAGATGATGTCGGCGCCCGCCACCGCCGCGGCGGCATCGGGCATCACCTCCACCGGCAGCCCGTGCCGGGCCGACTGCTCGTCCGCAAAGGCCTCGGTCCCGGCCGTCGTGCGGCTCCACACCCCGATTTGCTCAACCGGCCGCACCGCGAGCATCGCCTCGACGTGCGACCGCGCCTGAGTCCCCGCGCCCAGGATGGCCAGCTTCGTCGCGTCGCTGCGCGCCAGACGATCGGTGGCGAGCGCCGACACGGCGGCGGTGCGGACTGCGGTGATCGCCCCCGCCTCGCACAGCGCCAGCGGCTGCCCGGTTTCGGGGTCGAAGATCATCACCCCGCCCTGGTGGGAGTCGAGCCCCATCGCCGCCGCACCCTCGAAGATGCTCAGGATCTTGACCCCGAACGGCCGCCCGGCCGCCAGCGCCCCTGGCATCCATGCCAGCACACCCTTGCGGTTCGGGAGCAACACTCCGTCGCGTAGCGGCTGCAGCCCCTCGCCGCAATCGAGCGCCGACAGCGCCTCTCCCACCACCCGCATGCAGTCGCCCATGGACAGCAGCTCGCAGATCTCCGAGTGGGTCAGAATCAGCATGACGTGGTTCCCCTCAGCATGACATCACAACAAAGGGTCCCGCGATGATAACCGCTCCGCGCTGGGGCGTCGGCATCCGCCCACCGCATGCGGCTCTCGATCTCGTCAAGATTCACTGTCGTGGCAGATGACGGCGATCACGAGCGCAACGCTTGGCTCCACCGTGCTTCGCGCCGGCGGCAGATTCAGCCCATCTTCTCCAGCGCCCGCCGCATACGATGTTCGACCTCGTCGGCGATCGGTGCCACCTGGTCGTTGTCGATCAGCGAGAACACCGCGGTGGGCTTGAGGGCTGCGACGATCGAACCCCCGCCATCACGCTCCATGACCACCACGTTGCACGGCAGCAAGACGCCGATGAAGGGTTCGCCCGACATGGCATGGTGGGCGAGCTTCGGGTTACATGCGCCGAGGATGACGTAGCGCTTGAAGTCGACATCGAGCTTTTTCTTCAAGGTCGCCTTGACGTCGATCTCGGTCAGGACGCCGAAGCCCTCGTCGGCCAGCAACTCGGTGGCGCGAGTCACCGCGTCGTCGTACTCCGTGCCGGGCAGCTCCTTGATGAGAGCGTAACGAATCTCCATGTCGTGCTCCTTCGTGCGCTCGTAACCGCTACGGTAACAGATCTGCCGGCGCGCCTCCGCTTCATTCAACGATGCGACCAGACAACCGCGCGCTGCGTTCCCGTGTTGTAAGAGAGACGCAAAATGCCGCAGGGAGACCTTGAAACCGTTCGCTCCGAGTGTAATCTGTAGCGGTCGGCGGCGTTTTCCCGATGAAGGCACACGCCATGATGACTCACACCGCACACCGCAGGAGCCCCGAGATGGACGAGGACGCACTCACCCTGTCAACCGCGGTCGATCCCGAAGGTCGCGTCAGAATCGCTGTCAGCGGCTATCTCGACGACGATGGCGGCGCCACGCTCGAGCGGCGGACGAGGGAGCTGGCATCCTCTGAAAAAACGCTCCGCATCGATCTCCGGCACGTCACCCTCTTCAACTGCTCCGGGGCGCGCCGACTGCTTTCGGTGGTACACGACCTCCAGGGTACCGGGCAGGTGGTGGAACTGGTGGGTATGACTCCGGCCCTGCGGACCGCGCTGCACCTGTGGTGCTGATCCGCGTTTTGCCGACGCGCGCGTCGAGCGCGCGGCGGCAACGACGGGGTGATACGATGCGGTGGATGGCTTCTGACACCGACCGCTCGCCGCACGACGAGCCTTCACGGCGGACCGCTGGTCCCGTGTACGTCAAGGTCGAGGAGGTCCGACCGGAGGAGTACGACGGCACCTGTTTGCGACCCCTCGGGCTGTGCGAGCTGGGCGGCGCCTGCGACTCGTGCTGGTACCGCCCGGACCATCCCCGCTTCCGTTCGAAGCGCTAGGAGCTTGTGCCGAAAAGACCCTCGGCAGAAACCCTACCGATAGACCCTTGCTCTCGTCGAGGGTCTATTCGGTGCAAGCTCCTAGCGCGCGGTAGGCTCACCGCGGCCCGACCCTCGACCTCTGGCGATCCTCACCTTCTTCGGCCGCGCCATGCGGTGGGCCGGCCGTTCCGACCAGAACTCGGGCCGGCCGAGAGCCCCGCGGATCATCTCGTTGGCCAGCTCATCGGCCGAACGTCCGGTGATCCGGGCGCGCTCTTCGATCACGCTTGCCACATCCTGGTCGAGAGTCACCGTCATTTTCATGACGCCATCATGGAGGTGTCGGCGACCGATTGCAAGAGGCGCACATCACCTCATCCGCCGCTCGAGAGATTCCCATCCAAGCCGACGGATTCCCCCCATCACAAACCCGAAAACCGAAAGGCGTCGGCCTCGGCGGAGTGCCGCTCACCCGGCACGCGATCGCCGCCGCCGGGCGCGAATCAGTCCTCCCCGAGCCGCGACCGCATGGTCAGTGCACGTGCACCAGCGGCTGCACCATCAGCCGGTTGCCCGCCGCCGCGTTGTAGGTGGCGAGCGAGAAGGTCAGCAGCATGTCGTAGTCGATCGCAACGATGCCCTCGCGGTTGTCGCCGGACAGCGCGCGGTCGCCGGGACGGTTCTGGAACCACCGCGCCCACGCCTCGGAGCCCGGGTCGTACAGCAGGAACGGGTGGCCGTCCTCGGGGAAGACCTTGTTCGGCGACGGGTAGAGATTTTCCGTGAAGGGAAACTGCGCCGCCGAGTGGCAGCTCAGGCACGACGAAGCCGCGAAGTCCTGCTGCCCGTAGCGCGTGCCGCTGACCGTGATCACCCCGTGGCGGGTCGCCACGTCCATCGGACCGGCCAGCCGGCCGCCCCAGCCGAGGGTCTGGCGGGTGAAGGCCGGCGCCGCGGAATTGACCCAGGTCTCGAGCAGCGGGCCGTTCGGGTTGGTGCCCGCCGGCGTGTTGGCGAACTGGGGGTCGTTGCCCCACATGGCGCCGACCGGGACCGCGCGATCCCACACCGTCTCGCCCGGGGCGCTGGCGTCGTAGGCGAAGGCCATGAAGACCCAGCCGGTCTCGGGCGAGGCGGTGGAGTCCTTGATCTTGACCGCCATCTGCGAGAAGTACACCGGCACTTTCTGTGCCTGCCAGCTCGCAGGCGGCGAGTTTTCGATCGCTGCCACCGGCGGCCGGTAGACCCACGCCTCGGTCGAGCCATCGAGGATCGGCCATTGCTGCGGTGTCAAGGTCGCCGACTCGACCTTGACCACTACCGAGCCCTCGGGGAACTGGGTGTCGCCGAGGTCGGGATCGAAGGGGTCCTTCCAGATCCGGCCCAACATCGCGGCGGCGACGTCGTTGTAGTAGATGACGGCGTGGTTCTGGAACGGCTCCGGCGGACTCGGGTCGGTGAAGGTCTCCGGCGGGAGGATCTGCCCGGTGTAGGAGCCCATCAGCGCCTCGCGTCCGGAGTTGGGATCGATGGTGCCGTCCGCCCGCGTCGAGCCCTGCGCGGTCCACACCATGTCGTACCAGCCCACCTGCTCCGGCGACCAACTCAGGGGATCGTTCACCAGCCCGCTCATATCCGCGGTCAGGAACGCCTTCGCCCGCTGCATATACTGCAGCGCGTTGTCAGTGGTGATCCGGCCGACCTCGCCGCCGGGCGTCCAGCGCGGCGCGACCGGTTGCGCCGGGTAGTCGTAGTTGCTGGTCCGGTACCCGTACGACCACTCCTCCGCCGCCGGGTAGACGGTGTTGTTCGAAGCCAGCGGGTCCACCGATTGTGCTCCCGCAGTCCCGGCGGCCGAGACCAGGATCGCCGCGGCACCCAGCAACATCCAACGCCCTCGAAGATCTCCAACTCCTGCATCTGCAGACATGCCGTATGCCCCCCTGCTTCAATTTTGAGATTCTTTCTCGAGCGAAAGCATAGCACGAGCCAGCCACTCGGAGTAGGCGTCGGCGCCCCATCTCCCGTACAGCTCTCGGGCCGCAGCGAGATGGCTGTCGGCCGAAGCGGGGTCCGCATCCCGGACCGCCGCCGCGGCAAGCTGGTGGCCCAACGCCTCGATATGGAGGTAGCCGTGCTCGGCCGCCGCCTCGCAGGCGCCCTCGAAGCAGCGCAGCGCGTTGTCGAGCTCGCCATTCAGGCGGGCCAGCTCACCGGCGATCACACGTTCCTTGTGGCGGAAGTTGTGAGGGCAATGCGAGGCCCACCTCGCGAATGCACGGTGGGCCTTCCTCACCGTCCGCAGCTCGCTTCGCCGACGGCGGTCCTTCGCCGCTCCCGCCACCGCGAGCGCCTGGTAGAAACGGTGCTCGGCCGCGTGCAACATGCCCCTGGAGTCCTTGAGGAAGGAATCGGCTTCGTCGGCGATCGCGATCGCAGCCTCCTGCTCGCCCCACAGATAGGCGAGCTGCATCTTGACGATGTAGAAATAGTGGGCGAAGTGGCGCGAACCGAAGTCGGCCAAACCGGCCACGAACGACTTCTCGTCGAAGCCGACATCGTCGAGGACCAGTCGTCCGGCGGTCTCACCCCGGAGGTTTCGGGTCGCCTGCCGAACCGCCATGACCGCTCCCTCGGGCTCGCGGAGACCGAACTTCTGCAGCAGCTCCAGGAACTCCGAAGCCTCACGGTCGATCTCCGGCAGCGGCACGCCGCGCATGAAGTGGCTGAGCACCGTGGCGCAGCAGGCGCAGCCGGTGTGGAACAGATCTCCGGTTTCCACGCCGGTCGAATAGGCCCGCTGCCACAGCGCCTCGGCCTCCCGCGCCGGTCGCAGCCACGAGGAGCCGAAGTAGCCGACCACGAAGTTCACCTCCGCCTCCTGGTGGGTGCTGCGGTACCTCTCCACCAGG
This sequence comes from uncultured Thermoanaerobaculia bacterium, assembly GCA_964609835.1. GTDB lineage: Bacteria > Acidobacteriota > Thermoanaerobaculia > Thermoanaerobaculales > Sulfomarinibacteraceae > Sulfomarinibacter. Next base: position 72,129 of record CAZSTH010000002.1, read on the forward strand.
TCGAGAGACAGACGCCCGAACTCGTAGCCCCGGCGGTACTGGCCGAGGATGCCGCCGAGGAAGATGCTGCCGAAGACCATGTAGCCGATGGCGCTGTCGGCGGTGTTGCCGTGCTTGAGGCACAGGTTCACCATCTTGGCGTTGACCGCCACGCACAGCTCGGGACGGAGCTGGTAGGCGGCCTTGGCCAGCGCCGCGATCAGCCGAACGGCGCCCGCGAGTTGATCGTCGGTCATCGGCGGCATCTCGAGGATCTCGGCCACCCGGCGCTTGCCGAGCCGCAGCCTCGCGACCACCAGATCGACCACGAACGATAGCGGTTGAAACTTCTCCGGCAGGCGGATCCCGAACAGGGCCGTGCCTTCGCGCCCGACCTCGTAGGCGTCGTCGAAGCGGGCGAGATCGGTGAAGAAGTGCACCATCCGCTCGAGGATCGCCGCCTTGGCCGCCCGATCGCCCGCATACTCCAACGCCTTGCGGAACAGGGACTCGGCCCGATCGAATGCGACCGCCTGGACCGCCTCGTCGGCTGCCGCCAGGTAAAACGACCCCGCGCGCTCGAGTTCCCCGGCCCCCTCGAGATGGACCGCGAGAAGGTCCGACTTGGCGTCGCCCGAACGTTCGAGAGCGGCGGCGAAGAGCGCGTGGAGGTTGCGGATGCGTGCGGGATCGAGTCGAGCGACCACACTTTCGCGGATGCGGTCGTGATAGCACTCGGCCTCATCACCGAGACCGGGACCCGTGGTACGAATCAGGCGCTCCGAGCGCAGCGCCGCGACCATCTCCGGCGGCAGGGTGCGCAGCCGCGCCACGTCCTGGGCGTGCCGGAGCTGCACCGGTCGCCCCGCCACAGCGATCACTTCGAGCAGCCGGCGGGTGTCCTCCGGCAGCCGCTGCACCCGCCGCCAGAGCACGTCGTCGAGGTGGATCTCGCCGACATCGAAACGCTCGAACCCCGCCCGCAGGTGATGCGCCAGCTCGTAGACGAAGAACGCACCACCGCCGGATTCCAGCGCCACCCATTCGGCCTGAGCGGCGGCCTCCGGCATGTCGCCGCCGATGAGCCCGGTGGCGAGCTCGAGTGCCTCCTGAGGGGTCAGCGCATCAACCTCGAGCGTCTCCTCGAAGACTCGCCCTCTCCCCGCGTCCGCGAGATGCTGAAGAGCCCGCAGGCAGGAACTGGTCTCCAGGTACTCGGTGCGATAGCTGAAGAGCAGCAGCAGGCGCGGCAATCTCTCGGCGACGACCAGCTCGCGCAGAAGAACAGCACTGTCGAGATCGCCCCACTGCAGATCGTCGATATAGAGGACCACAGGACGGCGATCACCGATCGCACACAGCATCTCGCGGAGGGCCGCGAATGCCTCCGCCCGCAGCTCCTCCAGGCTGAGGGCGCGCTGGTCGTCGTCCGCGGTGGTGGCCACCTGGTCGATGCGCCGAGTTGCCGGGAACACCCTCGCCAAGGCCGCCGAGTTTGCCGGCAGCAGCCCGTCAAGCTCGCGCGGCGGCAACGAGAGCAGATAGCGGGTCAGGTCGTCGAGCACACTGTCGATGGCCTTGAACGGCACCGATTCCTGCTCGTAACAGCGTCCGGAAAGCACGACCGCGCCATCCCGTGCCGCCAGCCGGTCGAGAAAGTGCTCGATCAGCGCCGTCTTGCCGGCGCCCGAACGCCCATGCACCCGACAGATCCCCAGCTCGCCACCAGCCGCCCTCGCATGACAGCTCGACAGCAGCTCGAGGTGGCGCCTCCTGCCCACGAACGGGGTGGGCGCCGGCCCGACCGGGCGGCGGTCGCCACCGTCCGTCCCTGTCGCCCCCCCGCCGAACCGGGCGAGCACCTCGTGTCCCGAGGGACGGCGCTCGGGCTCACGATCGAGCAGTTCGAGGCACAGCCGGCCGAGATCCTCGGGCAGCTCCGGTACGAGCGTCCGCGGGTCCTCCGGATCTCGGGTCAGCTTGCTCCGCAGAATCTCCGCCGCCGAGCCCGCGAACGGCAGCCGACCGGTGAGCACCTCGTGGAGCATCACCCCGACCGCGTACCAGTCGCTGGCCTCCGACAGCGGCTGCCCCTCCGCCTGCTCCGGCGCCATGTAGGCCACCGACCCGGTGATGCGGCGGCCGTCGGAGGCGCCCGATTCAGAACTCTCGGGAACCGCGCCGGGCGACTGCCGGAACATTTCACCGTCGCCGTGCGCCAGCTGCTGCACGAGGCCGAAGTCCAGCAGCACCACCGAGCCGTCGTTCCGCACCATGACGTTGGCCGGTTTGAGGTCGCGGTGGAGGATCCCCCGGTCGTGGAGCGCGATCACCCCTTCGGCGAGCTGACCGAAGACGTCGACAACGCGCACCCGGTCGACCTCCCCCGCCGCCACGTCCTGGGCTACTCCCGTGCCTGATGCCTCGGCCGCGACGCCGTCTGCCGACGGCGCCGGCATGTCGATGGTCTCATCCTCGGTGGCGTCGTCGGTGCCCCGGGACACACCGGCCGATACCGTCGCGTCGTCGACCGGCTCCGCCGACCGCAGCGAACGTTTGAGGTCAACGCCGTCCGCCAGCAGCTCCATGGTGAAGAACCACTGCTCGCCGTCGGAGAACAGCTCGTACAGCGGCACCAACCGGGGATGGACCACCTCGGCCAGGGTCCGAAACTCCTGTTTGAAACGGTAGATCGTTTCTGGATTGACCCTGCGCAAAGTCTTCAACGCCACCAGCGACTCGCGCTCACGATCGTAGGCCTCGTACACCACACCCATACCGCCGGCGCCGAGCCGGCGGAGAATACCGAACCTGTCGGTGCCACGAAAGCTCGGACGGCTTTCGTCACTCATCGGGCGCGCCCTCCAGCAGCTTCGGGTCCATCACGAGGTGAACTGGCGCGACTGCGAGCGCAAAGTGTAGCAGAATTTCGCGACAAAGTCTCAGAAGTCCTCTCCCGACCTGGCTGCCTCCAGGTCGCGGTGGACCTCGCGCCGACCACCCAACCCGCTCAATCCGCCGACACGATCTCCCCGCAGCGCGGCATGCTGCCGTAGGGGTTGCCGATCTCGCCGTCCGGCTGCAGCCACGAGCGCTTGTGCATCGGGCAATAGGCCACCGCGGGACGCGAGCCCTCGGACACACCGCTGTGCCACCGCACCAGGGGCTTCGTCAGCTCGTAGAAGCCGTCGCGCGCCGCCTGCAGCGACTTCGCCTCGGCGATCCCATCCGCTGCGGCGATCATGCCGTCGAGCTTCTCCTCGACCACCGCAGCTGCGTCGCCGGAGGTTCCGGCCCGCTCGGCCGAGAAATCCGCCTGCAAGGACCGCAGCTCGGCGGCCATCGCCCTGCCGTGTTCGCTGACCCCGTCCATGGAGTCTCCGAGCAGCGCCAGCCGCACCGGCTCGTAGTGCTCCATCACCTCGTTGAAGGTACTCGCCTCGGCGCTCGCCAGCAGAGCTCCGAGCACACCCACGATCAGAAACGTCATCCTCATTTTTTTCATCGGCATCTCTTTACCGCTGGATTGGTTGTTCAGTTCACGAGGTTTTTTCGAGTTTCCGTCCCTTCCAGATGAAAAAAATGGCAGGGTAGACCAGCAACTCGCCGAAGAACGAGGTCACGATGCCGCCGACCATCGGAGCGGCGATGCGGCGCATGACGTCGGCGCCGGTGCCGGTCGCCCACAGGATGGGCAGCAGGGCGATGAAGGTGGTCGCGACTGTCATCGCCTTGGGCCGGATCCGCTGCACGGCGCCGTGGTCGACCGCCTCCGTGAGATCCGCCCAGGTGGTCATCTGTCCCTTCGTCTTCCAGCGCTCGTACGCCAGGTCGAGGTAGAGGAGCATCACGGTGCCCATCTCCGCGTCGAGCCCCGCGAGCGCGATCAGTCCCACCCACACCGCGATCGACCAGTTGTAGCCGAGGAAGTACATGAGCCAGATGGCGCCGACCGCGGAGAAGGGCACGGCGAGCAGCACGATGGCGGTCTTGATCAGTGATTTCGTGTTGACGTAGAGGATCAGGAAGACCAGGAAGAGGGTGATCGGCACGATCATCAGCAGCCGCGCCTTCGCCCGCTGCATGTACTCGTACTGTCCCGACCAGAAGAGGGTGTAGCCGGGCGGCAGCTCGACCTTCTCCGCCACTTCTTTCTTCGCGCGTTCCACCCAGGTGCCGACATCGATGCCGCGGAGGTCGACATAGACCCAGGCATTGGGGCGCGCATTCTCCGATTTGATGGCCGGCGGGCCCTGGTGGATGCGGATGGTCGCCACCTGTGACAACGGCACCTGGGCGCCCGTCGGCGCGGCGACCAGGGTCTCCGCCAACGCCTCGACGTTGTCGCGCAGCTCGCGCGGATAGCGCACGTTGATCGGGTAGCGCTCGAGGCCCTCGACCGTCCAGCTCACGTTCATGCCGCCGATCGCCGACATGATCACGTCCTGGACATCACCCACCAAAATCCCGTAGCGGGCCGCCGCTTCGCGATCGATGTCGAAGTCGAGGTAGCTGCCGCCCATCACCCTTTCGGCGTAGGCCGACAGCGTGCCCTCGAGCGGCTTCACCACCGCCTCCACCTCCTTGCCGAGGCGCTCGAGTTCGGCGAGGTCGGGGCCTCCGATCTTGATCCCAACCGGGGTCTTGATCCCGGTGGAAAGCATGTCGATCCGGGTCTTGATGGGCATCGTCCAGGCGTTGGTCAGACCGGGAAACTGGATCGCGCGGTCGAGCTCCTCGATCAGTTTTTCCTTTGTCATACCCGGCCGCCACTCGGACGGGTCCTTGAGCACGATGGTGGTCTCGATCATCGACAGCGGCGCCGGGTCGGTGGCGGTCTCGGCGCGTCCGATCTTGCCGAGCACCGACTCCACCTCGGGGAAGGAGGCGATGATCTTGTCGGTCTGCTGCAGGAGCTCCTTCGCCTTGGTAATCGAAATGCCGGGAAAGGTGGTCGGCATATAGAGCAGATCGCCCTCCCACAAGGGCGGCATGAACTCCGACCCGATGTGTTGGAGGGGGAACCACACCGAGGCCACCGCAGCGATCGCCAACACCACAACCAGCCAACGCCACTTGAGGGCGAGGTTGAGGACCGGCGTGTAGATGAATCGCAGGAGGCGCGACACGGGGTGTTTCTTCTCGGAATGGATCTTGCCACGCACGAACCAGTACATGAGGACCGGGATCACGGTGACCGCGACGACCGACGCCATCGCCATCGAGTAGGTCTTGGTGAAGGCGAGCGGTTCGAAGAGCCGCCCCTCCTGCGCCTGCAAGGTGAAGACCGGCATGAAAGAGACCGTGATCAGGAGCAGGCTGAAGAACAGAGTCGGACCGACCTCCTGCGCCGAACGCAGGATGATCTCGAAGTGGCTGCGCTCGCCGCGCCACTCCTCGCAGTGCTTGTGGGCGTTCTCGACCATGATCACGGCCGCGTCGACCAGCACGCCGATCGAGATCGCGATGCCCCCCAACGACATGATGTTGGCGCCGAGGCCCTGGATCCGCATGACGATGAAGGCGAGCAGGATCGAGATCGGGATCGAGATGATCGCCACAAAGGCCGAGCGGAAGTGGAAGAGGAAGATGATGCACACCAGGGCGACGATGATCGATTCCTCGATCAGGGTGTCGGTCAGGGTCTCGATCGAATCGTGGATCAGCCCGGTGCGGTCGTAAGCCACCGAGATCTCGACGTCGTCCGGGAGCCCGGCTTCGAGCTCGGCCAGCCGCTCTTTGACCCGTGCGATGGTCGACAGCGTGTCGGCGCCCGACCGCACCACCACGATGCCGCCGACCGTCTCACCTTCGCCGTTCCAATCGGCGAGACCGCGCCGGATCTCGGGCCCGATCGTGATGTTGGCGACCGCGGACAGGGAGAGCGGCGTGCCCCCGGGGCCCACCGCGAGCGGGATCTGCTCGAGGTCGCGGATGTTCTTGACATAGCCGAGACCGCGCACCATGTACTCGCGCTCGCCCATCTCGACCAGCCGCCCGCCGACGTCGCTGTTGGAGCGCTGGATCGCCTTCTTGACGGCGGCCAGGGTGACACCGTAGGCGCGAAGCTTCACAGGGTCGACCTCGACCTGGTACTGGCGGACAAAGCCGCCGAGGGAGGCGACCTCCGAGACCCCGTCGACCGACATCAGACCGTACTTGAGGTACCAGTCCTGGTAGGAGCGCAGCTCGGCGAGCGAGCGGTCGGGCGAGTTGAGCACGTACATGAAGGCCCACCCGACGCCGGTGGCGTCGGGGCCGAGCTGCGGCGTCACCCCGTCGGGCAGTTGCCCGGAAAGACCGTTGAGGTATTCGAGCACCCGCGACCGCGCCCAGTAGAGGTCGGTGCCGTCCTCGAAGATCACGTAGACGAAGGAGAAACCGAAGAAGGAGTAGCCGCGAACATCCTTGGCAAAGGGCACCGCCAGCATCTTCGAGGCGATCGGATAGGTCAGCTGGTCCTCGACCACCTGCGGCGCCTGGCCGGGGTACTTGGTGTAGACGATGACCTGGACGTCTGACAGGTCGGGGATCGCGTCGAGCCGGGTGGTCGAAACCGCCCACCACCCGCCGAGGATGGCGAACAGCATCCCGACCATCACGATGAACTGGTTTCTGAGGGACCACTCGATGATGCGGTTCAGCATGGTGTCTCCTCTTCATCATGAAAGGAGCAGGGGCGCATGGGAGTGGAGGAGTCGAGATGAAAGTGAATCGATCTTCCGAATTTCGAGTTCCTGGTTTTTAACGCAAAGACGCAAAGGCGCGAAGGCGCAGGGGTTTTTCTTGTGTCATCACAAATGCCCGTGGGTCCGTTGCGATGGCAATTCCTCATTCCTGATTCCTCATTCCTAATTCGACCCGATGTTCCCCGACTGCGTGCGATGAAAATTCCGAATTCCGAATTCTGTCCGTTTCACGACCCACCTTCCCCGCGCTTTTCCGCGATCATCTTCTGGATCGCCGCCCGGAGGTTCGACTCGGAGTCGATCAGGAACTGCGCCGAGGTCACGACCTCGTCGCCGTCGGCGAGACCCTCGAGAATCTGGACCGAACCGTCGGCACGGGGGCCGAGGACGACCTCCCGCGGCGCGAACCGACCGCCGCCGAGGGCGACGATGACGAGGTCCCGCTGACCCGTGCGGAGCACCGCCTCGGCCGGCACCGTGAGGGCGTCGGCCGCCGCCACCGGTTCGAACACGACGGAAGCGTACATCCCGACCCGCAGACGACCGTCGCGGTTGGGCACGTCGAGGGTCAGCTGCATGGTGCGCGTCTTTTCGGACACCTCGGGCTCGATGTAGCGCACGCGGCCGCGATAGGTCATGCCCGGGAAGTAACTCAAGGAGATGGTCGCCGGACTGCCGGTGTCGATCCACGGCAGCTGGTTGTCGAAGACCTCGACCGTCAACCACAGATTCGAAAGATCGGCGATATGGAGCAGCTCCATTCCGGGTTGAGTCGCCATGCCCTCGAGGCCCGGCATCCTCATCATGATGACGCCGCTGGCCGGCGCCAGTACCTGCAGGGTGCGGAAAACCTCGCCGGTCTCCTCGAGCTCGGCGATCTGCTCCGGGCTGACATCCCAGTAGGCGAGGCGCTGGCGGGCCGCCTCGACAAGGGCGTCGGCGCGTTTTCTGGTGTCATCGGGGGCGGATTCCAGCTGGCGCGAGTAGCGCATTGCCGACAGCAGTTCCTGTTCGGTCTGTACCAGCTCGGGCGCGTAGATCTCGAACAGCGGCTCGCCCTTCGCAACCGGCTGGCCGATATAATTGACATAGGCCTTTTCGATGAAGCCCGGGTACTTGGTGGTCACCGAGACCATCCGTTCCTGGTCGTAGTCGAGAGAGCCCACGGTGCGGATCTCGTGGCGGATGTCTTTTCGACTGACGAACCGGGTGACGACGTTCATGTTCTGCTGCACGACCGGGTCGATGGTGACCACGGCCCCCTGGGCGGACGGGGCCTCGGCCTCGTCTGCATAGACCGGCACATAGTCCATACCCATGTCGTCCTTGCGCGGTACCGGCGAGGTGATGCCCGGATCCATCGGGTTGCGATAGAAGAGGACCTCCCGCGCTCCCGTTGATCCACCGTGCCCGTCACCGTCCTCTCCCTTCACCTCCACAAGGCCCATCCCGCAGATCGGGCACTGGCCTGCTTCCTCTTCGAGAATGTTCGGGTGCATCGGGCAGGTCCACAGCTCCTGCCCGTGCCCGTTTCCGTGTCCGTGCCCAATCACGCCGCCGTCCTTCACCGGCACCAGGTCCATCTGGCAGATCGGGCAGGTCCCGGGTTCCTCCTGCAGCACGTCCGGGTGCATCCCGCAGGTCCACAACCCGCTCCCGCCCACATCCCCGTCCCCGAGGGACGCCCGCTCGACCCCCAACCACCCGTCCACCGGGCTCACGCCGAAAGGATCCGCCACCAGCAGGAGCGTGACCACCGCACCCACCAACACCCACGCCATTGCCCTCAGGGTGGCGCCACCGAAGTCACCGGAACGGCGGGCGGCATGGATGCCGCCCCTACCCATTTCAGAGCCGTCGTCGCGCACGGTGTATGGGCGGGACCTGTCCCGCCCGATGTCCCGCCCGCGCAGACCCTCACCTGAGTTCGTCTTCTTCATTGCCCGTTCTCCTCGTCCAACAGCCCTGCAACCGCTCCCTCGAGCCTGGCGTGAGCGATCTTCAGATCTGCCCGAGCCCGCTCGGCGGCGATGCGCACTTGGAGCAGGACCCGTTCGGCGTCGAGCAGGTCGAGGGCGTCGGCGGTGCCGACTGAATAGGCCGACTCGGCCGACTCCAACGACGCCTCGGCCTGCGTCACCAGCACCTCGTCGTAGAGCCTCACCTGTTCGCGGAGGAGCGGGATGCGGTGGATCAGTTCCCCGAGGGCACGGTCGATGGACGCCGCAGCCTCGCGTCGAGCCTCGTCGGCAGCGAGCACGCGCTGGACGCTTTCCTCGATCTCGGCGTCGACCCTCGAACGCCACACCGGCACCGACATTCCGGCCGACAACCCGAGCACGTCATCGCCGTTGTTCTCGGGGGGGTTCAGCCTGCCGGCGGCATCGTTTCTGCGCTCGACCGCCCCATAATTGAGACCGAAGAAGATGTCCGGTTTGGCGCCCTTGCGAGCCAGCTCGGTGCGAATCGAAGCCGCCTCTGCCGCCGCCGCAGCGGCCCTCATCTCCGGACGAGCCGTCATCGCCCGCTCGCGCAGCGCCACCGGGTCGAGCTCGACTTCGCTCGCGATCGGGAGCGGCTCCGCGACATCGACCACTACCGACTGCGGTCGGTCGCGCATGGCGTTGAGCCTGGCCACGACCGCCGCCCGGCGCTCGTCCACACCGAGCAGTCGCGCCCTCACCCTCGTGATCTCGGCATCGAGCTTGATCACCTCTTGATTGCGCCCGACCCCCGCAGCGTAGCGGGCCAGCGCGAGCTCTGTGTAGTGCGCGAGAGTGGCCACGTCATCGGCCAGCACTCGCTGCTCGGCATCGAGGAACTGCAGCTCCAAATACCCGATGCGAGCCTCAGTCAGGGCCTCGAGGCGGGCCGAATCGAGCCGTCCGCGCACCACCGCAGCATCCCACAACGCCGCCTTTTCCGCCCTCTCCAGCGTGCCGAACCACGGCAGTCGCTGGCTGATGTTGATCGCCGCATGCTGAGGCCCGGTGCGGGTCTGTGGCGGCAGCACCCACCAGGTCAGGGTCGCTACCGGATCGGGCGGACCTTTCACCTGTGGGGCTCGCTGCTCGGCTGCCGCGGCTTCTGCCACCAGGCGTGCGATTCGAGGGTTGCGGTCGAGCACCTCGAGCAGCAACTGCCGGAGCTGGTCGTCGCTGACGCCGCCGGCGATCTCGCCGGCTGGGTCCGCGGCGGGGCTCGGTCGGGAATCCGCACGCGCTGCACCGCCAACCACGAAGGTGAGCACTGCTGTCGAAATCACCAGAACTATTGACAACTGTTGTCTTTTCATCTCCTTGACCCTTTCTCTCGGGAAAAGATGTTCTTCCCCTGTCGACCAGCGATTCGCGCAGCGAATTGGCCTAGGTCAAGAAGGCACAGGAGGTGAGAAAGATGGCGCGCGGCGGCGGCCTGTCGACGCGGTCAGGGGACGAGGACTCGGCGTGAATGTCACCGAAATGCGCCGCCTCAGACAGCCCGCAGCTCAGGAGAACGAGGTCAGGGCCCTCGACGGCAGCGACCGCCGGTGGGGCGTCGCGCCCGCAATCGCAGACGGCTAGATCAGGGGCCGCAGCAGTCGGCGCCGCTTCTTCACCATCTCCGCAGCAACGCGCGGGCTCGGCCGCGGAAACCGGCGCTTTCATGGCGGAGCACGACACTCCGCGATCGCAGTCACCACACGTACCGGGCGACGGGGCTGCCAGCAACAGCCCCGGGAACACAAGCCCGATCACCAGCACCTCGAAACGAGGGTCGACGCGCCTCATGGAACTGGGAACAGTGCCACCCGGGTCGCGATTCCGTCAATCTCAGGCCAACCAGCTCCTCGGTGCTAGACTCCTGACACCGAGGAGGGAGAGGATGTTCCGCAAGCCTGCGTTCTGGGTGGTCTTCGTGCTCGGATCGATCGCCTGCACCGTGTGGGCGGCGCTCAACTTCTCGCGGGCCTTTCCACTCGTCACCATCGACCTGCGGATGGACCGCCACGCCGCCACGGCCGAGGCCGAGCGGCTGGCATCGGAACGCGGTTGGGGGCCCGAAGACGCATCGACAGCGGTCGCCTACCGGCTCGACGGGACACTGCAGAGCTTCGTGGAGCTCGAGGGCGGCGGCAAGCCGGCCTGGAGGGAGATGCTCGAGGGCGAGCTTTTCTCACCCTACACATGGACCGTGCGTCGCTTCCGCGAGGGCGAGACCAATGAGTCCACTCTCCGTTTCCGGCCCGACGGCCGCCCCTACGGCTTTCGCGAGAAGATCCCCGAGGACGAGCCCGGTGCCAATCTCGAGCCCGAAGCGGCACGCGAGCTGGCGGAGGCCGCGGTGGCGGCCGGCTGGGAGGTCGAGCTCGGGGATTACGAGCTGGTCGAGCAGTCGCACGAGGTGCGCCCCGGCGGCCGGACCGATCACGTGCTGGTGTACGAACGTCCCGGTCTCGAGATCGGCGACGAGGGCCGCTACCGGCTGCGGCTGACGGTCAGCGGCGACCGCTTCACCGAGCTCACGCACTTCGTCAAGATTCCCGAGGCCTTCTCGCGCCGCTACCAGGAGATGCGATCGGCCAACGACGCCATTGCCACCGGCTCGATGTTCGCGATCGCCATCCTCTACGTGGCCCTCGGCTGCGTCGCGGGCTTGTTCTTCCTGATGCGCGAGCGGTGGGTGATCTGGAAGCCCGCACTCAAGTGGGCGGTCTTCATCGCCGGACTGCAGGCGCTGGTGGTCCTCAACCGTTGGCCGCTCCTGTGGATGGGCTACGACACCGCGATTTCGCCCACCACGTACGCCCTGCAGCAGGTCGGAGCCGCGCTCGCACAGCTCGTGGGGATGGGGGCGGTGCTGGCGCTCTCGTTCATGGCGGCGGAGAGCCTGGGCCGGCGCGCATTTCCGCACCACGTCCAGCTGTGGCGGGCGTGGTCGCCAGGCGTCGCCTCGTCGCCGACCCTTCTCGGGCAGACCATCGGTGGCTACCTGCTGATCGGAATCTTCTTCGCGTATGAGGTCTGGCTCTACTTCTTCGCCTCTGAGCACCTCGGCTGGTGGACGCCGTCGTCGGCGCTCATCGACCCCAACGTCCTCGCCAACGTCTTTCCGTGGCTGACGTCGATCGCGATCTCTCTGCAGGCCGGGTTCTGGGAGGAGTGCCTGTTCCGCGCCGTGCCGCTCGCCTCGGCCGCCCTCCTCGGCCGGCGCTTCGGACGCCCGTGGGCGTGGATCGCGGCCGCCATGGTCCTGCAGGCGGTGATCTTCGGCGCCGGCCACGCCAACTATCCGGCGCAGCCGGCCTACGCGCGAGTTCTCGAGCTGATCATTCCGGCGCTCGGGTTCGGTGGCCTCTATCTGGTCTTCGGGCTGGTGCCGGCGATCATCTTCCACTTCGCTTTCGACGTCGTGTGGTTCGCAATGCCGCTGTTCGCCGCGAGCACTCCCGGCATCTGGATCGACCGTGTGCTGGTGATCATCCTCACCCTGGTCCCGCTGTGGATCGTGCTGCGGTCGAGATGGAGGGCCGGCCGATGGAGCCCGGTACCGGAGGCCGAGCGCAACGCCGGGTGGCAGCCGCCACCTCCAACCTTGCGGGCAACGCGGCCGGCCCCGACCACGACCCCGGGCCTGACCGCACGTCGCAGCCGGGTGTTGACCGCGCTCGGCGTCGCCGGCCTGATCGCCTGGGCCGTGGCCACCGACTTCAGGACCGAGGCGCCGCCACTCGAGTCGGGCGACGGCGAGGCCCGCGTCGCCGCACGGGAGGTTCTCGCGGAACGCGGATTCGAGCCGTCCGGCGAGTGGCGAGAGCTGAGCACGGTGCAGGCGCCGCGCGGCCTCGCCGACCGCTTCGTCTGGCAGGAAGGCGGGCGCGACCGCTACCGCGAGCTGCTCGGGCGCTATCTGCCGACGCCGCGGTGGCTGGTGCGCTACGCACGCTTCGAGGGCGATGTGGCCGAGCGCAGAGAAGAGTGGTCGGTCTACGTCGATCCCGGCGGCAACGCGCAGCGGGTGGCCCACGCGCTGCCCGAAGGCCGTCCGGGCGCCTCGCTCGAGGAGGACGAGGCGCGGGCGTTGGCACGCGAAAACATTGCTGCTGAGTACGGGCTCGCCGGTGGCGCGATCGAGGAGGTCTCGGCCGACCCCTCCCGGCTCCCCGAACGGCGCGACTGGAACTTCGTCTTCAAGGACGTCGGCGGCTACCCCATGGACGACGGCGAGGCCAGAATCTCGGTCGACATCGCGGGCGACGAGGTCGTGGCCTGCGGCCGCTACATCCACATCCCAGAGGAGTGGGAGCGCGACCAGCGCCGGCGCCGCAGCGTGTCTCAGATCGTTCAGATCGCCGGCACCGTCCTGGTGGTGCTCGTCTACCTCACAGGAGCGGTGGTGGCCATCATCCGCTGGAGCCGGCACCGTTTCGCGACCACGACCTTCGTGCTCTTCTTCGCGTTCCTCGCCGTGGCTGGCGCGATCCGCATCGGCAACGGGTTCCGTTCGGGCAGCGCGTCCTTCGACACCGCGGTCTCGTTCCAGCTGCAGGCGGCGATCGTGATCGCCGGGGGCCTCCTCGCGACCACAGCCATCGCCGCTGCCGTCGCCCTGCTGATCGGCCTCGCCCACCGCTGGCTTCCCTCCCCGGCGACCGTCCCTCTCGCTCCATCGCTCGCCGCCGGCTTCGGCACCGGCGCGGCACTCGCCGCGCTCGGTGCCGTCGGAATGCGGTTCGCGCCGTCCAGCATGCCGCCGTGGCCCAGCTTCAGCGGCGCGGCCGCGTGGTCGCCGGTGGTCGACACTGCCCTCGGCACGGCCGGCTCGTGGATCACCGGCACCGCACTGTTCCTCTTCCTGGTCGCCGTCGCCCACGTCTTGAGCCAGGGCTGGACGAGGCGGCGGCCGCTGACCCTCGCGCTCCTGGTAGCCTTCGGCCTCGTGGTCACCGGCAGCGACGGCGTCGAAAGCCTCGCGCTCTGGTTGGTCGAAGGGGCGCTCACGGGCGCGGTGCTCGCAGTCGTCTGGACCTTCGTGTTGCGGCTGCAGCCGGCCCTCACGCCGGTCGTGACCGCCGCCGGAACCGTCCTCTCAGGCGTCGAGAGCGCCGTCATCGGGGCCTTTCCGGGCGCCGCGGCGGGCTCGATCATCGGCGTGATGCTCGTCGTGGCGGCGGCGGTCTGGTGGCTGCGGCGTATCGCAGCCGACACGGCCATGGTAGAACCGACGATCAACGCCCCGGCCGCTGACGCCGGAGGCCCTCTCGAGGAGGCAAGATGAACAAGAAAATGGCCGTCGTGCTGCTCGTCCTCGGCGTGTTGCTGCTCCTGGTTTCGTTGACCGCTGACGCCACCGGCATCGGCGAGGGTACCGGCATCGGCTGGAAGCAGATCACCGGCGCGGTCCTCGGCGTAGTCGCCGCCGTCGCCGGCGCGCGAAGCCTCAGGAGACCTGGGCGCGCCTGACGCGACTGCGCCGGCGCCGCCGGCCGCGAGTCCGATGGCGCTCCTCTTGACGGGAAGTTCAAAGATAGACTATATAACTATATGAAGAAAAATGAAAAAATGACCGATATCCCGGCACAATCGAGCTGCAAGGCCCTCGACGACGTTCTCGACAAGGACGGTTCGCTGCCGCAGTGGGTCGTCGATTGCCTGAGCCAGATCTTCTCGTCGCTGTCGGACCCGACCCGGTTGCGGATCATTTATGCGCTGGTCGAGCACGAGAAGCTCAACGTCACCGATCTCTCCGAATGTGCCGGCCTTTCCATCTCAGCGGTCAGCCACCAGCTGCGCATCCTGCGCGACCGGAGCCTGGTCAAACCGCACCGCGACGGCCGCATGGTCTTCTACAGCCTCGCCGACGACCACGTGCGATCGCTCTTCTGCATCGGCGTCCAGCACGCCAACGAGGACTGCTACCTCAACCGGCGGAGGGAGACGGAGCGGGCGGGCTGAGCCTATCCCATTGTCGCGGCCGGCGCCTATGGCAGCGGCCGCGGAAATGGGACAATCGTTTTCGGAGGTGGCGCGATGGAGTCGAGCGAGATCCAACGCCTCTACAGGTGGCTTCAGAGTCGGGTCGAGTTCCGGGACGGTGACGGGACCGCCATCGTCTTCAAGGCACCGGCAGCCTCGGAATTCGAGGCCGAGGGCTTCGAAGCCGAAGCGGTGGCGCGCACCCTCGAGGCCGGCTGGTGGCAGGAGATGGCCGCCGACATCGTCGAGACTCCCGACTTTGCCGAGCCGGGCGAGACGCGGGAGCAGATCCTCGAGTACGCGCGGGACGTGGTGAAGGAATACATCTGGAAGAGGATGTATACGACGTAGGCTATCCGCTATGGGCTATGAGCTATGAGCTCTACGCTTCCGCCGCCCACACGTCGAGGGCTTGGCGACACTGACTCTTCGCTTGCGAGCTGA
Source organism: uncultured Thermoanaerobaculia bacterium (assembly GCA_964609835.1). Lineage (GTDB taxonomy): Bacteria > Acidobacteriota > Thermoanaerobaculia > Thermoanaerobaculales > Sulfomarinibacteraceae > Sulfomarinibacter. The sequence continues at coordinate 87,196 of CAZSTH010000002.1, forward strand.
GCTCACAGGCCCAAAACCCATAGCCCAGAGCCTCGCCCGCATATCTCACCAGCTTCCTGCTGCGGCCGCCGATGCACCTCACCCGGCAGTGCTTTCTCATCTCCGGGTGCTCGACGTACTGTCGAGTACGCCTGCGCACCCGTCGAATCGAAAACCCAACCGGGTACAGCACCTCGGCGACCTCGTGACGAAACCCGGTGAGATATGCGGGCTAAAGCCTCCGCTCTGCGGCGCGCGCGTGCGCTTCCAGGCCCTCGATTCGAGCCAGGCGGATCGAGTCCTCTACCGTCTGGCGCGCGGCGGCCCGATCGTGGATCCGCAGCCATGTGTGAACGCGCAGGAAGTCGAAGACCGACAGCCCACCCTGGAATCGAGCGACACCGCCCGTCGGCAGGGTGTGGTTGGGCCCGGCGCCGTAGTCACCCAGAACCTCGGCGCTGCCGGAACCGATGAAGAGGCCACCCCAGTGGCGCAGCTTCCCCGCTACCGCCTCCGGCTCCCCGGTCATCACCTGCAGGTGCTCGGGAGCCAGGAGGTCGCACAGCGCCACCGCCTCGTCGAGATCCGACACCACCACACGGAAGCCGTTGCCGAGCGCCGTCTCGGCGACCTCGCGGGTCGGCAGGTCCTCGAGCTGCCGTTCGACCTCGCCCGCCACCGCGTCACCGACCGTCGCCGAGATGGTCACCAGGATCGGCAGCGCGTCCGGATCGTGTTCGGCCTGAGCCAGCAGATCGGCGGCCACGATTGCCGGGTCCGCCGAGCCGTCCGCCAGCACCACCAGCTCGGACGGCCCCGCCAGCATGTCGATCCCGACCCGTCCGGCAACCAGCTGCTTGGCAGCCGTCACCCAGCGATTGCCGGGGCCGACCACGACATCGCATGCATCGACGCCGGCCACGCCGTGGGCCAGCGCCGCGATGGCGTGCGCGCCGCCGACGGCGAGGAGGCCATCGGCTCCCGCCACCGCCGCCGCCGCCAGGGTCGCCGCCACCGGACGAGGCGAGGCCACCCACACCTTCCCGACCCCCGCCACCCGTGCCGTCACCGCCGTCATCAGCACCGAGGACGGCAGCGGATAGCGGCCCCCCGGCGCGTAACAGCCGGCAACCTCCACGGCATCCACGCGGTGGCCGGCACGGCCGCCGTCGACGGGCGCCTCGAGCTCACGGAGGCAGCCCAGCTGCGCGCGGGCGAACTCGGCGATCCTCTCCGCCGTGCGTTCCAACAGCCGCCGGTCGTCGGCGTCGATCTCCGCCAGCGCGCGTTCCAACACCGGCCGCGGAAGAACCGCCGGCTCGTCGCCTTCGAGCTCGCCGAAGGTCCGGGCGTACCTCCGCACCGCCGGCTCTCCGCCACGGCGAACCTCGTCGACGATCTCCGCCGCCGCCGCTAGGGTGTGCGGGTCCACCGCCACGCGATCGAGGCGCCCGACCTCTCGCGGCGAGAGCTCGCGCCACCTCATGATCCATTTTCCTTCGCGAAGGTCTGGCTGCCGTCGCGGCGGCGCGTCGCCAACGCCCGCCGGTCGAGCTCCGCCGCCACCGCAGCCAGCGGCGTGCCCCGGCTGGCGAGCGCGGCGGTCGTGAAGTAGACCAGATCGGCCGCCTCCCAGACTGTTGACTGCCGGTCATCCGCGTCAGCCAGCTCGCCCGCCTCCTCGATCAGCTTCGCCGCCATCAGCTCGCGGTCAACCGCGAGGCGCGCGGTGAACGAGCTTTCGGGCGCCTCCCGGACGCGGTCGGCGAGCCGCCGCTCGAGCGCCCCAAACCCGTTGTCGGCGCCCCAGCAGGATCGAATCCCGTGGTGACAGAACCCGCTCCCCTCCTGGCGCACCGTGAAGCGCAGCGCGTCGCGGTCGCAATCGGCGTCGATCCGCAGCAGCTCCTGGGTCGCACCCGAGGTCTCCCCCTTGACCCACAGGCCGCGGGATCGGGAGTGGTAGATGCCGCGCCGCCGCGCCACCGCCTCGCGCAGGCTGTCGAGGCTCGAGTAGACCAGCCCGAGGGCGACCCCGAGCTCGTCGACCACCACCGTCGGCCACAGGCCGTCGGGCCGGTCGCTGACCAGGGGTGCGGCGAAGGCCTCCGCCAGGCCCAGCCGCTCGGTGTAGATCGCCATCCCGACCTGCGCATCGGCTCCGAGCCGGTCGAGCTCAGCAACCTCTGCCCCGGTCGTCACGCCTCCGGCGACCGTCACCGGCGTGGCACCCGCCGCCTCGACC
>CAZSTH010000002.1:89429-96339 GCA_964609835.1 uncultured Thermoanaerobaculia bacterium
TCCAGGTCGATGCCGCCGAGGCGTCCCTCGCGCTCGACGAAGGTCACCAGGAACGAGCCCACCATGTCCTTCAGCTCGGCCAGGCGCTCCAGCACGCTGGCGCCCGTGCCGCGCTGCCAGCCGTCGACGACCACCTCGCCGTCGATGCCATCCAGGGCCGCCATCACCCGCTCGCGCGGCAACTCGCCCAGCACCTCCGGGTGCGCCATGGTGCCGAGAATGACCCGCCGGGCCCCGCGGTCGAGCCACTCCAGCGCCGCCTCCACGCTGCGGATGCCGCCGCCGACCCGGCACGGATAGCGGCGAACCAGCTCGCCGATGACCTCGGCATTGAAACCCCGTCCGAGGGCCGCGTCGAGGTCGATCACGGCGAGGTCGCCGACCACCGCGAAGCGTTCCGCTACCTCCAGCGGATCGCCCGCCTCGAGGGCCCGCTCGCGGCCGCCCACCAGCTGTACCGCCTTGCCGTCCATGATGTCGATCGAAGGAATGATCACAGCCGCACCTCCACTCCGAGCGCCTGTAAGCGCCGTTTGAGAGCGGACACCGTGGTGATGCCATCGTGCAGGATCGAGGCCGCCAGCGCCGCATCGGCGCCGGCCAGCAGGGCCTGCGCCATGTGCTCGGCGCTGTCCGCGCCGCCGGAGGCGATCACCGGGACCGGGACCGCCCCGGTCACCGCCGCCACCAGCTCCAGGTCGTAGCCGGCGCCGGTCCCGTCGCGGTCCCAGCTCGTGAGCAGGAGCTCGCCGGCCCCGCAGGCCACCGCCTCGCACGCCCACTCGACGGCGTCGAATTCGAGCCGCTCCCGTCCCGACCGCACCACCGTCCGCCAGCTGCTGCCCTCCCGCGCCGCGTCGAGCGCCAGCACGGTGCACTGGCGACCGAAGCGCGCCGCCATTTCACCGAGGAGCGCCGGCCGCTCGACCGCCGCGGTGTTGACCGCGACCTTGTCCGCGCCGGCCTCGAGCAGCGCCTGCGCGTCCGCCAGCTGCCGAACGCCGCCTCCCACGGTCAACGGGATCGGCAGCCTGGCCCGCACGCCGCGCACCGTCTCGAGAGCGTGGCCCCGGCCCTCCGGAGTGGCGCTGACGTCCAACAGCACCAGCTCGTCCGCGCCCTGGTCCGCGTACATCGCGGCCAGCTCGACCGGATCGCCCGCGTCTCGCAGCGCCTGGAACTGCACGCCCTTGACGACCCGTCCGGCGTTGACGTCGAGGCACGGAATCACGCGCCGCATCAGCATGTGCCGGCTCCTTCGCGCTCCAGCCAACGGGCGAGGAGGTCGCGGCCCCAGCCCCCGGAAAGCTCCGGATGAAACTGACACGCGAGCACGTTGCCGCGCTCGACCGCCGCCACGAACGGGCCGCCGTGGTCGCTCCACGCGGTGCGCCAGCCCGGCGGAGGCTCGGTCAGGCGGTACGAGTTGGCGAAGTATGCCGCGCCGTCTTCGAGCAGCCTGCAGCCCTCACCCGCCTTCACCGTGTTCCATCCTAGCTGCGGCACCACCACCGAGTCCGGGTAGCGTGATGCCCGTACCGGCAGCACGCCGAGCCCGGCAGCCCCCTCGCCCTCCTCGCTGCCGGCCGCCAGCAGCTGCAGACCGAGACACACCGCGAGGGTCGGCAGGTCGCGCTCGACGCGGTGCCGGATCGCGTCGCCGAGCCCCGAGGCGTTGATGAGCTCGGCCACCGGCGCGAAGGCGCCGACCCCCGGCAGCACGACGCGCTGCGCGTTGCGAACGGCCAGGGGGTTGTCGGTGACCGTCAGCGCGCGCCCGAGGCGATCGAAAGCGGCAACGACCGATGCCAGGTTTGCAGCACCGGTGCGGACGATGGTGACCCCTCGGTTCAGCACTCGGCAGCTCCCCCGAGGACGCCCTTGGTGCTCCGAACCGCGGCGTCACCGGTGCCGGCCAGGGCCTGACGCAGCGCGAGCGCCAGCGCCTTGAAGGCGGCCTCGGCACGGTGGTGGTCATTGCCTCCCCGCAGCACGTCGACGTGCACGGCCGCGCGCATGGCGACCGTGAGCGAGTGCAGCACGTGCGCCACGTTCTCGCACGCCAGGCCGCCGAGCGCCTCGCGCTCGAGGCCGAGCGCGATGTGCGGCGACGGCCGGCCCGACAGGTCCACAACCGCCCGCGCCAGCGCCTCATCGAGCGGCGCGTAGGCCCACCCGAAGCGGTGAATGCCGGTGCGCTCGCCGAGCGCGCGGTCGATCGCGGCGCCGAGCGCCAGCGCGCAGTCCTCCGCGGTGTGATGGTCGTCGATCTCGAGGTCGCCGCGGCAGGCGAGCTCGAGGTCCCAGCCCGCGTGGAAGGCGAGCGCCGACAGCAGGTGGTCGAGGAAACCGATGCCGCTCTGCACATTCACCCTGCGGGTTCCGTCGAGCACCAGCCGGCCCCCGACCGCGGTCTCCTGAGTTGTACGTTCGATGGTCGCCGTGCGCTCGCTCATGGCAGCTCTCCTTCCAGATCCGAGGGGCGGCGGAGGATCAACGCGGCCCCCGAGCTCAGCAGGATCTCCCGCGCGGATTCGAAGTCGTCGCCCGGCGCCGGCGCCCCCACCGGCAGTACGCCCGCCGCGGCCGCCGCGCGTACGTCGTCGGGGGTGTCGCCCACCATCCAGGCGGTGGCGACGCCGAGCTCGTCGAGGGCCCGCCGAACTGCGGCCGGATCGGGCTTCGGCGGTGCATCTTCCATGCACACGACGGCGCCGAAGCACTCGCGGAGGCCGTGGTCGGCCAGGAACCGTTCGGCGTCGCGCCGCGGGCGGCCGGTGACGATTCCGAGCGGCCGCACCGCCGCCAACCGCTTCAGCTCCCCGGGTCCGATCAGCGGCCTCTCGAAGCGCCGCAGGCCGGGTTGGCCGTCGCTGCCCTGATACAGGGCCTCGAAACGCCCGGTCACCTCGTCGAGTCCGGCCTCGACGCCGCGATCCGCCAGCAGGCGCCGCGTCAGCTCCCAGTCGTTGTTGGCGCGGCCGCAGGCCTTCGCGGCCGACACATCGGCGGCGGCCAACTCGACTCCCCACGTTGCAGCGGTGTCGATGATGGCCCGCCGGTAGGATCCGGAGACGTCGGCGAGTACGCCGTCCATGTCGAAGAGCAGCGCCTCCGGCGCGAGCACCGAGCGGATCGCGCGCTCGAGCCGGCTCCAGGTGTCCTCGCCGCCGGGCAGCGTGATCCGAAGCCAGCCGCCCATCCCGCGGCGCCCGGGGAAGCGGCGGACCGAGATACCGAGGGCGCCGAGGCCCTGCCATACCCGGTCCGCGTCCGCGAAGCGCGCGAAGACGAAGCTCGCCTGCGACGGCAGCACCTCGGACCCGAGCGAGGTCAGGAGCCGGGTCAGCTCCTCGCGCTGCTGCCGGACGGCAGCGATCCGCCCCACCTCCGGACCGGCCGCCAGCACCTCGAGTGCCGCCTCGATGGACGGCGTCGAGACCGGGAACGGCAATCCGAGACGGCGCAGCCAGTCGATGACCCGCCGGTCGCCGACGGCGCAGCCGACCCGCAGGCCGGCACCCCCCCACGCCTTCGAAAACGTTCGGATGAGCACCACGTTCGGAAATCCGAGGGCGAGCTCGGTGAGGTCGTACTCGGGGTCGCAGAAGTCCACGTACGCCTGGTCCAGCAGGATCAGGGCCCGCGGCAGCCGTCCGGCGAGCTGCTCGAACGCCGCCCGCGATGCGACCGCACCGGTCGGATTGGAAGGACTGACCACCGCCACCAGGCCGGCGCCGCCGCCCGCCCGCTCGCACAGCTCGTCGACCGGCAGCTCGCCCCGCCACCACTCCACCTCGTCGGCCAACGCACCCGCGGTGCGGACGAAGCGGCGAATCATGCCGTAGGTCGGGGCCGTGAGCACCGCTCTCCGCCCGGGGCCCACCACCACCCGCACGGTGCGCTCGAGGGCGTCGTCAGCGCCGCACGTCACCAGCACCGACTCGGGACCGACGCCGAGCCGCCCAGCGATGGCGGTCTCGAGCGGCTGCTTGTCGGGGTAGCGGTTGACAGCCAGCCCAACGTGGTCGAGCGCCGGCGGCGAGGCGAGGCTCTCGTTGAAGTCGAGGATCAGGTCGGGATCGACTCCCGGCCTCTGGATCACGTACGGCGTCAGCTCGGCGATGAAGGAGTTCGGCTCGACGAGCAGCTCTCGGTCGTCCACCGCGCCCCCCTAGGCCACGATCTGTGCCAGACGGGTGACCACGATGTCGGTCCCGCCTGCCGCCTTGATCCTCGGCACGACCTCGGGAAGGACCTCGCGCGGAACCGCCGCCTTGACCGCGAATCCGTCGCCGCCGGCGAGTTGCGAGATGGTCGGCTGGCGCATGCACGGCAGCACCTCGAGCAGCGCCGGCAGCGCGTCCTCGGTCACGTTGACCTCCACCATCACCCGCCGCCGCGCCTCCAGCACCGACTCGATCAGCAGCACGAGGTCGTCGATCATCGGGCGGCGGGTCGGATCGTCGAGTGCGCGCGGGCAGGCGTAGAGGCGCGTCGAGGAGGTCATCAGAACGTCCACGATCTCGAGGTCGTTGGCCTCGAGCGTGGAGCCGGTCGCTGCGTTGTCGACGATGAGGTCCGCGTCCTCCGGCGGAAACACCTCGGTAGCGCCGTAGGAGCGGACGAAGCGCGCGTCCATCGCGCGCGCCTCGATCCAGCGTCGCGTCAGACGCTCATACTCCGAAGCCACCACCAGAGATCCCTGCGGCAGCCGTCCGTCCACGAGGATGCTCGCCGGCGCCGCCGCCACCACCCGCACCGGATCGAGGCCGGTGTCTACCAACTCGACGAGGTCGCCGTCGAGCTCGGCGACCCAGTCGGCGCCTGCGAAGCCGATGTCCCTGGACCCCACGTGCAGCATCTCGACGATGCTCTGCGGCTTGAGGATCTTGACCTCCCAGCCGTCGAGGGTCACGTGGGGTCGGTACGAGCGGACGGTCTGGGTGATGTGGACTCCAGCGTCTGCGAGCAGGCCCACCACCCCCTCGTACATTCTGCCTTTCGGGATCGCCAGCCGCAACGAACCTGCGTCAGCCGCTGTCGTCATGTCTCGCCTCCTTCGCGTGTGCCCACAAAAAAAACGCCGGCGGGGCCGGCGTTGTGGTTTCAGTATCGATGCACCTACACCATCACCCGGCCCCGAAGGTCGTGTCGCGGTGATGATGATGATGATGATGAAGCACTGTTGCCGGCATCCTTTCCCGAACGCGAAGGTACCGGGAATGCTTCCCGCTGTCAATTCCCCCGTGCCCTTTTCCGTGTCCGTTTTCCATTTCCGTTTCCGTTTCAGAGCCGATGGGATTCTCGAGCGGGACCGCCGGCAATCGGGCACCGGCACGGATAGCGGGTCGTGAGCCCTACATCGAGGCTTCGGCTTCTTCGATCCCGCCAGGTGGGGCCTGGACCCACATCCAGCCCCGCAGGTCGCCCTCGACGAAACCGGTTGCGTGGTCCTCCGGGTAGCTCTCCGAGATCGCCGCCATCACGCTGTCGTCGATCATCTCGGCCGGACCGTGGCACATCTGGCACTCGGCCTTCATCTTGATCGGCAGCAGCACACCGAGCTCTCCGTCGGGCCCCACCAGGTAGACCGGATTTTCGACCTGGTTCTCGACGAACTCCGTCGCCCATGCGGGCGCGGCGTTTGCGGAATTCCGCAGCTTGTGGGAGGTCCGGCCGATGTCGACGCCGTACTGGCCGGAGACGTTGGACGCCACCATCGGCGCCTTGTCCTTGCAGACGTCGATGGCAGCGTTCGGACCGCCCTCGTCCAGAGCCGCCGTCAGCTCCCCCATCAGCTCGGAGAACATGGCGTTGGTGGCCGCCGCCACCAGCTCCTGCTGCGCATGCTGTGTATCGGTCATCGTTTCCACCGAGGTCTCGAGCCACTCGTCGGCGGCTGCCGGCGTCCCCCCGGAGCCCTCACCGGCTATCTCCGCCGGCGGGTCCGACGACTCGGCACACGACAGCGCGAGGCAACAAACGACGAGCGCGATCAGTCCACGAATCATGACAACCCTCCTTCGAATCGCCGAGAGGCCGGGGGTTCGGTACCGAGGCTTGGCGGTCCCGGGGCTGCGCCGGCGCGCAACGAGAACCCCCCGAATGAAAGGAAACGCACGCCAACATGATCGAGCCCCCGATCGGCAATGTCAACGCCTTCCCGTTCGCTGCCGCGGGCGCGGGGGGTTGACATCCGGCCGACTCGAGTCCTACAATTCGCAAGATGACGAAATGACAGACCTGAATCTCGAAACTGCCGTGTCCGCCGCCCGAGCCATCGGCCACCCGGCTCGGCTGCGCATCCTTGCGATGCTCTGCTCCGGCGAGCTCTGCGTCTGCCAGATCACCGAGGTCTTGAAGCTCGCGCCTTCCACCGTGTCGGCTCACCTCAGGGAGCTCAGGCTGACCGGTCTGGTCCGCGAACGCAAGGACGGCAGGTGGGTCTACGTCCGGCCGTCGGATGATCCCGCGGGTCGCACCTGGATCGAGACCGCGCTGGCGGCGGCGGGCGACGATCCGCAGCTCGCAGCGGACCGGCACCTCGTGTCCGAACTGCGGCGGCTGCCGGTGGAAAATCTCTGTCGGCTGGGCTACGAGGGCGCCGTGGCCGAGCGCGCCGGCATCGCACGTCCGTCCGCCCCTGAAGGCGCCCAGGAGGAAGCATGACCGCTCACGAAAGCATCGCCAAGAAACTCTCCCTGCTCGACCGCTACCTCACGGTTTGGATCTTCGTCGCGATGGCCGTCGGCGTTGGTTGGGGCTATCTGTGGCCCGGGATCGCCGGGTTCTGGAACCGGTTCTCGGTCGGGACCACCAACATCCCGATCGCCATCGGCCTCATCCTGATGATGTACCCGCCGCTCGCCAAGGTGCGCTACGAGGAGATGGGGCGGGTGTTCCGCGA
>CAZSTH010000003.1:0-76318 GCA_964609835.1 uncultured Thermoanaerobaculia bacterium
AAATGAAACGCGATAAATTCGAATTTATTGCCAGCGAGATGTGCGGAATGTAGGACCAGGACCAACCTCGAGCTGCCGATCCCGTTTCCACCACGGGACTGCATCCACGTTGTCACCGTGGTTGGACATCAGGACCCACGCTAACACTGCGAATCCGTCCCGAGCCTTGGTTTGAAGCCGGTCGACAGATACGATCGCCTCCTCGGGATCGGCAAAGATCTCCTCGCCGCGGGCGAATCTGTTGGAGACGTCGTACCACCCGCCTTCGATCATCTCGCGACGCGTCCTGGGCAAACCTCCTTCAGCCCAGCACCCTTTCACAAGAAAAAGTTAAGAAAGTTTCTCCTGGCATTGTTACGGTCCAGGGCCCAAGAGTAGCAGCTGAAGGTGTTTGCCTTCACTGTAGGGGCCGTCCGGGTCACGCCCAGTCGATCCGTCCAGGCTGCAGGAGACGTCGAGCGTCACGAGCGCTTCGAGCGGCGGTGCGGGTTCTGGCGCGGCTTCGTCGACGAGCAGGTGCTGTTTTGGGCGCGCCACATCGGGACGTGCCGGGCACGGCATTGTGCCGGAGGGGCTCTCCGGTGCTGCGACGCGCTTCGCACAATGCCGATGCCGGGCACTCCACGGGAAGCGCGCCGCACTGTGGTTGTTCCGGCTCGGGTGGAGGCCGCCGGCGCGTCATCAGCGTGGTCGCAGACCTTCTACGACCTACGAACGACCACGCTGATGGCGCGACGCTGGGGCGCCAAGGGCGGCCCAGAAGGCCAGAGCTGAAACAGGCAACCTCGGCCTGTGGCGACGGAGCCCTGGGAAGCGTATCCTCTCAAGCAGCGCACGAGCGGGACAGCCGCTCGCCGAAGGCGAACGACAATGACCCTGATGTATATCTTCATCTTCGGTTCGGTCATCATGTTCGGCCTCACCGCTGTCGCAGGTCTCGTGTGGGCCGTGCGCACCGGTCAGCTCCAAAACTTCGGTGCTGGAGCGACCAGTATCTTCGACGACGACGAGCCGGTCGGCGTCATGACCGACGCCTTCCCTGGCGACGACGACCTGCGCGATGAAGACAACGAGGAAGGACACAGCGGTGAACGATCAGCTTGAAGCTCCGTACGGCATGCCGGAACCGTCGACCGTCAGCTGGCGCGAGGGCGTCGACCGCTCGACCGCCCTGGTCGTCATGCTGTTCTTCGCCAGCTCAGTCGCCTGGCTGCTCTTCGGCTCGGGGCTGGCGCTGCTCGCCTCCATCAAGCTCCACACGCCGGAATTCGCGGTCGATTGGGCGTGGCTGACCTTCGGCCGCGTCCGCCCGGCCCACCTCAACACGATGATCTACGGCTGGGGCTCCATGGCCGGCATCGGAGTGCTGCTCTGGCTGACCGCACGTCTGTGCCGGGTCAAGCTGCCGATGCAGCTGCCCCTGGTCGTCACCTGCGTGCTGTGGAACATCGCGGTCGCCGGCGGCACCTTGTCGATCCTCGCCGGTCACGGTACGAGCGTCGAATGGCTCGAGTTCCCCTACCACTGGTCCTTCGTCTTCGCCGGCCTGTTCGCGATTCTCATGTTCTCGTCGCTGACCATGTTCACCCGCCGAAAGGTCAGCCACGTCTACGTCTCACAGTGGTACCTGTTCGGCTCGGTGTTGTGGTTTCCGTTCCTCTATGCCCAGGGCAACGCCCTGATCCACGGAAATCTGGCCACGGGCGTGGTCCAGGCGTCGGCCAACTGGTGGTTCGCCCACAACGTGCTCGGCCTGTGGTTCACCCCGATCGGATTGGCGGCGGTCTACTACCTGCTGCCCAAGGTCCTGGGCCGACCCATCCACAGCTACTACCTGTCGATCCTCGGCTTCTGGACCCTGGCGCTTTTCTACAACTGGGCCGGAACCCACCACCTGATCGGTGGTCCGATCCCGGCCTGGCTGATCACCGTCGGTACGGTCGGGTCGGTGATGATGCTCATCCCCGTCACCACGGTGGCCATCAACCATCACATGACCACCAAAGGGCACTTCGACAAGCTCAAGGTCAGCCCGACCCTGCGCTTCATCGTGTTTGGCGCCATGAGCTACACCGTGGTCAGCTTTCAGGGCTCGCTTCAGGCTCTGCGAACTGTCAATGAGGTGAGCCACTTCACCCACTACACCGTGGCCCACGCTCACCTCGGGGTGTACTCCTTCTTCACCATGATCATGTTCGGCTCGATCTACTACATTGTTCCCCGCCTCATCAGACGCGAGTGGCCGTCGGCGTCTTTGATCAAGGCCCACTTCTGGCTCACCGCGGTCGGGATGGTGCTGTACTGGAGCGGTCTGACCTGGGGCGGTTGGCTCCAGGGCCTGCAGATGAACAACCCCGACATCCCGTTTCTCGACATCGTGGCGATGACGATTCCGTATCTCTGGTCGCGCTCTGTCGCCGGGGTGATGATGACCCTCGGGCACGTCCTCTTCGCGGTGTCTTTGTGGCTCGTCTTCCGGCCGACAGCCCGCGATCTTCGGGGGCCGACCGTGTTCGACCCACGGGCGAAGCTGACGGGAGGTGAGGGATGAACCGGGTCACCCTGCTCTACGTCGGCGTCCTGTTCACGGTGCTCGTGTCGTTCACGGGCATGACGGTCATTCCGCAGCGACAGCTCGGCGGTCTCGAGCCCGTCGTCAACGACGACGGCACCTCCTACCCGGTCGATCCATCCGGCCTCGTCGCCCACGGCCGGCAGGTCTACATCTCGCTGGGCTGCATCTACTGCCACAGCCAGCAGGTCCGGCCGCCCGGTTTCGGTGCCGATATCGATCGCGGCTGGGGCAGCCGTCGCACCGTCGCACGCGACCACATCTACGATCGGCCACCGCTGCTCGGCACCATGCGCACCGGGCCCGATCTCGCCAATATCGGGGTCCGTCAGCCGAGCGACGACTGGCACCTGCTCCACCTGTACAACCCCCAGATCACCTCGCCGGGTTCCATCATGCCGCCGTTCCGGTTTCTGTTCGAGGAGCTGACCCTCGAGGTTGAGCGACCGCATGATGCGCTGAGCTTCCCACCCGAGTGGGACCCAGGCGACGACGTGGTCGTCGTTCCAACCTACGACGCCAAGGCCCTGGTCGCGTATATCAAGAGCCTGGATGCCAGCCACCCGGTTCCGGAGGTGCCCTGATGACCCCTGTCGACGACACCACGGACCGCGACGGTCTGGAGCGTCACGAGGACGAGACCGGCGCCGTCGTCGACATGCACGAGCCGATCTACCGCGAGACGGCCGAGCCCAGGGACGGCTACGAGCCGGTGCCGATGTGGCTCATGTTCGGGGCCCTGGCACTGATGGGCGTCATGGGCTGGTATCTGGGCATGTACTCGGGTGGATTCCGACCCGACGTCTACGACGAGCGAGCCCTGCTCGAGGGAGGGCTCACCTCCGCCGAAGAGCAGGCTGTCGAGGCGATCGACCCCATGGTGCTCGGCAGGCGGGTCTACAACAACTGTCAGGCCTGTCACCAGGCCGACGGGCAGGGCGTCGCCGGCAACTACCCGCCACTCGACGGTGCATCCTGGGTCACCGGCCGTCCCGACGTGCTGGCGGCGCTGCTGCTGCACGGACTGGAGGGCCGGATCACTGTGCTCGGTGAACCCTACAACGGCATCATGCCGGGCTGGGAACACCTCAGCGACGAGCAGATCGCTTCGGTCATGACCTACATCCGGAACTCGTGGTCGAACCAGGCCCCCGCGGTGGCGCCCGAGCTGGTGGCCGCGGTGCGGTCGCACACCGAAGGTCGTCGCGATGCCTTCCAGGTCGCCTCTCTCGAGGCCTTCGCCGCCGAGTTCACAGCGCCCGATGACAACGTCACCGCCGAGGCCGAGCCCTCCCAGCCCGATAGCGAGGGTTGATGGTCGAGCCCATTCGCTGCGATTGCGGGCCGGCCGAGCCCTTCAACCTGGCCGCCTGGTGGCGGATCGGCGTCGGGATTCTCATCGCCGCCAACTCGATGACGGTCAGCCTCGCGATCAACACGTCGGAGACCACCCCCGGCGAAACCGAAGTCGTCCACGCCGTGCTCGCCGGGCTCTCGCTGCTCAGCCTGGCGCTGCTCGGCTGGCCGCTGCTGCGCAATGCCTGGAGGTCGGTGACGGAGCGTCGTATCACCCTGGAGGGGCTGTTCATCACGGGCGTCATCGGCGCCTTCACCGCGTCCGCGGTCGCGGCGTTGACCGGCCGCGGCGACGTCTACTTCGAAATCGTCAGCATTCTGCTCGTGGTCTACGCTTTCGGTCAGCAGGTCGCCACCGGCGCCCAGGATCGGGCGCTGACGGCGACCCGGGCGTGGGCGCCTGAGAACACGAGGTGCCGCCGTCTCGAAGATGACGGCACGGTCACCGAGGTCCCCCTCGACGAGGTCCGGGCCGGCAACCTGATCCGGGTTGATCCGGGCGAGACGATTCCGGTCGACGGTGTCCTCGAGGAGGGCACGGCGTGGGTTCGGGAGGCCGAGATGACCGGCGAAGGCTTCGCCGTCGTACGGCGGCCGGGCGACGGGGTGTGGGCCGGCACCCACACCCTGGACGTCGGGCTCGTCATCCGGGCGACGGCGATCGCCGGCGAGCGCCGGATCGACGGCATCCTCGACGCCATCGAGCACGCCCGCCGCCAACCGACGTCCTGGCAGCACCGCGCCGATCGTCTGGTCGCGATTTTTTTGCCCGTTGTGCTCATCATCGCCGGCTCGACCTTCGCGCTCTGGACCCTCCTCGACGGCTGGACCGTGGGTCTGTTCAACGCCATGGCGGTGTTGCTCGTCGCCTGCCCGTGCGCCCTCGGGCTGGCGACGCCGCTTGCAGCGTGGGCGGCGCTGGCCCGACTCGCCGGACGTGGCCTCATCGCCGGCTCGGGGGCGGTGGTCGAAGCGCTCGCGACCGTCGATGTGGCAATCTTCGACAAGACCGGCACGCTGACCAGGTCGACTCTGTCGTTGCTCGATCTGGTCGCGGAGGGCGATGCAGGCGATCGCCAGGAGGTTCGGCGCGCGGTCCAGATCCTCGAGGATGCCAGCAGCCACCCCATCGCATCGGCCTTCCGCGATCTGGTTCCCGACCCGGCCGGAACCGCCGGCGACACCCGCCTGCTGCCCGGAGTCGGCTTCGCCGGCAGGGTTCGGCTCGGCGAGGCCGAGCCGGAGCACTGGACCATCGGCGACCCCGACGGGCTCGGGATCGGCGACGATCCGGACTGGCACGCTTTGGACTCCTCGCTCAATGCACCGGTCGGAGCGCGCCGCCTCGCCGTGTTGCGCGGCGGCCGGCCGGTAGCGGCAGCGGCCATCGACGAGCACCCGCGGACCGGCTGGCGCGATGCGCTCGCCGATCTTCGCGTGCTCGGCCTGGCGACCGAGGTGCTGACCGGCGATCGTGCCGAGCGCGCTCGCAATCTCGGCGTCGACCGGGTGCTTGCCGATCTCGACCCCGATGGCAAGCTCCGCGAGGTCGACGCCCACCGTTCGGCAGGACGCCGGGTTCTGCTGGTCGGCGACGGCGTCAACGACGCTGCGGCCATGGCTGCGGCCGACGTCGGCATCGCAGTCGCCGAGGGCGCCGATCTCGCCCTCGAGGTCGCCGACCTGAGCTGGCACGGTGGCGACCTGAAGGCCATCCCCTGGGCGGTCGACCTCGCCCGCAGGACGGTCGCCACGATCCGCAGCAACCTTGCCATCGCCCTTGCCTACAACGCCGTCGGCATCAGTCTGGCGGTGGCAGGCATCCTCCATCCGGTCGCCGCCACGGTGCTCATGACCTGCTCGAGCCTGGTGGTGACCTGGCGCGCCATCAGGGTCCTCGACGACGACCAGCACGAGGCCGTGGCCGAGGCGGCCGTTCCGGCGTCGGGACGCCTGGTTCGGGAGACACCATGACCACCATTCGCTCATCGCTCCTCGCAATCGCGCTGTCTGCCGCGACTCTCGCACAGGGCGTCGCCGTGATTCTGCTCGGCCGGCTCGACTGGCGACTCGGTCTCGAGGTCATGGCGGTCGCCGCCGCCGTCGCCGGTCTCGTCCACCAGGCGTGGGTCCACCGGCTCCGCCTCAATCACCGGATCGACATGCTCCTGGTCATGGGGGCGTTCGGCGGGCTCGGTATGCTCGCCGGCTGGTGGGTCGATCTCGGTTTCACGGCGCCGCCCCCAAATGCCGGCTTCCACGTTGCCATGGGTCACGGCTGCAGCGACCACGGCGCTCAACCTGACGTGATGGGCGAGATGGCCGCGAGCGGCTGCTGCGACGACCCGGTTCCGGCGCCAGCCTCCTCGTCACGCCGCGACGATCAGGAGGATCGGGTGGCGCCCGCAACCGGTCATCAGCCGCCTCCCGCGGCTGACAATGGCGGGCACGGCTCCCACACCGGCGGCGGGAGCTTCTGGCCCATGGTTTTCTCGTGGATGACCGGGCTCATGCTGCTCGGGGCGATCCCGACCGGACTCGCGTTCACCCGCTGTGCCGAGCTGGCCCGTACGAACATCCGTCGGTGGATCTCGACCCACGTCTTCGGCAACGCCCTGATGATCGCCGGAATGGTCTGGATCGGACACTGGATGGGGCCAATGCTCGCGGACTGGACCGGCTCCGCCGTGCTCGGCGGGCACATCGGGATGCTGGCGGGTATGCTGCTCGGAATGGAGACCGGTATGTTCGGCGGCGAGGCGCTGCTCGGCCTCGAGCCCTGGCGTGAGTTGACGTGGCGCGGTGACCCGGAATACCGACCATCCGCGGAGGATCTGTCGAAAGGCTGAGCCCGGTCGACATCCCTCCGGCCTTCTCACGGTGGTGTTGAATTGGTTCGCTTGAATGCCACCTTGAGGCCGAAGCGCATGGTCCCGATATCAGGATCGTTCTCGATGGTGTCGTAGTACTCGCGGTTGATCTCGTCCTTGGCGGAGAGACTGAGCAGGACGGCGTCGCCCTGCGGCGTCTTCGGGAGCATCCCGATGGTCGAAAGACCGAGCCGGTCGAGCACGAGCTCTTCTGCGTCGCCGACCGGTTTGCCCATGGCCTTGACGGGCCGCACGACGTACTTGCCACGCTCGTTGGAGACCTCGAAGGTCACCGGCACGCCGATCCTGAGCATGAGGTTGACCGCTGTGAGCATGCCCTCGAACGCGGCGATGAGCGCCTCGACGCCCTCAGGCTGGCCGCCGCCGGACCTCGCGATCTCGGCCCGCAGGGTTCGGGTGGCGAGCTCGGCGACCGATCCTTCGATCAAGCGGAGCCGTCCCTCCCAGGTACCGACAAATGGGTCGCCCTCTGTGTCGATCGGGGCAGGCTCGCTGAGATTCCCGGCGCTGTCCACCACCCGCACGGTGTACTCCCAGAAACCGTCACTGGGCGGGTTGTCGACATAGAACTCGTCGGTCAACGGCAGAAAATTCACGGGAGCGTTCGGAAATTCGGTCGCACCGAACGGACGGCGATAGAGATCGTAGCCTATGAAGGCGGCCCCGTCGGCGGCGGACTTGATTTCGGCCTGATGCCACGATACGGCGTAGTTGCCGTCGTTCTGCCGAAAGGCCGAGACCCACTCCGGTGCCATGAGCATCCAGCGCCGGACGGTGATCGGCGCGTCGTCGCTGGCGAACGACCCGTGGTTGACGACAACCGTCATTCGGTTGATGTAGTCATCGCTCAGGTTCCTTCCGGACGCCATCTTCTTCGAGCTCATGATGGTGGCGACGGGTCGGGCGTAGTGGACGGCAAAGGCCGGCGGCTTCCCGTCGTAGGGCGGGTTTCCCCGCTGCTCGGCATAAAAGATCGAGGTTGCGTTTGCGGTCAGCGGAGCCTCCACCTGAACCACGAGGTGGGTCTGGCGGCGCTTCGGCAGGCTGCGGGCATCGAACGCGTAGATCTTGGAGACAACCGCCGGTTCCTCGATCTTGATCTCGTCGTAGAACCTCGCGACGTAGTTGCCTCTCACCAGCGTCGAGATCACCGGAAACCTGAACCGTCCAAGGTCGTAGACGAGCCGTGCCTTGTCCCGGCCGGTCATGCTCCCCGTCCAGGCGTTGGCAAGGTAATACTCGCGGGCGAAGGTCGCGTGGTAGTCGGAGAGGCCGAGACCTTTCGAGTTTCGTTTTCGAATCTCTTCATCGAGGGCCTTCTCGCTGATCTTCCAACGCGAGTTCACAGCCTGGATCGCATCCACTGTGTCAACGCCATTGGCCTCCATCCAGTCGAGGAGACGCGCGTAGGCGTAGGGTTGGAGTTCGGTCGAACCGTCCAGACCAACCGCCGGGAGGCGGGGTGAACGTGAAGTGTAAAAGAAGGGCTTCGGGTTGGCCTGGCCGGCGCGGGCCTTCATCAGCTTGATCGAGAGGTGTTCTGCAGTCGTCTCGATCCACCAACGCAGATCGAGCGCGAAGTCCTGGAGGTTGGAGATCGACTCATCCTGGGCGACGTGAATCAACTCGTGCACGCAGGTGCGGCGCATATCATAGGCGAGGTTGGCGGGCAGCTTCCCGTCGTACTCCATCGTCGTCGAGATGATCAGCGGCCCGCCGAGCTTCGAGGCGCCGAAGTCGTCGAGTGGAATCACGAAGGCCTCGTAGCGGTCGAACCAAACCTCGGGCACGCTCATTCTGACGTCCGGCAGCCACTTGCGACCGTCCTCGAGGAAATCGCCGAGGTCGGTGATATAGCGCGGATGGCCATCGTGCTTCTTGCCGTTGTAGGCGGTGTGGTCGAGATAGTCCGAATCGGGCATGGGGGCGCCATCCTTGCCGGCGCTCAGGTAGTTGAGGTCGAAGTTGTCGGTCGAGTACACGGCGTCGCACTTGCTCTTGAGCTGCTGCCAGATCGCCTGTGCGGGCTCGGTGGTGACAATCGCCCATCCAATCGCCACGCCTTTGCCGACACCCCAGAGGAGGCCGACGATAGAGGCGTGGGGCACGTCGGCCCTCAGGGTGGCCCGACCGGCGTCGTACGCGGTGGGGAGCGGTCTCCAGCGATCGGTCTCCCACACTGCGAGGGTCGGCCGGGCTTGCTCGAACGACCTCCCTGTGACCGCCGGGTCAAACGGAACCGAGACCTCGATCGGTCGATCGAAGCTCCAATGCTCCTCGCCGCCGATCTGTAGGTGGAAGACGGGGCCGACCGGAATCGCACCATCCTGGACCATCGCGCCCGGCACCCGGGTCACCGGCGTGATCGTCACGGGCCGGTCGCCCGATATCGCGCCTGGGGGAAGGTGAAATGTCGAGCCGCCGAGCGTCGTGAGTTCGATGCCTTCCGCCTCCCGGTATTCGGCGGCAACGGCGAAGCGCTGCCATTTCTCCACCTCGGTCTCTGGATTCGCAGCCGGTTCGGTCTCACCGTCGTCGGTGAGAAGCTCCTCCGAAATCAGAATCGCCTCCGGAGGCTGCGGCGGTTCGTTCCAGAAGAGGATCGGCTGCAGCCATTGCGGAGCTATCCAGATCAAGGTGGCGGAAAGCACCACCGAACCGAAGACCATCGCCGCGACCCACGAGCACCCGAGACAGCCGAAACGGCTCGTCGAACCGCTCATTGGAGAACCCCCGTGAGGGTGAGCACCAGAAGCACGGTCAACGCCACGTTGACGGCGAACCACCCGTGGAGGATGAACCACAGCGGGCCACCTCGCCGAGTGCGTCCGCCGGCCGCAGCCAAGCGTGCAGCCGTCGATCGGGCGTCGACGAGGCTCCAGATCCAGGGGATGACCAGCACCGTGGCGAGCAGGACGAATGCCCCTTTGAAGGGTTGACCGTTGTAGGCCTGGCCGCCGCCCGGCAGCAGCAGGCCGAGCACGACCGCGGTCCTCGATCCCGCGGCCGAAACCGGGCTGACGCCGGCATCCTGGGAGGCGCGCGGCGTGGCCGCTTCGAGGCGCGGATCCGGCACCACGGACGGTGCCGCTTCGATGTCGACCCGCAGCGACAGCCAATCGTCGAGGGTGAGGGTGCCGTTGTGCACGAGGTAGCCCGGACCGGGTCGATCCGAGATGGCGACACGGCCGTCGAGCTCGTGGGCGTAGTAACCGTCTTGTGCCAGGTAGATCTCGCAGACCTCAGGCTCGAGCCCCTCGATGGAGACGGCACAGCTCGGGGCCGAGCCGATCTTGAACGGGCTGCCGTCCGAGATGAAGGTTCGGGTATGCCCGTCACCGTCGTAGTAGCTGAGGGTGAGGTGGTTCATCGACTGGTCTCCCGGTTTCCGGACCGCATCATCGCCGCCTCTCCATTGTACGAAGGCGCAAAATTCCTGAGAAAAAAGCGACAGTGTGGCAACTGATTACGAGACAGAGTTCCGCTCTCATGAGCGCGTCACCGTATACTCGATATGGGGCGGCCGTCACAGAAGGGGGATCGCCAACGCATGCCCAAGCTTCTCATTCGCGGATCCGGTGAGCGGGACGAGCCGATCCAGGAGATCGAGCTGGCCCTCGGCGAGTCGCTGCTCGGCCGGTCGGAAGACTGTCACATTCAGCTCGAAAACAAGACCATCTCGAGGCGCCACGCGACGATCGCCAGCACGATCCAGGGGTTCGTGCTGACCGACCTGGGGAGCGTCAACGGCGTCTGGGTCAACGGCGAGCGGGTCACCCGACACCTGCTCCGGCACGAGGACTCGATCTGCTTCGGCACCGCGGTGGCGGTCTTCCACGATCCGCCCGACCCCGACGCCACGGTGCAAATCGACGTTCAAGGGCTGCTCGAAAAGGCGCACAAGACGGCGTCCTTGAACATTGCCGATGTCATGGAGGACGCACCGACGAGGCCGCCACGGGCTGCTGCTCCCGCACCCGACGCGGCGCCGGTTCGAACGCCGCCACCGCCGCCGGCTCCGCCTCGTTCTGCCCCACCCCCGCAGGCGGCGCCTCCGCCGCCTGCAAAGCCTGCTCGGCGTCCGGCGCCGCCTCCGAGATCGGTCGGCGAGCACGAGCTCGAGCCCCGTCAAGCCGCCCCGCCGCCCGCCGGACGACCGTCCGCGGCTCGGACCGATCGCAGCTATGCCGGTTTTTGGATTCGCGTTCTCGCGTGGGTTGTCGACGCGCTTGTCCTGGCTGTTGTGAGCGGGCTCCTGACCATCGGTGCCGGCCTGCTTGGCGGCCTCCTCGGTCAGCGCGCCCCGGCTTTGCAGATCTACCTGATATCCGTCACCTGGGCTCTGACCATGCTGCTCCCGGCGCTCTACCTCGTTGTCGGATGGGCCCGCTCCGGGCGCACGCTCGGCAAGATGGCGTGCGGTGTTCGAATCCTCCGCGACGACGGCTCGAAGCTCGGCGTCGGAACCGCGATCGTTCGCCTTTTCGGCTATGTGGTCAGTTCGATGCTGCTGTGTGTCGGCTACCTGATGGTCGCCTTCACCGATCGTAAGCGCGGTCTCCACGACATGATCGCGGGAACCATCGTCGTCCGCGATCGTTGAACGCGGCACCACCGTGGGGAGGAAGCATGTGGCTGCGGAAGTATTCCGCGATCGTCCTGATCTCGCTCGGCGCGGCGCTGGTCTACCTGCAGTTTCCGGACCGGCTCGAGGGTGAGACGAGCCAGGACATCGTGGCGCTCGAGGTCGAAAAGGCGCCATTCACCGAGTCGCAGGTGCGAGAGAGATTCGGGGACAATCTCCTCGAGCTCGACTACGAGGGGCTGGAGTCGACGCCTGAGATCCGGGATGTGGTGCTCAGCTTGATGGGCGAGTCGGGATCCTATTGCGTGGACGAGACCGAGTGGCAGTGGTTTGTCGACGAACGGTCGATCATCGAACCGGTCGGACTGGTCTACAGCTTTCGCGACGGCCTGCACGAGATCGCCTCCGTCGAGCTCCTCGACCATGCGACGTACGGAGAGATCGCGTGCCTCGAGATCACCCTGCTCGGTGCGTATGACAACCCCGACTGGGGCTCGATGGTCTGGCTGGAGAAGGAGCAGCTGAGCGAGTACCTCTCCCTCGCCGCCGAGCTCGAGCGGCTCGCCGCCGGCGTGGTCCCCGCGGAGGGAGGCCGCGGCGTGCCGGTTCGTGAGTGGCGGCGCTTTCGTCGCCGCGAGCTCGATACACTGGATTTCCGTCCGCAGTTCATCGCCTTCGGGCAGCTTTTCGCCGGCTCGGTGGACGAGGAGGAGGTGCCCTGGACCCTCGCGACGCCGTGGCTCGACACCACGGCGGCGGCGGGCGGCGTCGCGGCTCTCCTCGCCGGACTCGTGTTGCTGGGCGGGTCCTACCGGGCTACCGCCGGACGCCCGGGGGTGCCGATCGCGCCCGCCTGGCTCGCGGTATTCTGCGATGCGATCTGCATGGTCGGCGGTCTGATCTTCGTCACTCTGGCGATTGACACCCTGTGGGTCGGGCCGCTCGGCCGGCCCTCGCTGCTCGGCCTCGAACCCGAGTGGCCCTCGGAGCAGGCGATCACCGGCCTTCACTTCATCTCGATTCCGGTCGTGTCCCTCGCTCTGCCTTTGCTGACCCTCTGGTTCGTCAGCATTTCGGCGCAGCGCGTCGAAATCGACGAACAGGGCGTGACCTCGCACGGCGCGATCGGCTCGCGCACCATCACCTGGGGCGAGATCTGGAAGGTCGAATTGAGGGAGCAGAGCAACCCATTCGCCTTCACCGTGGTCGACTTTCGTAAGCTGCAGATGGTGCTCGATCTCGAGGGGGACGGTGCCACACTGACCATCAACGAGCCGCAATCGGCGAGGCGCAAGCGGCAGATCCTCGGCCTGCTCCTCGAGCACGCACCGAATGACCGCAAGGACCTGATCCGCGCCGTCGAATCCGGGTGGTGATCAGATTCAAATACCTCTAGCCTGCATATCTCACCGGGTTTCGTCGTAACGGTTTCCGCAATCGTCGTAATGGTGTCCACGATCGTCGGAATCGCAGTGTGAGGTGAGCTGAGCAGAGAGATCCGGAACAGGCAATCTTGCCGCCTGGAGAGGAGGCAGGATGCCGGGAAGAAGGATCGAGATGCGGAAGCTCGAGGAGGTGCTCCGGCTTCTTTTAACGGCGAAGTTCGGGTGGGCACGCGGCACCACTGGGCACCACTCTCGGCGACACCTTCGCATCAGCGACTGATCCCGGACCTCAGCGTGCCGGTTGCCCGCGCTCCTCGAGCCACTCCTGCATCTCTTTGACCCGCTTCGAGTGCGTGTAGTGGCCGTCGGCGAAGACCGCGTAGTCGCCGCCGCCGGCCATCGCCGCGGTGAAACGGATCGAGTTGGCATAGAACAGCCAGATATCGGCCCAACGGTGCTCGATCGCCTCGTCGAACGGGCTGCCACCGGCAGCCGGTCCCTCTGCAAGTCCCCGCTCCCAGACCTCCTTCAGGATCTGGGTCGCGGTGATCGTGGCGGCGTTGGTGGTCTCGTGACTCCGCTCGTAGCGGTCGAAGTGGCCGCGCACCCAGGCCTCGCCGTGGCAGGAGAGGCAGATCGCCGACATCGTCTTCCGCCTCCGCGCCTGCTCCTCGGCATCGATCAGGAACTCGGACGCCGGCGTGCCGTCGAGCGCCGTCGGCAGCGGCATGCCGTCCTTGTTGCGGATCTTCGTGGTGTCGGGATCCTTCGGGTGGGCGTGGGAGTACACGAGGCCGAAGATCCGCCACGCGATGCGGCCGTTCATGCCGTGGGTGCGCTCGGCGATCGTCTCACCGTCCGGGCTCACCAGCAGGCTGACGTGACAGGCCGCGCAGGTCGGGGCCGTGAAGTCGCGGCCAACCGTCCAGGGCACCACCTCGAAGTCCCATTCCTGCTTCTTCGAGTGGTAGATGTTGCCGTGCTTGCTCGCGGAGTAGACCTTGTAGACCGGCACGTCGGGGCCCACGTGGCACTCCTTGCAGGTGTAGGGCTTGCGTGCGATCTCGATGGCGAAGCTGTGCCTGGTGTGGCAGGCGGAACAGGAGCCCAACGTGCCGTCCAGATTGACGCGGCCGACGCCCTGGTTGGGCCAGCCGGCGATCGCCGC
Source organism: uncultured Thermoanaerobaculia bacterium (assembly GCA_964609835.1). Taxonomy (GTDB): domain Bacteria; phylum Acidobacteriota; class Thermoanaerobaculia; order Thermoanaerobaculales; family Sulfomarinibacteraceae; genus Sulfomarinibacter. The sequence goes on from CAZSTH010000003.1 coordinate 13,958, forward strand.
GAACTCCATATCTCCGAAGTCGGTCTCACGGGTCTCGATGCCGGTGACCTCGAGGCGGGTGCCGTGGCAGTACAGGCAGCCCAGGGCCTCGGTCTCCGGGTCCGGCTCCCGGAACACCAGCCGCCCGCCGTCGCGAACCGGTACTCCCAGGATGTTCCGCTCGAGGTCCTGGTAGAGCGCGTTGCCCTCGAGGTTGCCATGGGCGTGCGCCATGATGTTGCCGGCATACTGCTCCGCCTCCACCGGGTGACAGACCGCGCAGTCGCCCGGGCTGACCACTGAGTGGACGCGGTAATCGTTGTGGTCGAAAACTCCCTCGTGCTGGTCCGGGCGCAGGGTGTGGCACTCGGCACATCCGACGACCACGCCGGCGAGGTCGCCCGGAATGTCATCGCTCGAGACCTTGCGGGAGAGTCCCTCGACCGCGGTGGCCGCTGCCGGGGTGATCGCAGCGTGTCGGCTCGACCTCCAGCCCGCCACGATTCCCGGGTGGAGCGACTCGTGACAGATCAGACAGGTCTCCGTGGCCTCGCTCACCGGTCGCGGTTCGTCAGCGGCGGCAGGCAGTGCGAGCAGGCAGGCGGCGAGGATCGGGGCGATGTGGACGGCTTTCATGGCAGTGCTCCCTCCCCGTTGAGCTTGGTCCCCATACTACCGGAGCCCTTGCGAGGTGTACGGACGCAAAGGGTGCAAAAGCAAAGGGCACACAGGGCGGTGTCACAACCTCACGTTGGCAGAATGGATCCGGAGCGTCCCGCGTGCTTGAGGAATTCCTGGAAAACATCACAAGTGGGTGTCAGGCACCTGAGATGATCCTCGCAGAGCGATCACGGCGAAAATTGAGAGGGCGGTGAGCTCACCGATGTCAGCCTCGCCCTCAGCTGGTACCCCGACCCAGCGGCCAGGGTGGTGGCGAACTACGTCCGCGCCATGCCGAAGGACCGCGGCGCGGCCGCCGTTTCCTGCTTCGCGTCCACTTCAACCCGTGGTGACGACGGCGTGGACTACGGGGCGGGAAAGATCGGCAGCTCGCGCAGCCGGCCGCGCGGCCCGCTGACGGCGGCCGTGAGCAGCGCGCGGGCGATTTCCGCCGGGTCGATCCACTGCTCGCGGTCGGCATCCGGCATGGCGTTTCGGTTGCCCGGGGTGTCGACGACGCCCATCGGGTAGACGACGGCGGTCGAGATCCCCTGACTCGAGAGCTCGTCCTCCACCGCGTGCAGGTAGGCCTGCACCGCGGCCTTGGCCGCCGCGTACACGCTCATGCCGCCACCACCCGAGCGATGCCATGCCGGGCCCGCTGAAAACGCGGCCACGAAGCCTCCGCCGTCCTCGAGCAGCACGGGTAGGACCGCGCCCGCGGTGATCACCAGGGACCGCACGTTGAGGTCGAACATCTTCTCGTAGAGCCCGACGTCGAGCTCGTCGGCAGGCGCCATCGCGAAGCCCCCGGTGGTGTGAATCAGCCCGTCGAGGCCGCCGAGGCGGTCGCGGGCCTCCCGCACCATCATGGTGGTCGCCTCGGGGTCGGTGAGATCGGCCTCGAGGGCGACGGCGCCGTGGGCCTCGGCCCGCTGCCGGACCTCGTCGAGGAGGATGTCGGCCAGCGCGAGACGGCCGCCGGCCTCTGCGAAGGTCGAGATGATGCTGCCGGCGATGCCGCCGCCGGCACCGGTGATGAGGTAGCGCCCGTCAGTTTGGAGTTGCATGTTCCCCCCCGGGAGAAAGTCTGGTGAGAGAAACCGTCAGCCGAGCGACCGGATTCCGCGCCCTCGAGGGACGCGGAGAGACGACGCCGTCGGAAGGCCCGGCGGTCTCCGCGAGGTTCACACAGGTGCCGTCGGAAGAGCAGCGGGTCCTCGGCCGGCGCCGGCGGCGTGCTTGGAGGATCATGAACGTCGAACAGGTTGCCCGTTGGCTCAATCGCGCCGGCCTCAACGCCGCAGCCTGCGGCTGGCTGCCGGCGGTGTCGATCTTCGTGGATGAGTTCTACGACAACCACGACTACGATCTCCTCCACCCATCGGCGCGTCTCCGGATCGCGGCGGTCTTGAAGGAGCGGGGTTTCCGGCAGCGGTCTGGCCGCCGGTTCGAGGGCCCTGCCGGGCGGATCGAGTTCCCGCGGCCGCCGCGTCTGCTGTCGTCGGACCCGCTGGCCGAGCTCGAGGAGGCCGTGCGCAACGGGGCCGACGCGGTCTTCGCGACGCCGACGCAGGTGGTGCTGGCGACCTGGCGGCGGGAGGGCCCGGAGCTCGGCGACGCGCGGCAGCGCGAGCTGCGGGAGCTGGTACGGGAGCAGCCGGCGAACCTCGACAAGGTCGGCGACTGGCTGCGGCGGACGGCGAGCGGGGCGGAGTACGCACGCTTCAAGCCGGAGCTGGCGGCCGCCCAGGAGGAAGGCTTTCAGCTCCGGCGGACGGGGCGGTTCCGCTCGTCGTTGCCGCGGTGACCGCACGGCGCTCGGCCCTGGGATCCGTCGGCCCGGCCCGGTGCTAGACTCGAGAGGGCTCGTCGAGAGCCTTTCTCCTCATGACGACCCCTTTCGAGCCTTCCGTCCACGATCGGCCGGCGCTGGCGCTGATCGCTGCCGTTGCCCTGGCGGCTGTGGTGGTCTCCTGCTTCCACATCACCGAGTCCGACCTTTTCATGCACCTGAGAAACGGCGAGCGGTTGCTGGAGAGCGGCCGACTCGAGCGTGCCGAGGTCTACTCGTACACCACCACCGAAGCCGTGTTCCCCAACCACGAGTGGCTCTCGAACCTGGTGATGGCCATCGTGTGGAGGCTCGGCGGATTCGATCTCCTGGTCGCCGTCAAGGCGGCAGCCGCCGGTGCTCTGGTGCTGCTGTGGGCCGCCGCGGCTCGCGCCCGCGGGGCGCGCGGACCGGCGGTGCCGCTGGCGCTGCTTTTGGGCCTCGTGCTGATCCGTTTCCGGCTCTACACGCGGCCGGAAATCTTCACGCTGCTTCTGTTGCCGGTGGTCGACCTGCTGTGTCTGCGTTCGGTGGCGCGGCCGGCCGGGCGGGTGGCGTGGTGGATTCCGGTCCTGTGCATCCCCTGGGCCAACCTTCACCCCGGAGTGGTGCTGGCGCCCGTGGTGGTGGCGGCCCACGGTGCGGGGGCCCTGCCGGCCGGGCGGCTGCCACTGATCGCGGCGCGCGGCACGCCGGCCGCCGGCCGCCGGCTGCTGTTGGCCGGCGCCGCCTGCCTGCCGGCGATGCTGGTCAACCCGTTCGGCCTCCACATCTTTACCCCGCTGTGGCGGATCGCCACTTCGGACGCGATCCGCGCTGCCAAGGTGCGGGAGTGGCTGCCGCCGGGTCTCGACGATTTCCTCTTCTTTTACCTCGTGCTCGCAGGGGGCAGCGCGCTGCTGGCGGCCACGCTCCGGCGGATGGCCCTCGCCGATCTCGCGCTGTGGGTCGGCTTCGCCCTGCTCGCGCTGCGCTCGCTGCGCCACATCGGAGTCTTCGCGGTGGTGGTTGCGCCGATCCTGGCGCTGGGCCTGACAACGGCGGCGGAGGCGGTCGGCCGCGGCTCGGTGCGGCACGCACCCAACCTCCACCGACTGTTGGCTCCGGGAATCCGGGCAGCAATGGTGGCGGTCCTGGTCGTCATCACCACCGCCGCGCTGCTGTCACCACGGCCGACCATCGTCCACCAGGACCAGAGCCGGCACTACCGGTTCGGCCTCGGGCTCGACAACCTGTCGGCCCCGATTGCCACGGTCGATCTCGTCGAGCGTTGGGGGCTGCCGGGCCCGCTCTACAACTCGTGGGGTTTTGGCGGCTACCTGATCTGGCGCTCGTGGCCGCGGCTGCAGGTCTTCCTCGACGGCCGAGACTACATGTACGCGAAGCTCATCGAGAGTCTGCGGAGGACCCCTGCCGAGGAGCTGATCGGATCCTTCGGCTTCCGCACCCTTCTGATCGGGCACGATGACGAGGCGATGCTGGAGGCGGCCGCCGCCTCGACCGAGCTGTCGCTGTTGGGCTTCGACGACCGGGCGCAGCTGTGGGTGCGACGGGGCGCGAGCACAACGCGGCCGGAGCCGCAGCCGCTCCCCAACCTGCAGCCGCACGATTTGTCGCTGGCGTGGTTCGATCGGCTCGAGCCCGCGCAGCAGGCGGCGGCGCAGCGAGGTGCGGTGTTGGCCGCGGAGCGGGCGACGGACCACGCCCTTCCGTGGGCGGTCCTCGGCTCGATCCAGCGCCGGCGCGGAGAGGCGGAGGCGGCCGCGCGTTCCTACGCGCGGGCAGTGGAGCGCGACCCTGACCAGGCTTCGTACCACAACAACTACGGCGCGATCCTGCTCGACCTCCACCGGCCGTGGCGGGTCGTGGAAGCCCAGAAAACCCACCCGCACGCCCGGCGGCGCTTCCGCGGTCCGGTCCCGTCCCATCAGCACGCTCGGCGTGCGCGGCGCATAGTGCGCGCGATCCTGCTCGACCTCCACCGTGTCGACGCGGCGGCCGCGAGCTTTCTGACCGCGGCCCGTCTCGCGCCGGATCGCTTCGAAGGGTGGCTCAATCTCGGCCGCGCCCGGCTGCGGGCGGGTGACGGTGCGGGGGCGGCGGCGGCTCTCGAGAAGGCGCGGCGTGTGGCGCCGCGGCGGGCGGAAACCCACTACCTGCTCGGGCTCGCCGTCAATGATCCCGAGCGCGCACGGAAGTTCCTCCGCCGGAGCCTCGAGCTCGATCCGCAGGGGCCGTGGGCGGCCGACGCACGCGAGCGGCTCGGCGTACGCTGAGGATCGACGGGGGTCGTCGCGGCCGCGGGCCGCTGCTCCGGCAGGGTCACGTCCGGCGCAAGGCGGGGGGGACCTCCACCCGCTCGTCGGGTCCCGCCCCGTGGAGGTAGTCGCCGATCGGCGGGACCACGGCCTTGTCGACGTAGGGCGAGAGCATGAGGCGGACCATCGCGCCGTAGCTGGGCCGGAACGAGATCGTGTCACCGATCGACAGGCCCTCCGAGATGTCGCCGATGTTGAGCACCGCCAGGTCAGAGCTGGCGCCGGCGAGCTGGTAGCGGTTGTCGAGCGGGCTCAGCCCGCGGATGTCGGTGTCGAGCTGGCCGATGGTGATGACCGCGCGGTAACCGCGCTGCCCGGGCTGGACCTCGTCATCGTCGTCGAAAGTCTCGAACGGCGTCATGGAGGTGACCTCGCCCAGCGGCACGAGCCCCTTCTCGCGGACCTCGACGACCTCCACCTCGAGCGTGATGGCGTCGTCTCGCAGTCCGGGCAGGGTGCCGCCGTTGACGAGGTCGGTGCCGAGGAAGACGGCTTCGCCGATGCGGTAGTGGTTGACCGCTGCAGGCACCCGGTCCTCGAGCATCAGCGGCAGGACCGCGCTGGAGCCGGCGGAAATGAACCGAAGCCGACGCCCGAACTTGAGCTCCAGCAGCTCGCGGTAGAGCACCAGCTGGCTGATCTGGTCGACGTTCGGAACCACCCCTGACAGACAGCCGAGATTGGCGCCGATGCCGATCACCTCGATGTGATCGAACCGGAAGGCTCGCTCGTAGAACTCCACCAGTGATCCCGGCAGCACGCCCTCGCGCAGGTCGCCGAGCTCCACCATCACCACGACGCGGTGGACTCTGCCGCGACGTCCGGCCTCCGCGTCGAGGGCCTCGATGGCCCGCATCTCCGAGTTGAGGCTGACGTCGGCGAGCTCGACGATCGTCGGCACCGCCGGCAGGTGCGGGAGCCGCAGGTACCACGACTCGAAATCGTCGATCACCCGGGTGATGGCCTTGAGGTTGGCCAACCTCGAGTCGGCCATCGACCGCACGCCGAGCCGCTGCAGCGCGTCGAGCGTATCGACGTGCCCGCACAGCACCTTGGTGACCAGGGTCCACGAAGCATCGCGCGCGGTCAGCCATTCGTCGACGGTGCGGATGTTGTGCTCGAGGGCGTTCAGGTCGATGGTGACGCGGTTCATGGGGACTGCCTGCTCACTGGTTCTTGTAGCGCATCTCGGCGTAGGCAGAGGTGAAGCCGAGGCGTTCGTAAAGCCGCTTTGCCGGGTTGTCGTACTCGACGTGGAGCTTGACATCGCCGTCGCACTCCGAGATCGAACGCCGGATGAGGTCGCCGCCGATGCCTCGGCCACGGGTCTCGGGCAGCACCGACACGAAGAGCAGGAGATGCTCGGGAATGTATCCGCCCATGCCGGTGCGCAGCATCAGCAGCCCGCCGAGCAGCTTCTCCCGCTCGTGGACGAGCATCAGGAAGCCGCCCTGGCCGCGAGCCGGCACGAAGGCGTAGTCGAGGGCCGCCTCCACGTCCTCGAGCGCGTCGTTGTAAGGCTTCATGGTCTCGTGGAAGAAGCGGGCGACCTCGGCTCGCGGCGCCCATGAGGGGAACTCTTCCTCGGTGGCGACCTTCACGTATTCGACATCGTTCGGCGATGATTGTGTCACGCTTGGGACTCCCTTATGCTTGGCAGGTGATTGTGGGCGGGGCGAGGTGTCGTCGTAATCTCGCGTCATTATACCGTGGAATCGGAGGCCCCGCCCGACCGCCCCGACCGGGGCGAAAACCGACTTGGGGAGCACGAGCCATCGACAGCCGCCACCACGCCGACCTCGTCAATCTGCGCCACGATCTTCACCGCTGTGCGGAGCTGGCCCACCGGGAGCGGCGGACGGCTGATCGGCTGGTCCGGGAGTTGGAGCGCCTGAACCCGGAGAGTATCGGGCGCGGAATCGCTGGCCACGGGATCGCGGCGGTCTTCGGGGGCGACGCGGACGGGCCGACGGTGCTGCTGCGATCCGATATGGACGCTCTGCCGATCGACGAGACCCTCGACCTCGCGCACGGCTCGGAAACCGGCGGAGTCGCGCACAAGTGCGGCCACGACGGCCACATGGCGATGGCGGTCGGTGCCGCGGGGCGGTTCGTGGCGGGCCGGCCGCCGCGGGGGCGCTTGGTGCTGCTGTTCCAACCGGCCGAGGAGACCGGTGAGGGCGCGGCAGGGATCCTGGCGGACCCGGCGTTCGGCGCACTCCGTCCGGACTGCGCGATCGCTGTCCACAACCTCCCCGGCTTCGACCTCGGCACTGTCGTGGTCAGGGCGGGTGTCTTCGCGTGCGCGTCGCGCGGTCTCGCGGCCGAGCTGGTGGGGGCGACGTCACACGCTGCCGAGCCTGAGCGCGGCCGCAGCCCCGCTCTGGCGGTCGCCCAGCTGATCGAATCCTGGAGCGCTGCCCGCCAGCTCTTCACGGGTCTCGAGGACTCGGTGCAAGCGACCGTCATTCACGCTGCGGTGGGCCATCCGGCCTTCGGGACCTCGCCGGGGGAGGGCCGGGTCATGGCGACGGTTCGCGCCACCAGCGACGAGGCGTTGGAGAGGCTCGATGAGCGGCTGCGCCGCCTCGCCGAGTCGATCGCGGAGACCTGGGATCTGGAGGTGGAGCTGCGGGCTGCCGAGCCGTTCCCGGCTACGGTCAACGACCCGAAGATCGTCGCCGTGGTGGCGGCCGCCGCCGCCGAGTGCGGCCGCGAGCTGGTCGAGCCCGAGCGCGCATTCTCGTGGTCGGAGGACTTCGGCCACTTCGGGCGGCGATGTCCCTCGGTTCTGTTCGGTCTCGGTGCTGGCACGGCGACTCCCGCCCTCCACCACCCGCACTACGATTTTCCCGACGAGCTGCTGCCGATCGGTTCGGCGCTGCTCGAGACCGCGGTTCAGCGGTTGCTCGAGCGTGATGGCTGAGCCGAAGGGAAACGTCCACGGCTCGTGGATCGAGCTGAGCGAGGCCGCGCTGCGCAACAACCTGCGGTTTCTCAAGCGCCTGATCGGCTCACGCACGACCTTCGCGTCGGTCATCAAGGGCAACGCCTACGGCCACGGCATCGAGACCTTCGTACCCCTCGCCGAGCGTTGCGGGGTCCGACAGTTCGCGGTCTTCAGCGCCGACGAGGCGGTTCGGGTCAAGGCCGTATGCGGGCCGAAGACAGAGCTCATGATCATGGGCAGCGTGCCCGACCCCGCCATTCCGTGGGCGGTGGAGCACGGGATCTCCTTCTACGTCTTCGATCTCAGACGCCTGGACCGGACAGTCAAGGCGGCGCGCAGGATCGGGCGGGCCGCTCGCATCCACCTCGAGCTCGAAACTGGGTTCAACCGCACGGGTTTCGAACCGGACAAGGTGTCCGGTGTCGCCGAGCGGATCGTCACCGCCGGTGATCTCGTGACCGTCGAGGGCGCCTGCACCCACTTCGCCGGCGCCGAATCGATCGGCAACCACGTGCGGATCCAGAACCAGATCGAACGATTCCACCGGCGGGTCGGCGGGTTGCGCGAGCGCGGCGTCGAACCACGGCGGCTGCACACCGCGTGCTCGGCGGCGGCCATCAACTACCCGGAGACCCGGATGGATCTGGTGCGCTGCGGTATCGCCCACTACGGCTTCTGGCCGACGGCCGAGACCCGCATGCAGTATTTCATGTCGCGCAGGTCCCGCACGCAGCGCGACCCGCTGCGTCGGGTGATGGAGTGGAAGAGCCGCGTGATGTCGCTCAAGAGGGTGAAGGAGGGCGACTTCATCGGCTACGGCATCACCTTCCAGGCGCCTCGGCACATGAAGATCGCGTCGGTGCCGGTCGGGTACTACCATGGCTTCGCCCGCAGCCTCAGCAACCTCGGGTACGTGCTGATCCGTGGCGAACGGGCGCCGGTGGTCGGGATCGTGAACATGAACATGTTCGTGGTCGACGTCACCGATCTCAACGGGGTGCGGGCCGGGGACGAGGTGGTGCTCATGGGCCGCCAGGGCGCCTCCGAAATCTCGGTGGGTTCCTTCGCCGACATGTCCAACAACCTCAACTACGAGGTCCTGGTGCGGATCCCGTCCGAAATCCCACGCGTCGTCGTCGACGGTCCGTCCGCCGACTGAAGGCGCCGTCGGGGCGTGGCGCCCTCCTCCCGGCTGCCGCTCACCGTCCCTGTCCACGGGCGCGCTCGCGTGCGCTCCAGGTTGTCGAGCGTTCTTGAGATTGCGGCTTTTGAGCAGACATGGAAGTGCATAACCAGTTCGAAATATGGGTGTATACTGGCGGCGTGTTTCGTCTCGGAGTCTTCCGGGCATTCGGTGTCACGGCCTCCCCGGTCGCGGGCGATCGCCCCCCGGTGCGGTCTGGAGAGGAAGGGAGTGCGGCATGACTCGTGAGCCGGTCGATCGATGGTTGCGGCTCGGGACGCTGGTTTTTTTCGGATTGGTGTTGCTCGCCGCGGCGCCGGCCGCTGCCCAGCACCCCGCCATCTACCTGGTGGACCACGACGGGGACATCATCGATCCCATCAACGGCGAGAACGCGGACGCGGCGTTCTCGGTCAAGCAGACTTGCGGGATGTGTCACGACTACGACGTCATCACCGAGGGCTACCACTTCCAGATGGGGTGGAACACGGTGTCAGACGATTTCGGCGCCGAGGAGGGACGGCCGTGGAGCCTGTCCAACGGCTTCCTCGGGCGCTGGTACCCGTTCGCCTTCCGGCAGCTGGCGAAGAAGCAGAACGACCATCCCGACGAGATCGACCTCACGGTCTACGACTTCGTCGGCTTCTCCTCACCGGGCCGGGGCGAGCCGCCGTGCGGCGCCTGCCACCCTGGCGGCGGCGGTCTCGAGTTCGACCGTGATGGCAACCGCTACGACGAGCACCTCGCCGACAACCCTGAGCTCGCCGAGTCGCTCGACGGCGACTACCACCGGAGTGCTTGGGACCGAAGCGGGGTGGTCGAGGCCGACTGTCTGATCTGCCACCTCGCGGGCTACGACTTCGAGGCCAGGGTCGACCAGCTCAAGAACGGCAACTACCGCTGGGCGGTCGTCGCGGGCTCCCGCATCGGCACCGTCGACGGGGCGGTCCGCCGCGGCGGCGAGCCGAGCGTCACCTACCAGACGCGGCTCTTCAACGTCGACGGCACCATCACCCTCGACATGTCGTGGCCGCCGCCGGATGACAACTGCATGTACTGCCACGGCTCTTCGGACGTCAAGAAGCGCGGCTTCTCCTGGAACGACATCTTCAACCCGGACATCCATAACCAGCAGGGCGTCAGCTGCACCGCCTGCCACCCGGCGGGCCTCGACCACCAGATCGCCAAGGGCATCGAGCCGGCGTTCACCGTCGCGCCTGAGTACGACGGCAGCAACAAATCCTGCTCCGAGTGCCACATGGAGGGCTACCTCGGAGCGCCGGTGCCGGAGCACAACACAATCCGACCGGGCCACCTCGAGAAAATCCGCTGCGAGAGTTGTCACATTCCGCATCTCAATCGCGCGGCGGCGCACGGCCAGGAGGCCACCACCGGCAAGCTCGAGTTCTACACCCGTCCGGACGACGCCGAGGAGCCGGGCGTCGAGGGCCGCTGGTACCCGGACTACGAGCGTCGGGAGGACGAGAAGATCTACCCCATGAACCGCTTTCTGGCCGTCTACTGGGCCAACCGGGACGCGGACGGGCTCGTCTATCCGCTGTTCCTGCGCGAGCACGAGGCCGGTTGGAAGGCCTTCAAGCAGCAGGTCGTGGACGACGACGAGGACGGCCATCTCGAGGTCAACCGCCACGAGGAGATCGTCGCCGGCCTCGAGGCCTTCGCCGAGACGCTCCAGGGCAACCGGCGATTCGAGCGGGTTCGTCCGGTGTTCATCAAATCGGAGACGGCCTACGAACTCGACGATGGCGGCATCCTGGTCGAGAGCCCGCTCGCGGGAACGCCGATGGAGGGGGCTTCGGAGGTCAAGTTCTCGATCAACCACAACACCGCTCCGACCCGCATGGCGCTCGGTGTCAACGGCTGCGAGGACTGCCACGTGGCGTCCGTGCATTTCTTCAAGGGCCAGCAAACGATCGACCTCCGCGGCCCCGACGGCACACCGGTGACGGTCTCCAACGGGCGCTTCTTCGGCTGCAACCCGTTGTCATTTCACATCAACTCGATTCACCAGCAGATCGTCAGCCCATACATCGGACCAATGATCATGCTGGTGGCCTTCTTCATCGTCGTCCACTACCACAGCTACGGGCCCAAGCGCATCACCTTCGACCCCTACTCCGAGGAAATCGAGCGCTTCAATCTCGCGGAACGCGGAATCCACCTCTTCCGGCTGATCTCGTTCGTGATCCTGGCGGTGACGGGCCTGATCCTCGCTTTCAACCTCAACCTGTGGCAGCATCTGCTCTTCGGCAACGCCAAGAATCTCCACAGCTTCCACGTCTGGGCAGGGATCGTGTTCATCGTCACAACGCTCGGCGGCGCCCTGTTGTGGTTCCGGGATGCCTTCTTCGAGTCCTACGACAAGGACTGGGTGCGCAAGCTGGGCGGCTACCTCGGCCACAAGGGCGAGGTGCCGGCGGGCCGATTCAACGCCGGCCAGAAGATGTTCTATTGGTACTCGGGGATCTTCGGTATTTTGATGTCGATCACCGGAGTGATGCTGATCTTCAAGGGCGCCTTCGCGCTGTCGACGGTCTGCATCACCTCGACCGTTCACAACCTCTTCGGCTTCTTCCTGATCGCGGGGGTGTTGGCCCATGCCTACCTCGGGACGATCGCCAATCCGGGGACGTGGCGGGTGCTGATCGACGGTTCGGTGACCCGTGAGTGGGCCGAGCACCACCACCCGAACTGGTTCCGCGCCCTGCTGGAAGAAGAGCGAACGAACTCGCCTCCAGAACCCGAGGACGATGACTCCAACGAGACTTGAACCCGGCTGACCGCCGCCCGGGCGTGCAGAAGGCGCGGATTTCGATGGCCCCGCGCCGGCACCCGGCGCGGGGGATCACACGAGAGGTGGAATGTGAAACCTGAACGCAGCGGTTGACCACAGGCTAAAGCGCCATTTATTCTGTCGATGTTCGCTCGAGCCGACAAACGAAGGGGCCGATGGATTTCCAGGCTGCTGAAGCGGGGGAGCGCGGGCCCCAGTCGCTGGGGGATCGCGGTCATCGTGACGTCAATCACTCCTCCCGGTTCGAAATCGAACGCCGGCTAGCAGAGCTGGTGCCGACCGAGGACGTCCAGCCCGAACAATTGCACCGGGCGATGCGTTACAGCCTGCTCGCCGGCGGCAAGCGCATCCGGCCTTTGATGACGATCGAGGTCGCGGCAGCTTTCGGCGGACCGCTGCAGGCTGCCCTCGACCCCGCCTGCGCCGTCGAGATGATCCACACCGCATCGTTGATCTTCGACGACATGCCGTGCATGGACGATGCGGTCCTGCGACGCAACAGGCCGACCAATCACCGAGTCTTCGGTGAGGACGTGGCGACGCTGGCGGCCACCTCGCTGTTGAACCGGGCGTTCGGAGTGGTTGCCGACAGCCACCATCTCGATCCCGATGTTCGGGTGGTGCTGGTACGGGTCCTGTCCGAGGCGGTGGGGAGCCAAGGCATCATCGCCGGTCAGTTCAGCGACCTGCGCTCAGATTGGGCGAGCTGCAGCGATGCGTCCGACCTGCTCCAGATGTACGGGCAGAAGACCGGTGCCCTTTTCGTCGCCGCCGTCGAGGCAGGGGCCCGGGTCGCCGGTGTCGAAGAAGCCTGGGTCGGGGCCGTGCGGAGGTTCGCGGTCGACCTCGGTCTCGCATTCCAGATCCTCGACGACCTCCTGGACCTCTACAGCACCGAGGACCACCTCGGCAAGGACATCGGCCAGGATCGTGACAAGACCACGGTTGTGTCGTTCCTGGGCCCGGACCGGGCGCGGGTCGAGGTCTGCCGATACATTCGATCGGCGGTGGCGGCCCTCGGACCGCTCGGCGATTCCGCGGCGCCGCTGATCGACCTCGCGAAGTCCTACACCGAACCCACGATGGAGCGTGTACTCTACCTCTGAGGTGGAGCACACGCAGTCGGAATCCCGAGACAACGACCGCTCGCGATCGGGAGGGCCTTCGGGCGAAGCGGCCCTGGAGGTCCGGGGGGCACGGCGTGCATTCGGTCGCCGTCCGGCGCTGGCGGGTGTCGATCTCGAGCTCCGTCCTGGCATGATCTACGGCCTCCTGGGGCCCAACGGCGCCGGCAAGACCAGCCTGGTTCGTGCGATCTCCGGTCGCCTGCGACTTGACGACGGCACGGTTCTCGTGTGCGGCGGCGATCCGGCCCGCGATCCGCGGGCGCGGCGGCAGCTCGGGCTGGTCCCGCAGGACATCGCCCTCTATGCCGACCTGACGGCGCGGGAGAACCTCGAGATTTTCGGACGGCTGATGGGGCTGTCGGCCGCGGACACCAGAGAGGCAGCGCGGGTCCTGCTGGCGACGATCGAGCTCGAGGAACGGGCCGACGACCGGGTCGCGACCCTCTCGGGCGGCATGCGGCGCCGCCTCAACGTGGCCGCCGGCGTCATCCATCGCCCGCGGCTGCTGCTGCTCGACGAGCCGACCGTCGGGGTCGATCCTGCGGCTCGGGAAGCGATCCACGATCTGCTGCTGCAGCTGCGCCGGGACGGGATGGCGATCCTGATGACCACCCACGACCTCGACCAGGTTGCCGATCTCGCCGATCGGGTCGGAGTGCTGATCGACGGCCGGCTGCATGCGGAGGGGACGGTTCGCGATCTGATCCGGGAGCAGTTCGGCGACGGCAGGGAGCTCATTCTCCGTTTGCGGCAGCCGCCGTCCGGGGATTCGCTGACCGCGCTCGAGACTCGGGGCTTTTCACCCTCCGAAGACCAGCGGATCTGGAGCGCGCGTGTGGACTCCAGCATGACCGGGTTGCAGACTGTCAGTGCCGGCCTCGAGGCGGCGGGGCTGGCAATCGAAGAGATCCGGATTCGCGAGCCGGGCCTGCGCGGCGTCTTCTTCCGTCTCGCCGGCAGGGAGATCGACGCATGACATGGGCGGTGTTTCGGACCATGATCTCCGGCCTGGCGAGGGATCGCGCGGCCCTCGCCATGAGCTTCCTGCTGCCGGCGGTGTTCTTTCTGATCTTCGCGGCGATCTTCTCGAGCGCCACCGGCGAGCAGCTGCGCCTCGACGTGGCCGTCGCCGAGGAGGTCAAAGATGAAACCTCGGGCCGGCTTCTCCGGGCCCTTGCCGGGGACCGGGCTCTCGCCCTGATCGGCGATGGCGACCTCACGCCGGACCAGGTCCGCGACTGGGTGCGGCGGGGGACCGCTGACGTCGGGCTGATCGTTCGTGCCGGGGGCGAACCGCTGGACTCGCTCGGCGGCTTCGGTCCGGCGCCGCTGGTCGTGGTTTCCGATCCGGTGCGCGGAGTCGCGGTGCCCATGCTCAAGGGTCGTATCCAGAAGGCCTATTTCTCGGCGCTCCCCGATGTCGCTCTGGCCGGTGTCACAGGCTTGCTGGAGGACCAGTTCATCGAGCTCAGCGGCCGCCAGCGCGACGAGCTCGCCGCCGGCCTCGCCGAGCTGCGCGAGGAGGCCGTGAACGGCGAGCTCGTGGGCTGGGGCTTCGAGGATCTCTTCGAGGATGAGAGCGTCGCCGGGCGGTCGGCGGCAGAGAACCACGTCGCCTACTCCGCGGGAGCGGTCGCCATGCTCTTCCTGCTGTTCTCGGCGGTGCACGGGGCCATCAGCCTGATCGAGGAACGCGATTCAGGCATCCTTGACCGAATCCTCGCTGGGCCGGGGAGGATCGCCGTCCTCGTCAACGGCAAGTTTTTGTTCCTGGTCGCCTTGGGTTTCGTCCAGGTCGGGGTGATCTTCGCGATCGCGTGGCTCGTCCACGGCGTCGATCTGCCGGGCCACATCGCACCTTGGGCGGTCACGACCCTGCTGGCGTCCGCCGCGGCCGGTGCGCTCGCGCTGCTGGTGGTTTCCGCCTGCAACACCAAGCGCCAGGCCCAGACCCTGTCCAACGTTGCCATCCTCGTGATCTCGGCAGTCGGCGGCAGCATGGTGCCGAGGTTCTTCATGCCGCAGTGGGTGCAGGATGCCGGGTGGCTGACACCGAATACCTGGGCGCTCGAGGCCTACACCGGGATCTTCTGGCGGGATGCGCCGGTGCGGGAGCTGCTGCTGCCGTGGCTGATGCTGACGCTGGTCGCGGCTGCGGCCCTGTGGTTGGCGCGGAGAATGGCTCGACGGCTGGAAATTCTCTGATCGAGCCGCCGGGTTAGGGCGAGGGGAGGCTCGTGGTGGTCTGGATACAAATCGGGATCGTCGTGGCGACCGTGGTGGCGATGGAGGGCATCGCATACCTCATGCACAAGTACCTCATGCACGGCCCCCTGTGGTTCCTCCACGAATCGCACCACGTGCGGCGAAAGGGCCGCTTCGAGCTCAATGATCTGTTCGGGGTGTTCTTCGCGATCCCCTCGGTCATCCTGATCTACCTCGGGACCCATGGAGCGCCGGTGTTGCTCGCGGTCGGTCTCGGTATGACCGCCTACGGCATCATCTACTTCGGCTTCCACGATGTCATCGTTCATCGCCGGGTGCCGCACGGTGTGCGGCCAGGGAGCGGGTACCTGCAGCGCATCATCAAAGCCCACCGCATTCACCATGCCACGCGCAGCAGAGACGGTGCGGTGTCGTTCGGCTTCATCTACGCGCCGCCGATCGAGAAGCTGGTCGCGAAACGCGAACGAGTGAACCCATCGTCCTCGTTCGAACCACAGAGCCGCGGAGCGCACAGAGCGGCACCGAGCATCAGAAAATCTCTGTGAATCGCTCTGGGATCTCTGGGTCTCTATGGTGATCGTTCGTCGATGAACGGTTTGAGGACCTGACAACCGGTCGTGTCCAGAGTCCACTTCGTGGCGCCGCGTCCGGCCCCGGCCCCCAGGCCGTGGCCGTCAGCGCCCGCATGCCGCCGCCGAGCGCGAGCAGCAGCTTACGCCCCTTGCCGGTCGAGGCGCGCCGGTCCCAGGCAGCGGGACCGCGCTTCAGAATCAGGCGCCCGATGTCGCGGTAGACCGCGCGCGCGGCGGCGATCGCCCACGCCGAACGGAACGGCAGCCGCGCGATGCCGGCACGGGCCGAGTCGTAGTAGCGTTCGGCCTCCGCCAGTGCCCGCTGGGCGACCCCGGCGAGCGCGCTGCGGTGAGCTTCACCGGCGACATCGTCGACCGGAATGCCGGCCGTCGCGAGCCAGTCCTCCGGCAGGTACACGCGGCCGACCTCCGCGTCCTCGACCACGTCGCGACAGATGTTCGTGAGCTGGAACGCGATGCCGAGGTCGGTTGCCCGGTCGAGGGTCGGCTCGTCGCGAACGCCCATGACGTAGGCCATCATCACCCCGACCACACCCGCCACGTGGTAGCAGTACTCGAGTGTGTCATCGAGGTTCCGGTAGCGGCGTCCCGCAACATCCATGTCGAAGCCGGCGAGGTGCTCGAACGGGTAGCGATCGGGAATCTCGTGACGGAGCACCACGCGCTGCAGGCCTGCGAAGGCCGGCTCGAGGTCGGTGGCACCGTCGAGCGCCCGGCGGGTTGCCTCGCGCAGACCTTCGACGCGCGCGCGAGCCTCTTCGCCGCCGATCCTGCGAGCACCGAAACCGAGCTCCTGGTCGTCGGTCTGGTCATCGCAGTGGCGGCACCATGCGTAGAGCAGCGAGGCGCTGGCGCGGGTGGCGGGGTCGAAGAGGCGTGAAGCTGCCGCGAAGCTCTTCGAGCCCTTTTTGATCACGGTGTGGCTCTGCCGCACGAGCTCGTCCATGGCTGCCTTCAGCGTTCGCTGCCCAGCAGGTCGGGGATCATCAGCCCGGCAGTCGCCTTGGCCGAGTTGACGACGCCGGGAACCCCGGCCCCGGGATGCGTTCCCGCTCCGGCGAAGTAGAGCCCCCCGATCCTGCGGTCGCGGTTGTGGACGCGGAACCAGGCACTCTGGGTGAGGATCGGCTCGAGTGAAAAGGCCGACCCGAGGTGCGAATTGAGCACGTTCTTGAAATCGTCCGGAGTAAGGATTCGGACGGTTTCGAGATCGGATCCGAGGTTCGGGATGTACCGTTCTTCCAGGTAGTCGAGGATCCGGTCGCGGTAACGCGGCCCCTCCTCGCTCCAATCGATAGGTGCATTGCCGAGATGCGGGACCGGTGACAGCACGTAGAAGGCCTCGCAGCCCTCCGGCGCGACCGAGGGGTCGGTGAGCGTCGGTGCGTGCAGGTAGAGAGAGAAGTCGTCAGCGAGGCCGCGGCTGCCGAAGATGTCGTCGAGCAGGCTCTTGTAGCGGGGTCCGAAGATGATGTCGTGGTGGGCGAGCCGGGTGTGGCGGCGCCGAACCCCGAAGTAGGCCACGAAGAGCGACATGCTGAAGCGCTTGCGCTCGAGCCGGTTCGCCTCCTGTTGCGCCGCAGGGTGATCCTCGAGGAGCGTCCGGTAGGTGTGGATGACGTCGGCATTGGAGGCGACGGCATCGAAGTCGGCGCTCCAACCGTCGGCCGTGCTGAGCCCGGTGACCCGTCCGTTGGCGGTGTGAATCCTCTCCACTGGAGCGTTGAGCCGCACCTCGCCGCCGAGCTCCTCGAAGAGGGTGACCATCGCGCGGACCAGCGCACCGGTGCCGCCCTTGACGAAGAACACGCCCCAATTGCGTTCGAGGTAGTGGATTAGGGTGTAGATGGACGAGGAGGTGAAGGGATTGCCGCCCACCAGCAGCGGATGGAAGCTGAAGACCTGGCGCAGCGACTCGTCCTTGATGAATTTGGAGATGATGGAGTAGACGCTGCGGTAGCTCTGCAGCCGCATCAGCTGCGGCGACACCCGGATCATGCTCCAGAAGTCGAGAAACGGTGTTGCCGCGAGCTTGGTGTAGCCCTCGTGGAAGACGTCCTCGGCGTAGTCGAGAAACCGCAGGTAGCCGTCGACGTCGGCCGGGTTGCGCTCCGCGATCTGCGCGGTGATGGCCTCCATGTCGTTGGAGTAGTCGAAGCTCGTGCCGTCCTCCCAGTACAGCCGGTAGAACGGCATGACGGGCAGCAGCGTCGCGTAATCGTAAAGGTCGCGGCCGGCGGCCGCGAAGACCTCCTCGATGCTCGGAGGTGCGGTGATGATGGTCGGGCCGCCGTCGAAGCTGTAGCCCTTGTCCTCGTAGACGTAGGCGCGGCCGCCGGGCTTGTCCCGTTTCTCGATCAGGGTCGTGTCGATGCCCGCGGCCTGGAGCCTCACCGCCAAAGTGAGGCCTCCGAAGCCGCTGCCGATCACGGCTGCTCTGGGGCGAGTCATGATCCTGCCTCCTCATTCGCGTGCTGGGTTGATTGCCGTCGCCTGGCCGGGCTCGGTTCGACCACGCACCGGAGTGCGCGGAGGATCGGGACCGGCGGCTTGCCGATCAGCACCCGCAGCTTGTCGATCCATCCCAACCGCCCGGCGTAGAACCTCTCGATGAGCCCGCCGGGAAGCCCGTAGAAGCGCTCGAAGATGCGGTAGCGCTGATTCGGCTCGGCGGCCAGGAAGAGCATCCGGTTGAGGAGTCGGAAGTACGCGTTGCGGCGCCAGAGATCCAGCGACCTCCGTTGGCAGAGCCCGAAGAGGCTCGCAGCGTCGCGGACTCCCACCCGTGCGATCTCGTCGGCCAGGCGCACGGCTTCGAGCAGGGAGTATCCCGTGGTCGGGTGGAACAGCGCCGCGCGCATGCCGCTGCGGGGCACGTCGTTCGCTCCGTCGGACCAGAACGCTTGGATGTCACCGCCGAGCGTGATCGGCAGCACTCCGGCCTCCTCGCCCGTAATCTCGGCGATCCGCCACCCCCGGCGGTCGGCGTAGGCTCGAATGCCGTCGCGCAGGCGCTGGCGGTCGAGGGCGGTCGTGTCGCTGTAGTAGGTGTCCTCGATCAGCAGCTCGCGGCCGCTGAACGGCAACGTGTAGACGAAGCGGTATCCGTCGCGCTGAACAACGGTGGCGTCCATCAGGATCGGCCCGGCGAGCCCGCACTCCTCCTCCAGCCGCACGAAAAGGCCGACGAACTTCTGGTAGCGAACGTCGAGCCAGGAGCTGCCGGGGTGGCCGCGGCCATCGATGACGGCCCTGCCTCCGATCACCGTGCCGTCAGCGAGCGACACCGATGTCGGCTGGACGTCGACGATCTCGGCGTTGGTCAGCACGCGGTTGCCGAGAACGGCGCCGACCACGTGGTGGAGGCGGCTCGACGAGATCGAGTTGTACCCTCGCGGGATCACCCGGCGCCGTTCTGGGAAGTGCAGCTCGTGCTGCGGCCAGGAGTGGGCCACCACAGGCGCCAGCCACGCCCGCTCCTGCGCGTCGAGATCGCTGTCGTGAAATGACCACGTGTGGTTGCCGCCGAGGGTGGGGCCGCGCTCGATGACCCGCAGCTCGATCTCCGGCCGTACGGTCGCCAGCCGGTACGCGATCAGGCTGTTGGCGAGCCCGCCGCCGGCCAGGATTAGGTCGAGGTTCACCGATCCGCCGCCAGCCGCTCGACCTCGGCGGCCACGGTGGCCGCGAGTTGGGGATCGTGACGGCCCTCGAAGGCGGCAGCCAGCGTGCCATCGGCCCGCATCAGAAGGAGGTTGGGGCGGCTGGTGTCGAGCCCGAGGGTGGTGCTCCAAAATCCGTTCATGTCGATCAGCACCTGCACCTCCTCCGGCACCCGCTGGGCGAGCTTCTCCGCCACCCGTTCGTAGGTCGTCGGCGGCTCTCGCGGCACGTCGGCGATCCGCAGGTAGTCGAGATCGCCGAAACGCCCGCGGAGGTCACGCTCCCAGACCTTGAGCGTGCGCAGGCGCCTGGCGTCCACCACCATGACCACTACCGGCCGGCCGCGATGGGCGGCGAGGCTGTCGGTGCCGCCCCGCAAATCACGAAGCTCGAGGGCGGCGAGCGGCTTCAACGACGGCTGCTCCGCGGCGGCGGTTGCGGCGAGGCAGGAGACGAGCAGCGCTCCGATCAGCCGCCGGTGCCAGGACCCGCCGTCCACCTCACGTCTCTGCGACGCTCTGCCGGCTCTCTTCACGTCAGAGAGGATTGTACTCCTGCCTTGAATCCGATCCCGATCCCGAACCCGCACGTCGCGCCTGCCCACGTCAGCCCGTCATGACGAATCCCGGGAACTGGCGACCTGGGAACGGTGTCATCGCCCGGCTGCTATCGTGGGACGAGGGAACTCCGAAGCCGGGAGGTTCGATGGTCAATGATCTGCGCATCATCGCAGTGACCGGGTTCGTGTTGGTGCTCGCGTGTTCAGCGGTGCCGGTCGTCGCCGCCGACCGACCGCCGGCGATGATCGACGATCTGGCGTGGATCGCGGGTCACTGGCGGAGCACGGAAGGGGAGGCGGTCTCCGAGGAGGCGTGGTTGGCACCGCTCGGCGGTGTCATGCTGGGTGTCCACCGCGACGTGCTGCCGACGCGGGGGGCATTCTTCGAGTACCTGCGAATCGAAGAGCGCGGCGGGTCACTCGTGTACGTGGCGAGCCCTTTGGGGCGTGGCGCCACCGAGTTCTTCCTCGTTGAACAATGCGGGCCCTCGGTTGTTTTCTCCAACCCCGGCCACGACTTTCCCCAACGCATCGCGTACACCAGGGAAGGCGATCGGTTGACGGCGACCGTCGAAGGCGAGATGGACGGCGAGCTTCGTTTCGAGCAGTGGGTGTGGGAGCTGCTGCCGTAGCTTGACGACGGCCGCGCGAGGGGAGAGTCTCTTGACGGGATCGAGATCGGGATCGGATCATGGCGACCTGGGTCATCGGTGACATCCACGGCTGCTGGCAGACGCTGCAGTCGCTGCTCGAGCGCATGGAATGGCGCCCGGACCGCGACCGGCTGTGGCTGGTGGGCGATCTCGTCAACCGTGGTCCCTCGTCGCTGGAGGTGGTGCGCTGGGCGTGGGAGCACCGCGATCGCGTGGCGGCAGTCCTCGGCAACCATGACCTCCACCTGCTGGCGCGGGCGTCGGGAGCCGCCAGGAAGAAGAAGGACGACGTGCTCGAGGATGTCCTGCGGGCGCCGGACCGCGGCCGGCTCCTTGACTGGATGCGAGGCTGGCCGTTGGTTCATAGCTTCGGTCGGTACGTGGTCGTTCACGCCGGCTTCTGCCCCGAGTGGAACATCGAACTGACTCGGCGCCTGGCGGCCGCGGTGTCGGCGCGGTTGGCCGGCTCCGGTGGTGATCAACTCCTGGCCTCCCTCTACCGTCGCCGCAAGAAGTCGTGGCGTCCGGGGCTCGAGGGTAGGGAGGCGCTGGCGTCGGCTGCCGCGGTCTTCTCGCGCATCCGCATGGTGGACCGAGGCGGCTCTGCGCGGCTTTCCTACAACGGGCCGCCGGGGTCGGCGCCCGCCGGCTGGAGCCCGTGGTTTCGGGACTCGGCAATCCGCCGCCAGGGCTACACCGTCATCTTCGGTCACTGGGCCATGTTCGGTTTCTATCGCGCTCGCGACGTCATCTGTCTGGACTCGGGGTGCGTGTACGGCGGACGGCTGACAGCGATCCGCCTCGATGACGGCGAGGTCGTGCAGGAGCGGCTGGTGGACGAGGTCGCGATCGCGGGGGATGCCGAGGTGAAAACGTGAGGAGACGATGAAGACACTGCTGGTGATGCGGCATGCCAAGTCCGACTGGGAGGCCGCCTTCAACGACGACCACGAGCGGCCGTTGGCATCGCGCGGCGTCAAGGCGGCCCGCCGCATGGGGCGGTTCGTCCGCGATGCAGGCACCGTGCCGGAGCTCGTGATCAGCTCGACCGCGGTGCGTGCCAGGACCACGGCGGAGCTGGCGGCCGAAGCCGGCTCGTGGGGCTGCCCGCTCGAGACGGCCCGTGATCTCTACAGCGGCGGCGTGGAGCGCGTGGTCGAGCTGATGGCCCACGCCGATCCGGCCGTCGATCGGTTCCTGATCGCGGGCCACCAGCCGACCTGGTCGAGCCTGGTGGGCTGGTTGATCGGCGGCGGCAGGGTGCGCATGCCGACGGCCGCGGTGGCCTGCCTCGATCTCGCGATCGGTGATTGGGCCGCCCTGCGAGCCGGCAGCTGCGAGCTGCGCTGGCTTGCGATCCCGAAGATGCTGGGGGAGAGCTAGGAGCTTGCACCGAATAGACCCTCGACGAGAGCAAGGGTCTATCGGTAGGGTTTCTGCCGAGGGTTTTTTCGGCACAAGCTCCTACCGGGATTCGCTCTGCGAATCCCTGAAAACGGGACAGTTATTGCGGGGATCGGCGGTTTCTGGGGTGATTTCGCGTGCGAAGAAGGCTCAGGCGCCGCCTTACGCACTCGCGAGATCAGGCTGGACGGTGAGGAGCTTGTGAAGGTTGTGACATAGGCAAACCAGGGTCCGCTCGGCGCGGACCTTCAGCCTGTCCGATGAACTGTGTAAGCGGGAGATGTGCTTGACTCAAGGGAGAATCCAATGATGGAGTCAAGCGAAATGGCGAGGAAGAAGAGGGACGATTCAGGGATTCCGACGGAGCTGCTCGACGAACTGCTCAAGGACTACGAAAAGCCGGAAGACCTCCTGGGCAAGGACGGGATATTCGACCAGCTGAAAAAGGCGGTGATGGAGCGAGCGCTGGGGGCCGAGCTGACGGATCACCTCGGCTACGAAGAAGGTGATCCCACAGGGAAAGGCAGTGGTAATTCGCGCAACGGCTATGGCAGGAAGCGGGTGACCACCGACAGCAGCCAGGTTGAGATCGAAGTACCGCGCGACCGCGAGGGTTCATTCGAGCCCCGGCTGGTCCGTGAACGCCAGACCAGATTACCGGGTTTCGACGAGAAAGTGATCTCGATGTACGCGCGCGGGATGACGGTACGAGAGATCCGAGGGCACCTTGAAGAGCTTTACGGAATCGGTGTGTCGCCGGATCTGATCAGCCGGGTGACCGCCGAGGTTCTTGACGAGGTCAAGGCCTGGCAATCACGGCCGCTCGAGCGCCTGTACATGGTGGTGTTTTTCGACGCCCTTCGGGTCAAGATCCGCGATGAGGGCGTGGTGCGAAACAAGGCGGTGTACCTCGCCCTGGGCGTTCGCCCCGATGGCATCAAAGAGGTTCTGGGCCTGTGGATCGAGCAAAACGAGGGGGCCAAATTCTGGCTTTTGGTCATGAACGAGCTCAAAAACCGCGGCGTCGAGGACATCCTGATCGCCGTAGTAGACGGGCTCAAGGGCTTCCCGGAGTCGATCAACGCAGCCTTCCCAAAGACAACGGTGCAAACCTGTATCGTGCACCTACTGCGCCACAGCCTGAGTTTCATAGGCTCATGATCAACGGCACTGACCCGCCCTTACACAGTCCGCCGGACACGGCCGTACCCGGATTACTACGTAACTCTGTACCTGGCACCTATTCAGCGAAGTACAAGGTATCAGCGGTCGACTTGACTTCGCGGCGAAGTACATGTACGGTGTTCCTGTACATGTTAGGCGGGAGGCGAACATGCCGACAGTGACAACCTACACAAACGCACGAGCCACTCTCGCAGCGCTTTGTGAGAAAGTGTCGTCGACCCGGGAGCCTGTCATCATTCGACGCCGCAATGCGGAAGATGTTGCACTGGTTTCTGCGGACGAGCTCGAGAGTATTCTGGAAACCGCCCACCTCATGCGTTCCCCGAAGAATGCGGAACGGCTTCTGGCGGCTCTTACGCGGGCGCAAAGCAGTGAGCTCCCCCCCTCATCGATTGAGGAACTTCGAAGAGAGCTCGGCCTTGACCAAGAAACGAAGTAAGAGACCCAAGGCAACGGCGCGTTGCGATCGGGTGGCTGTTTTTCAGCCCGAGTTCGTCGAGGATATCAAATACTGGGTGCAGGCAAATCGCAAAGTCGCTCCTCGCGCCCTGGACCTTGTGCAAGCCATTTTACGCGATCCTTTTTCGGGCATCGGAAAACCTGAACCGCTCAAGTACCTGCCCAGTGGTTCATGGTCGCGCCGGCTTACCGAAGAACACCGAATTGTCTATCTTGT
The DNA here is from genome assembly GCA_964609835.1 of uncultured Thermoanaerobaculia bacterium. Taxonomy (GTDB): domain Bacteria; phylum Acidobacteriota; class Thermoanaerobaculia; order Thermoanaerobaculales; family Sulfomarinibacteraceae; genus Sulfomarinibacter. Next base: position 37,783 of record CAZSTH010000003.1, read on the forward strand.
GAGTGATGGTCGAATCGACTTCCTGCAAGCGCGATATCACTACTGATGTGCAGACCTAACTCCGATTGGTAGATTGGTAGATTGGTACGACGTTCACCATTGTTGCATTGTAACCAGTGGTTGGTAGAACCGTAAAGGTCCCAGGTGCGGGGGTTATGATGGTGGTGGTGTCCGGCGCCGTCACCTCGACCCTGCTCACGCTGATGGTCCTGCCGGTGCTCTACCCCGCCCTTCTCACCAACTTTCGACTGCGGCCGACGATGCACCGCACCCGGCGGTGTTTTCTCGCCTCGGGGTGCTCCACGTACTGTCGAGTACGCGTCCGCGCCCCTCGGGTCGCAAACCCCACCGGGCACGGCGCCTCGCCGCCCTCGTGACGAAACCTGGTGAGAAGTGCGGGCTACGAACGCTTTGGAGGCGGCACAGAGACTCCCGCGAGGGTGGGCGGGATCGGCGGTTCGCCGTGATGTGGGTACTGTGAGTCGGAACCTGGTGACGGCGAAAGCCGCTCCCAAGTCTATGCTCAGTAGAGGTATGGCCTTCGCGGTGGCCGGATTCGCATGATCCGATCGATCCGAAGGCGGATCGTGGCCCGCCTGTCGTGATCCTCGAAAGCAACGGTGCCGTCGGCCCGGACCCAGGTGTCGTCCGGCCATTCCTCGGGTACGTCCCCGGTGACAGCCACGGCGACGGGTACGGCGTCTGCAACGCAGCACGTCATGACGAAGCGGTACAGCAGGGTGGCATCGGGCCCGAAGTCCCCCGTCAACTCCGGTGCGTGCGTGATCATGCCGTCGACCCTGACTCGGTGGCCGTCGTAGTGTCTGGCTTTCCTCCAGAGGTCGGCGAGCGTGGCGGCGCGCAGACCGTCCGACGCCGCCGCAGCCGCCTGGTCGACGAGCGGCGGGCCGTCCGAGGCTCCACTCTGTTCAAATCCAGTCCACCGCTTTTCGAAAGCACGGCTGTCGAGCACGACATCGCTGGCAATCGGGAGGTACACCAGGGGAGCTGCGAGCACGAGCCACCGCATCGCCTCCGGAAACGAGGGTCGTTCGGGGTCGCTCGATCGACCCATCTCCGCGAGGGCGAAGCCGACAAGCGTCAGGACGCCCAAACCCAGAAGCCATGCAAAATCCGGTCGCAAGAACGTCTCATGACCCCGATCGCCAAGTAAACGGCCCAATGCATAGAACCAGGCTCCGTACAGAAGCACGCGCCAGTAACGTCGTGGAACGGAGAACAGGCCCTTCACGGCGCCAGAACCCCCGAGACTTCGAGGACGACACTCACGAACAACACCGCCAACAGAATCGCGGTCGCCAGGACGGCGATCGCACGCCGGGTGAACAGTGTCCGGTACATCAGCAGAAGCTTCAGGTCGAACATCGGGCCGGTCAGCATGAACGCGATCTGGGCGGGCAGGGGAAGGAGGCCCCGGAAGGAGGCCGCGATGAAGGCGTCCGCCTCGGAGCAGAGATTCAACAGAATCGCCAGAGCCATCATGGTGAGCGAGGGAAGCACCGGCAACGCGGCGAACTCGAGGACGGATCGGCGTTCAAGCACCGTCTGCGCAAACCCGGCGATCGCGGCGCCGATCACCAGATAATGAGCAACCGTCAGGAAGTCGTCCGACGCGTGGCGGAGGGCCTGCAGCATGCGCCTGGCAAGGGGAGTGCCGTGCGCAGGCTCCCCATGGTCATGCGAGCAGCCATGGGATGACTGCCCCGATGCGTGCTCGTCCTTGATGAACGCGCTGCGATCGGAGAACACCCGCCCCATCAGCAGTCCCACAGCCACTGCAATGACGTAACCGCAGCCGAGTCGCGCGGCGACGACGCGCCAGTCGAACGCATACGCCAGGGCGGTCGACGTCCCCACGATCGGGTTGACGATCGGGCCGGCGAGCAAGTAGGCGATGGCCCCTGACAGCGGCAACCCCTTCCGTGTCAGCCGACGGACCACCGGAACGACGGCGCACTCACACAGCGGGAAGACCAGCCCCAGGGCTGCCGACATGCAGGTCACGGCCCAGGGACGCCGCGGCAGGCGAGCCATCAGACGCTCTCGGCTGACGAATACCTCGATGAGTCCGCCGACGCCCGAACCGATGAGCATGAAGGGCAGTGCCTCCAGGACGATGCTCAGAAAGACCAGGGCGAAGGTCTGCACACCGGCGTCCCGGCCACCTACCAGGGGGAGGCACAGAAAGGCAAGGGCCGCTGACGCGACGAGCGCGTTCCTCCAGAGGGACGGTTGAGGCGGTGGCCGAAGATCCGCCCTGTCGCAGCATGCCGGGCGGTGGTCACGATGCGAGGATGGATCAACAGGCTGAGTTGCCGGTCGGGAAGAGGTCATCCCTCGACCCGACGCCATATTCGTTTGCCGACCAGCGCCACGAGGTAGGTTGCGCCGGCGACCTGGATCACCGTCGCCCCGGTGGGAAGCTCCGGACCGTAGCTCAGAACGATGCCGCCGAGCGTGAACAGGAAGCACAGCGCGGACGCTCCGAGCATCGCGCTCCACAGGCGCCGCGCGAACTGCAGGGCCGTCGCGGCCGGCAGCGTCAGCAGGGCGATCACCATCACCAGGCCCACCACCTGGGTCAGGAGGACCACCGTCAGCGAGATCAACACGAGCAGCAGCGTGTGATAGAAGCCGACGGGAATGCCGCGCAAGCGGGCCAGCTCGGGCTGAAAGCTGATGACGAGGAACTTGTCATAAAAGAGCAGCATCAGCGCGACGATGACTGCGTCCAGCACGACCATGTGGCCGAGGTCGGAGGAGCCGACCATCAGGATGTTGCCGAACAGGTAGCTCATCAAGTCTTCGGAGTACCCCGGTGTCGCCGTGATGAAGCTGATGCCAATCGCCATCCCGAGCGCCCAAATGGCGGACAGCACAGTGTCCTCGCGTTGCCGTCCCGATTCGGTGACGACCGCGATGATCAGCGCCGCGACCACCGCCGCGACGGTTGCACCGAGGAGGGGGGTCGACCACTCGATGCCGTGGACGCGCTGCAGGTAACGCGCCGCCCCCATGCCCCCGAGAACGCAGTGCGCGATGGCGCCGGCCACGTACGTTGTGCGTCGTACCACGACGAAGCTCCCGACGACGCCGCACGCCACCGACGCCAGCAGGCCGGCCAGGACTGCGTACTGGAGGAACGCGTGCTTCAGGAGGTGCTCCCAGAACAGGCTCACGGCTAGGCCTCCTCGCCGTGGTGCAGCTCGTCCATGGCGTCGGCAGGGTCGAGAACGTGACAGCTCGGATCGTGCTGGAGCACCGTCATATCTCCGCGGTGAAAGGCATGCAGCTCGCCCGCGGTGAGGTTGTCGACGCGGGTAAGCGACGCCGTGCGGTTCACGCACGCGACGTGCGAGGCATGGCGGGTCACCACGTTCAGGTTGTGCGAGACGACAACGATCGTCATACGTTCATTGAGTTCGTGCAGTAGCTCGTAGATCTCGTGCTCGACGGCCGTGTCCACGTTGGCGGTGGGCTCGTCGAGCAGCAGGAGATCGGGATCCGACGCCAACGCCTGCGCGATCAGCGCACGCTGGCGCTCGCCGCCGGACAGCTGTGCGAGGGAACGTCGGCTCAGGTGCCCGAGGCGCACACGCTCCAGCGCCCGGGTGGCTTTTTCGCGGTCAATCCGGCGGAACGGGCCCAGCCAGTGTCGATCCACCCGCCCCATGAGCACGACGTCTAATGCGCTCACCGGAAACTGCGCATCGAAGGCGAGGTGCTGGGCAACGTAGCCGATCCCTCTTCGTCGACGCTCCGGCGCGTTGCCGAAGACCCGGACCGTCCCTCGCTGAGGTTTCATCAGACCCAGCGCCAACCTGACCAGTGTCGTCTTGCCGCCTCCATTGGGGCCAACCACCGCCACGAGGCTGTTCTCCGGCACCGACAGCTCGACGTTGTGCAAGACCTCCTCGCGGTCATAGGCAAAACAGACACCACTGAACTGGAGTGCGGCTCGAGTGCTCACGTTCTGGCTCACAGCGTCTCCGAACCTCTCATCACTCTTGTTTTTGGAGCGCCTCGTGAATCGCCGCCGCGACTCCTTCCAGATTGGCTACGTAGTCTCGCGCGAGGGGATCGATGGGCACCACGGCGCCGTCGATGGCCTCGGCAACCCGCTCGGCCGAGCTCGTGCTGAACTGGGGTTGGACGAAGATCATGCGCACGCCTTCGCTCTTCGCCATTTCGATCACCCGGGCAAGCTGCTGCCCGCTCGGGTCCTTCCCCTCGATCTCGATGGGTGTCTGCTCGAGCCCATAGGCATCGGCGAAGTAGCCCCAGGCCGGGTGGAACACCATGAAGGTTTTCCCCTTGACCGGCGCCAGCGCCTCGACGAGGTGGGCGTCGAGCGCGTCCAGATCCTCGACAAAGGCAGCAAGGTTCTTCTCATAGGTCGCCCTGCCCGCCGGGTCGACGTCGATCAGCGCATCCGCGATGGTCCGGGCCTGGACCTTCACGAGCCGGGGGCTGAGCCAGATGTGCGGATCAGTGCCGCCGTGGTGGTGGTGATGCTCTTCTTCGGCGTGGTGGTTGTGTGCTTCGGAATGCTCGGCATCATGGGCGTTGTGCTCATGAGCGTGACCGTGTTCATGGTGCTCTTCCTGGTATCCGCCGTTGCCGTTATGATGGGCCTTCATCTCGCGAAGCGTGATCCCCTTGCGCGTGTCGACGATCCGAGGTCCCTTCGCCATCCCTTCGATCTTCGGGACGAAGGCGTTTTCGAACGGCACGCCGATGCGGAAGAAGATCGTCGCCTCGGACAGGGCCGCCATCTGGCGCGGCGTGGGCTCGTAGGTCGCGGGACTGCTGCCCGGCGTCACCAGTGCCTGCGCCCGGACCCGATCGCCGCCGACCCGCTCGACGAAGTGCTCCTGGGGCAGGATGCTGGTGAAGACGGTGATCCTGATCTCATCTGCTGCGAAGCCAACGGTCGGGAGCGTGCAGAGAATCCCCAGGATCAGACACTCGGCCCTTCTGCTGCAGTTCATGTCGCATTTCCTCTCTTGAGTTCCGTTTTGGTCGGGGGCTCATCACCGTGTTCCAGACAGTCCGGGCAGTGGCCTCGGATCTCCACCGACGCCTTCTCGACTGACTGGGCCCACGGCCCGTCCACCGACATCGAAGCGGTCAGCTCGACCGGCAGACAGGCAACCCGACCGCAGTCTTCGCACACGAAGTGCGGATGGCGGTGCACGGCGCCCCCGGGCGGCGCCAGGGCGTATCGATCGATGCCCTCGGCGCGGGAGACGACGGGTGCAATGCCGGCTTCGCGCAGCTTTACGAGGTTGCGGAAGACCGTTGCCGGATCCCAATCCGTGTCCCCGAGTCGGGCGAGCACGTCGCCGCAGGAGAGCGGGCCGTCCGATTCGGCCAGTACGCGAAGCACCGCAAGTCGCGGCGCCGTCGCTCGTAGGCCACGCTCGTGCAGGATTGCTCGCGCTTTGTCCCTGGTGATGTCCATACCGCCTCCCCGAACGATGGACCGGCGACCAGCGTCATTGTAGGGGAAATGACTTGCATCTGCAAATCGTTTGCGTTACGATCTCGGCTCAATTGCCCAGATGCAAGTCGTATGCATCAAGGCGATACATCGGCAAGAAAAGGGAGACACCATGACCGTGGCACATTCTCAACCCGATAGGCGGCTTCCCGTCACCGTGCTGTCAGGCTTTCTAGGAGCTGGGAAGACCACCCTCCTCAACCAGATACTCAACAACCGGGAGGGCCGGCGGGTGGCGGTGATCGTCAACGACATGAGCGAGGTCAACATCGACGCGACGCTCGTTGAACGCGGCGGGGCCGAGCTCTCGCGGACCGAGGAGAAGCTGGTCGAGATGACCAACGGCTGCATTTGCTGCACCCTCCGCGATGACCTTCTCGCTGAGGTCTCCCGGCTCGCCAAGGAGGGTCGCTTCGACTATCTGCTCATCGAATCCACGGGGATTTCGGAGCCCATTCCCGTCGCTCAGACCTTCACGTTCGAGGACGAAGAGGGCGTCTGCCTGAGCCAGGTGTCGCGTCTCGACACGATGGTCACGGTCGTGGATGCCGCGAGCTTCCTCTCCGACTACAACGCCGCCGAAGCACTCCAGCAACGCGGCGAGTCGCTGGGCGAGGACGACGAGCGGACCGTGACCGATCTGCTCGTCGACCAGATCGAGTTCGCCGACGTCATCGTGCTCAACAAGCTCGATCTGGTGAGCGACGAACAGGCCCGCGAAGTGGCGGCCGTCGTCACAGCGCTCAATCCCGGCGCCATGGTGCATATGGCGACGCGCGGACGAGTGCCCCTCGAGTGCGTGATGGACACGGGCCGGTTCGACTACGAGAAGGCCGCGAGTTCTGCCGGTTGGATTCGAGAGCTTCAGGGCGAGCATACCCCGGAGACCGAGGAGTACGGAATTTCGAGCTTCACGTATCGAACCTCGCAGCCGTTCGACGCCGAGAAGCTGTGGGCGTTCCTCAACGACGACGACAACTGGCAGGACGTGCTCCGCTCGAAAGGGTTCTTCTGGGTTGCGGCGGATCATCGGGTGGCGTACGAGTGGTCCCAGGCTGGCGCCGTCAGCGACGTCCGATCGGCCGGGATGTGGTGGGCCGCCGTACCTTGCGAGCACTGGGGTCACCCCGAGGGCCAGCGACCCGACCAGCAACCGGGCTGGCATCCGCGCTTCGGCGATCGCAAGCAGCAGATCGTCTTCATCGGTCGGCACATGGACGAGGCCGGCATCCGTGCTCGGCTCGACGAGTGCCTGCTGCATGAGCACCTCGCCGCCGCCGACAGCTCGTCGTGGTCGGGGCTTGAAAACCCCTTCCCAGAATTGCAATCGGACGAGGACGCGGCGTAGCAGGAGCTGCGCCCTCTCGGCGGCGAGGAATTGGTCATGAACACGCATCCTCGAACCGACAGCACGCTGGCCGGGCTGGACTGGCTGATCATCGGCGGCGGGATCCATGGCGTCCACATTGCCGCCCGGCTCATCGGAGAAGGTCGAGTGGCATCCGAGCGGCTGCGCATCCTGGAACCCGCGGACCGGTTGCTCGCGCGATGGCGGACGTGCACCGCGACGACGGGCATGACCCACCTCCGCTCTCCGTCGGTCCACCATCTCGACCTCGATCCTTGGTCGCTCCAGCGCTTTGCCGGCGCGCAGAGTGTCCCCAGGTCCAAGCTCTTCGCACCCCCGTACGACCGGCCTTCGTTGGAGCTCTTCAATGCGCACAGCGACCGGGTGGTGGCGGCCTATGCGCTCGAGGACCTGCACATTCGCGGTCGCGCCGCGGCATGCGAGGTCCACCGCGATGGTGTGGCCGTTCGCACCGCCGACGGGGTCGAAATCGACGCGCGCTCCGTGGTGCTGGCGATCGGTGCGAGCGAGCAGCCGGAGTGGCCCGATTGGGCGCCGCGGGCCCACCCTCGCATTGCCCACGTGTACGAGCCGGGCTTCGCGGGATGGCCGTCTCCCGACCTTGAGGTGGTGGCCGTCGTGGGCGGTGGAATCTCGGCCACCCAGGTGGCGCTCCGACTGGCCGACGAAGGCCATCAGGTTCACCTCATCACCCGGCACCATCTCCGCCGGCATCAGTTCGACAGCGACCCGGGCTGGCTCGGCCCGAAGTTCATGGCGAAGTTCCATCGCGAGCGGAACCTCGACCGGCGTCGCGCGATGATCCTCAAGGCTCGTCACCGGGGTTCGGTGCCGCCGGACGTCCGGCAGGCACTCCACAAGGCCGTCGACCAGGGGCGGATCGCCCGCCACGTGACTGAGATCGAGGGGGTTGTGGCCGGGGGCGACGGGCTCCGACTTCGTCTGGCCGATGCCGAGTGCCTCGAGGTGGAGCGCGTGCTGCTCGCCACCGGCTTCGCGCCAGAGCGCCCGGGAAAAGCGATGGTGGACGAGCTGGTCGCTTCTGCCGGATTGCCATGCGCACGCTGCGGGTACCCGGTGGTCGACTCGGCGCTGCGCTGGCATCCCAGGATTCACGTGTCCGGCCCGCTCGCCGAGCTGGAGCTCGGCCCGGCCTCGAGGAACATCGCCGGGGCTCGTGACGCCGCCGACCGGTTGGTCGAGGTGTGAGATGGCGATTCATGCGACTCAAGCTCTCACGGGAGTGCGTCTGCCACGCCTCAGGGTGAGCTTTCGCTCCACAGAGCTGAGAACAGCCTCCGCCTGCGTTTGCCTGGTAATGATCGGGTGGGCCCTCGCGGGAAGCTGGCCGGCTCACACCTGCATCCCTCGCTGCCACAGCGACGGCTGCCATTCGACAAGTGCTTCTCACAGCAAGACCGGGCTGTCCGCGCTCCACGTTGAGAATGCTCGGGGCTGTCCTGCGTGTCATCTGCTGCGCTGCCTCCAGCACACCACCTGCGTGGCGCCCCCGACCATTCTGAGCGCCCCCCATCGAGAGCCATACTCATCGATCGAACGCCGGTTCTCGTCGGCGCCGGTCCGCCCGTTCGGTTGCGCGCGCGCTCCTCCTCGCGTCTGAGTCCGTTCCGTCCGACAGCTCTGACGACGAAACAAACTCCAAGGAGGAGACCATGCTTACATCGAGCTTCAAGCGCCGCTTGGCGTGTGCTGCGTTTGTCATCGTGTCCCTATCGTCCATCGTCTTCGCGGTCACTCCCGCGCCATCGCGAGCCGGCCACACCCTCGAGGGGCTGGTGGTCGAAGCGGGAGGCGCGACCGCCCTTCCCGGCGCCCAGGTCCACCTGGTCGAGCTGAACCGGGTCGTCTCGAGCGACGACCTCGGTCGCTTCGTCCTGCGCAACGTCCCTCCGGGGCGCTTCACTCTGGGCGTGCATCTCGCCGGCTTCGCCAGCTACCACGCGGCGATCGACATCCCGAGCGGAGAGGTCACGGTCGAGCTCGCACCGGCGCTTTTCGAGGACGAGATCTCGGTCACCGCCTCGCCCTTCGCCGTCGACCGCCTCGAGGTCGCTCAGCAGGTCGATGTGGTGGCGGGAGAGGAGATCAAGCGGGCGAGCACCGCCTCACTCGGCCAGGCCCTGAGCGCCGTCCCCGGCGTCGCCAACATCCCGACCGGCGAAGCGCTGGGCACGCCGGTGATCCGCGGTCTCTCCGAGAGTCGCATTCGCGTGCTCAGCGACGGGGTGCCCTTGAACCACCAGCAGTGGAGCTGGCGGCACTCGCCCAACGTCGAGGCCAGCCTGGCGCGCTCCGTCGAGGTTGTCCGCGGGCCGGCGAGCGTCCTGTACGGCCCGGACGCCATGGGTGGCGTGATCAATGTCATCCCGCCGCCGTTGCTCGCCGCCCACGGCAATGATCCCGTGGTTCGTGGCGAGGTCGCCGCGGGCTGGGGCAGCAACGCAGACGAGTTCACGGGTCGTGCCGAGGCGGAGGGTGCTGCCGGTGGCTTCGGCTGGAATCTCGGCCTCGTCCGCCGCGATTCCGGCGACATCGAGACTCCCGACGGCACGCTCGACAACACCGACTTCGAGCAGACCAACGGCAACGCGACCGTCGGGCTGTCAGGCGCCTGGGGAACCGCCCGGGTGCGGTGGAACCACTGGGAGCTCGACACCGGCTTCTTCAGGCCGCCCGACTTCCGGTTGAAGCTCGACAACGACCTGTTTGCCGGTGATCTCTACATCCCGACTCGGATCGGAGATCTCGAGTTCTCGTTCGGCCACCAGACCAACATCCGACAGGCCTTCCCGGCGGCGCTCGGAGGCCAGCCATCGGTTGACCTGAAGCTCGTGACCCAGAGCAACCGAGCCAGCCTCAACCATCAACCCATCGGTCCGTTCCGCGGTCGTGTCGCAGTCGAGTACATCGGGCTCAACAACACACCCCGTGCCCTCGGCCGCCTTCTGCCCGAGTACACGAGCGACGGATACGCGGTGATGGTGTTCGAAGAAGGCCGATTCCTCCGCGAGGACGACTTCGATCGCTTGGTGGTGAGCTTCGGCGCGCGATGGGACGGGTCGGACATGGAGGTGCCGACCGATCTCAGCCGGAACCTGCCTGACGGTTTCTCCAACGACTACAGCGCGGTGACCGGTTCGCTCGGCGTGGTGTATCGAATCAACCGCACCGTGTCGCTGGCCGGCAACCTTGGGCGCGGCTGGCGCCCACCGAACGCCTTCGAGCTGTTTGCCAACGGGGTTCACGGAGGGGTTTCGGCCGTGCAGATCGGCAATTCAAATCTCGAAGAAGAAGAAAACCTCAACGCAGAGCTGTCGGTGCGCTACGAGAGCGGCCGGTTCCGGGGCTACGTCACCGGCTACCGGACCGAGTTCGACCGCTTCATCTACATGGCCGACACCGGAGAGGTGCAGGGCGCCCTGCCGGTGTTCGAGTTTCGGCAGGCGGATGCCACGATCCAAGGTTTCGAGGCCTCGCTGGAGGGGCTCGCCACCGACTGGCTTCGCCTCGGGGCGACCTACGCCCTCGTCGACACGGAGAATGACGAGACCGGCACCCCGCTGCCGCAGGAGCCGGCGGCGAGGTGGCTGCTGCTCGCATCGGTCGAAGGCCGAAGGCTCGGTCCGCTGCGCGAGCCGTTCGTCGGCATCGACGTCTACCTGGTGAACTCACAGGAAGTCTCCGGGCCCGACGAGCCTTTCGGGGTGGCGACCGACAGCTACGAGCTGGTCGATCTCCGCGCGGGATTCGAGCTGCCTGCAGGCAGCGTGACGTGGGGCCTCGACCTCACGGTGCGCAACCTCTTCGACAAGGCCTACACCGACTTCCTCTACAGCTACAAGGCGGTTGCCCTCAACCCCGGTCGCGACGTGCGATTGGTCGGGCGCCTTCGATTCTGACCTCGACTGAACTCCTACGCGTCAGCCACCCGGATGAGGGTGGCTGGCGACTTCGATCGCGTGGCGGGTAAACCTGGGCGGGGAACCACCAGCGCCCGCCCGACACCGACGAGAAGCGCGACGCGTCGGACGATCACTCGGAGACGAACGATGACCCCGCCTCAAAATGAACAATGCCGCCCTTCCGCACGGCGAAAGGGCGGCGATTTCGAGAACTGAGGACGTGCTGAGGTTCCCGGGCGTGGCTGAAGCCGCGCGCGGCGGATCAGTCGGCCGGCGAGAACGGCAACGACGAGTGATGCAGGTTGATGCGGAGGTTGCCCTCAGCGTCGCGGATGTAGCCGAATGAGTATTCGACCTTGGTTTCGACCCCCTCCTCGTTGGTGAAGTAGTAGTTGCCCATCGCGACCGCGGTGTCGCCGAGCACGGAGATAGCGGTCTCGTCCCAGCGGACGTTCGTGTAGGGCGCGATCGCAAAGCCCTTGTCCTCGGGATGGTCATCGTTGCCGCCAACGAAGTAGCTGAGCGCCTGCTCGAAGGTCTCGCGATACTGGTCCTCGGAGGCGAGCGTCGGCTTGAAGAGCACCGGCCCGAGATCATAGGCGTACAGCGTGTTGATGTGCTCGCTGGCCCGCGCGACGTAGTCGCCCTCCTCGCGATAGACCTTGCCGATGGCGACGATGCCGTCACCCCAGGCTTTCTGGGCGGCCAGGACCTCGTTCTCGGTGATGGGGTTAGCGGTCGTCGCAGCGTCAGCGGTGGCGGTGGCATCGTCGTCGTAACCGTTGCCGGTTGGCGCCTGCTGGGCGCACCCGGTGACGACCAGCGAGAGGAACAAAACGGTCATCATGGCATTGCGGGAAAGAGCGTTTGTCATTGTGTTCAGCCTCCATCCGGTTGTGTCTTCGTGTCAGAAACCTCGAGTTACTACCGACACCTTTGTCGAGCAAAAAAAGCCCCCGCGATAACCCGAGGCTCGGATTTCCTATTCCGTCCGCGATGTCCGCGTCGAGGCGTTCGCGCTCAACCCTTGCCGCGACGTGCGAGTGGTGGGTCGCCTTCGATTCTGACCCCGACGGAACGACGTGCTGCCATCCACCTAGCTCGAGGTGGCTGGCGGCATTGTTCGCGTCTCGAAATCGTCCGAAACGGTCACTTCAACGGCTCTGGCTGGCAGAGGTTGGTCGCCTCGTTGGCCGCTCGGGCGCAGGCGGTGCAGATGAACTTTGGCTCGTCGACCAGCGGCTTGATCTTCTCGATTTCGATCGTACAGGGGCAGCAGGTCATCGAGCACAACTTTTCGGGTCCACAGCAGCTTTCGCTCATCGTTGTCTCCTTGCGGTCAGTGGTGAGTTCATCATCGAAGATTACTGAGTACTGTCGTCGGCGTCAATCGGCGTCAAATGGTGGCGGTCGGGATAGAACCTTGGCGCGCGCGACGTTAAATTGAGGTTAAATTGTGTCGGCCTTTCGGTGGTACGATTCCTACGTAACTCCGTACCTGGGATCTATAGCGGTCATCCCATTCGGGATGACTTCCCGCGATTCCGTCGGCGGCCGGTGCGATCGTCGGGTGCCTATTCGTCCAGTGCCGCCCTCAATCTGGCGATGAGTTGCTCCCGTTTTGCGGGTTCGGGAGTGGCCTGCAGCCGGTCCGCCAGGCGGAGAATGAAAATGGCGTAGTCGCTGTGCCAGTCGCGTTCGAGAGCGGCGTCCTCGATGCGCTCGGCAGCCCGGCCCTTGCTCTGGGCGGTACCGGCCACCAATTCGAATGTTTCATCAAAGGAGGGGATGACGATTTTCTCGGAACTCAGTCCGCGCTCGATCAAGATCTCGGCCAGTGCGCGACGTGCGCCGTCGTCGCCGTGGTTGAGAAAGAGCCGTCCGATCACCGGTGTTCTCTCCATGATCCAGTCGGCCAGCTCCGATTGGTCGGCGTGGGCGGAGTAGTTCCCGATGCGACGGATTTGCGCCGCTACATTGAACTCCCGGCCGTGGATCCGTACCTTTTTGGCGCCGTTCGAAATCACATGGCCGAGGGAACCCGGGGCCTGATAACCCACGAACAGGATCGTGGCCTCGGGCCGCCAGATGTTCGCCCGCAAGTGGTGCTTGATGCGGCCGGCGTCGCACATCCCGCTGGCCGAGATGATGATGGCCCCGCCGGCGACGCCGTTGATGTTCTTACTCTCCTGAACCGTCTGCACCAGACGGAAGTTCTTGTGTTTGAAAAGCTCGGCTCCCTCCACGTCGACGTCTTCGAGCGAGTCGGAATAGCGCATGAAGACCTCGGTGGCCTTCCTGGCAAGCGGTGAATCCAGGTAGACGGTGGCCTCGGGGATCTCGCGCTGAATCAGCAGCGTGTGGATGTCGTGCAGCAGCTCCTGGCTGCGTTCGAGGGCGAAGGCCGGTATAACGACGTTTCCGCCGCGCTCGAGCCCGGCCGTCAGCTCGGCCTGCAGAATCCCGCGCCGGCTTTCGATGGTGTAGTCCGGACGCTCGCGGTCGCCGTAGGTGGCTTCGCAGACAACATAGTCAAAGCCCTCGGGTGCCTCCGGCTCGGGGTGGAAAACCTTGTGCTCCGGACCGAGGTCGCCGGAGAACAGGGCGCGCAGAGTGTTCCCGGAGCGGTCCGGATCGAACATCACTTCGGCCGAAGCCGACCCGAGAATGTGGCCCGCGTTCCAATACCGCACCTGCACGCCTTCTTTGGGCTCGAACCATGTTTCGTAATCCATGCGCCTCATCCGGGCGAGGGCGGCAGCGACATCCTCGGAGGAGTAGGCGGGCTCGATCAGTGGCAGCCCGCGCCGCTTCAGGCTTCGATTGCGCCGCTCGGCGTTGGACTCCTGAATGTGGGCCGAATCGGCGAGCATGAACTGCAGCAGGTCCGCCGTCGCCCGCGTCGCGAAGATCGGGCCCTCGAAACCCTCCTTGACCAGTTTGGGCACCAGACCGCTGTGGTCGATGTGAGCGTGGGTCAGAATCAGAAAGTCGATCGTGGAGGGTTCGAATGGGAAGTCCCGCGAGTTGAGCTCGCGCACCGACTTGTTGCCCTGATATAAACCGCAGTCGATCAGAAACCGGGTCTCGTCCGATTCGATCAGCGAGCAGGATCCGGTGACTGTCCCGGCCGCGCCATGGAAGGAGATGTGGGTCGTCATCGCGCCTCCGATTGCAGGGCGATCATCATACCGGGAGACAGGAGATCGCCAAGCACCCCTATGCCGGACAAATGTCGCTCGCGCTCCTTTCCAGATTTGCGACAGCAACCGTGTCAGGTATCACAACCTCACGATAGCTGGTGGATTCGAACTGGAGTTCGGCGAGTCGGTCGCGAAGTGCGTGTTCGTCGGCCGACATGCTGACGAGAGCGTCAGGCCGAGGCCGTCGGTGAGCGTCGACAGCCGCGACACCTCCTACTTCCCGCCATCGTGCGGCTGGAGCATCACGCCTGGCAGGATGATCCTGCAGCTCTCCACCTTCTCGCCGCGCAGGAACGCCTGTACCAGGACGCGGTACTCGGGAGACATCAGCTCGCGCGCGTCGTGGCCGGTATTCTCGACGACGATGTGCGCGTGCTCCGCAAAGCCCGAGACGATCTCGCCGACATTGCTCGGCGGCGTGCGCACGTCGAGGGTGCCGCTGACGAACAGGACGGGAACATCCGATTGAAACGGAGCGCGGAACGCGTCGCCGAGCTCGGGTTTGCCGGCCGCCTGACATGAGGCCGGATACAGCGGCGCCATGATGGCGTCGGCGAGGACGTTCCCCGCGTCGCGACGCTCGCGCTCGATGCGCTCGAGGCGAGCGGCGCTGCCGCCCGATGCGCAGTCCATCATCAGCGTCATGGCGTTGATCCCAGCGCGACGATTCTCGAGCGCAGTCGATGCCAGCGATTCCGCGTCGCCGCGTGAGAGGCGCACCAGCGTCGCGGGAAGCTCGGCCAATGTGTCGGTCGACGCGAGGGCGCGCGCCACGTGCACCTGCAGGTCGAAGGGCCCCACCGTAACGCGCGATCCGTCGTCCGTCACGACGGAGATCGGCCGCTCGGCGAGCCTCGCAAGCAGGTCACGCAGGAGGCCGATGAGGTTCGGCAGTTCGGCGCCCCAGGTCGGATCGCTGGCAAGCTGCTCGGAAAGTCGCCCGAGGTGCTGCTGCACGGCGCTCGGCAGCTTCCAGGTCTGGTCGGGCCCCTCGACCTTGAACATCAGCGCCCGTGCGACATGCGTCGAGTAGCGGCGCAGGTACGCGAGCGACAGGTGCGAGCCGTAGCTGGTGCCGTACGTGACGATGCGATCGACGCCCAGCGCGCGACGCACGTCGTCGATGTCGTCGGCGCTCTCGCGCGTGTTGTAGGCGCTCAGGTCCACGCCGCGCTCGCGCCAGTATGCGACCGTGTCCCGGATCACCTCGTTCATCGCCTCGATCAGCGTCGATCGATCGATCGCCAAATCGCGCGGCAGCTCGTGTTCGATGACGGTCTCGGTGAGGCAGGGAACGCTGAGCCCGGTGCCCCGTTGATCGATTCCGATGACGTCGGCGTGCTCCAGCAGGCGCAGCTGCGGGTGCGTGGCAATGCGCCCGGCGAGGTCGACGCCGGAGCCTCCGGGACCCCCGGCGAGGTAGAAAATCGGTGGTCCCGAACGCGGGTTGGTCGTGCGATAGCGCACGAATGCCAGCTCGATGGTCGTGTCGGAGGTCCGGTCGCGACGCTCAGGGACCCGGATGCGGCCGAGCTCACCGACGAGCGTGCTGCCGTCGAAGGCGCGGCCCGCATACGGTTGCCAGTCGATCGGCGGCACCTCGGATGCGGTGACCTGCGCCGCGATCGAGACCAGCGCGACGAGTACGGGAACGTGTGTCATCGGTCGCATAGGTGTCGTCACTCCGTGATCAGCCGAGGTCGCTGTGGAACGCCGAATGTCCAGGTAATGGCATAGACGAGGACGGGCAAGGCGAGCAGCGCGAAGCCGAGGTCGAGCCATGGCATGACGAGCTGGACGGGCAGGTTTGCGGCCTCGAACAGGGCCACTGCGGTCAACAGGCCGGCGGGGACGGCGAGCGCGCAGCCGAGTAGCGCCAGATATCCGGCACGTGCGGCGAGGTGTGCCCGCAACAGCGCCGGCGCCGCACCGACCGTTTGCAGAACGCGCTCTTCGCCGGCCGACTCCGACGCCGAGAGCGACGTTGCGATGAGTACGACGATAAGACCGGTCAGCGCGCACAGCACGACAACGGCATGATAGAAACCGCGGGCGGGGCTCACATGGAGCAGGTTGGCATCGAGCGAGGTGCCGGTGGTTCCGGCCGCGATCTCCTGCGCGCGCTCGAGGAGGTCGGCCGTGATCGGGCCCTCGAACCGCACCAGCCACGGGACGAGGCTACGGTTCAGCGGAGGTCCCGGATCGAAATCGAGCGCCGCCGCCGCCGACCTCGACAGAATGAAGCGCGGCTCGCGCACCCGCTGTGACGTCGCGACACGAGCGAGCACGGGTGCGTCGAGCTGGCGTCCGTCGAGCCAGGCGCTGAGGACGAGGGGTTCGGCGTCGTCGGGCGGGTCGAGCGCCAGGAGTCGTCCGGCTCGAAACGCCGGCAGTTCGTCCTCGATGCCGAGCGTGCGGACGAGGTCGTCGTCACCGACCGCGATCCACTCCTTGCGCAGTCGATCGGGCTCTGCGCCGAAGCGTGCGCGCACGGGGTCGCCGCTGACGTAGGCCGCTTGCAGCGGGGCGCTGGCGACGACTTCGAGCTCGGCGGCCAGCCGCCGCGCGGCCTCCTCGGCGCCCGCGCCCTCGACGAGCAGCTGATCGTCGCGATAGCCGGCGGGGATGGCATCGAGTGCGGACTCGAGGCTCGAGACGAGGATGGCGACGGTGACACTCATCGACATCCCGGCGAGGACGGCCGTGACGACCGCTCCGTTGCGGCCCCTGAAGCGGCCGGCGTCGCGCACCGCGAGGCGCCACGCCAGCGGCAGCCGGGCTGCGCGACGGGACAGCCAGTCGAGCAGCCACGGGCTGCAGGCGCCGAACCCGAGCAGTCCGAGCACGGGGCCGCCGACGACGCCGAGAGCGTTCGTTACGAGGTGCTCACGTGGTGCGAACAGCAGCAGTCCCAGCCCGGCCGCGACCATGGTCACGCCGACCGCGAGCCACGTGGACGACGGCGATGTGACGGGACGGCGACCGCCGAGCGCCTCGCGGATCGGGACGCGAGCTGCACTGCGTGCCGGCATGGTCGCGGCGAGCACCGCCGTCACGACGCCGAGCACGACCGCACCGAGCGCCTGGATGAGGGACAGTTCGAAGCCGCCGTTCAAGCGGCCGTTCAGGCCGTCGAGCCACGGGTGGACGGCCATCGCGCCGGTTGCGCCGAGGGCGGCGCCGAGCAGGCCACCGCCGAGGGCGAGCGCAGCTGCCGAGAGCAGCAGCGATGTCGTAACTCCCTTCATCGTCGCTCCGGTCGAACCCAGCAGACCGATCTCATACTGGCGGCGCCGCAGGCTGACCGCGAACGCGGCGGCGATCACCAGCGCCGCTTCGAACAGACCGACGCAGCCGAGGACGAACACCAACGCGACGAGGACGGCATCGGCGGTGGCCGCATCCGCGCGCGTCTCGGCCGGGTAGCCGGCGTCGCCGAGCCGCCGCCGCACCGCACCGAGGTCGTCGTCGGCGACCGCCGCGAGAAGGATGTGGCGACCGCCGTGCTCGACGGCCGCCGGAGTCCGCAGCACGACCGGTAGGCTCAGGTCTTCGCTGTCGATAACGACGCCGGTGATGGTGCGGACCGGTCCGTACTCGAGGGCGACCGTGTCGTCGATGCCGCGGTCGAGTCCGCCCATGAGGACGGGCGACAGCGCGACCTCGCCGGAGTTGGCCGGCGCGCGGCCGCGTTGAATGAGGAGCATCCCGGAGGCCAGTCCACCCGGCCCGATGGCATCGGGAGAGACGGCGAACAGGCGGGCGCGAAGCCGCCGCCCCGGTACCGAGACCTGCTCCATGCCGGTGAACACATCGACCACCTCGGCGTCAGCGGAGATCAGAGCACGGACCTCGGCGCGATCCTCGGGTCGCTGCAGTCCGTCGATTCGCAGCGCCGCGCGGCCCATCGCGTGCGTCGCGCGCTCGTCGGCCGTCGGCTCGGTGATCCGGACCAGCGCGCTGCCGCCGACGATCGCGGCGACCGGAACCGCGATCAGCAGCACGACGAGCAGGGATCTACCACGATTTCGTCGCAGTTGCCGCAGCTCGACCCGGGCCAGGGCGCGCAGGGCGCGCAGCTTCGCGGTCACGCTCATGCGTCGCGCACCGGCGTCGTGATCGGCGTCGCGGCCGTTTCGTCGATGATCGCGCCGTCGCGCAAGTACAGGACGCGGTCCGCCCACGCCGCGTGGGCCGGGTTGTGCGTAACGAGAACGACGGTACGACCGCGCTCGCACTGCGCCTTGAGCCGGCGCATGACGACCTCGCCGGTGACCGAGTCGAGGGCGCCGGTCGGCTCGTCGGCGAGCAGAATCGAGCGTGGGCCGACGAAGGCGCGCGCGATCGCGACCCGTTGCTGCTCACCGCCGGAGAGGTCGTCGGGAAAACGTTCGGCAAGATGTCGCAGCCCCACCCGCTCGAGTTCTTCGAGGGCGCTCGACCGGGCTTCGTCCAGGGCGCAGCCGTCGAGCTCGAGGGGCAGGGCGACGTTCTCGACCGCGGTCAGGCCGGGCAGCAGGTTTAGCGCCTGGAAGACATAACCGATGACGCGCCGCCTCAGCTCGGCGAGCTCGACCGCCGACATCGCCGCCAGATCGCGTCCGACGACCCGGATCTGACCGCTGGTAGGTCGATCGAGTGCGCCAGCCAGCAACAGCATCGTCGACTTGCCAGATCCGGACGGCCCCATGATGGCGACGAACTCGCCCGGTGAGACGTCGAGGTCGACGGGACCGAGGGCGCGCACGGCCTGCGGCCCCTCGCCGTGCACGCGGCTGACATCCGCGAAGGACAGTACCGTTGCCGCGCTCATCGGGGCTCCTTTCGGTCGCGCAGTCGCAGTCGCTCCTCGCAAAGATCGAGCCAGCGGACCTCGGCCTCGGCCTTGAGGATGACGGCGTCGAGCAGCAGGACCCACGGAAGCTGGCGATCGGGGTCCGCGGCCATCTTTTGTCGGGTGTACTCCTGCAGCTGATTCATCGTTGCGGCGCGCTGAGTCTGCAGGATGGCCCTGACGTCGACGGCGTCGGCGGCGACGGCGAGGAGGACCTTGATGGCGAGCTCGTCGCGGGTCGGCCGGTCGTCGACCGGGGAGGCGTACCAGTCGCGGAGCTCGGCGCGGCCGACGGTGGTGATCCGCCACGAGCGCCGCGCCGGGTCGTCACCTTCGTTGGCCTCGACGAGACCGTCGCGCTCGAGTCGGTTGAGCGTGGTGTAGACCTGTCCGACATTGAGGGGCCAGGCGCCGGCGGTCGAGGCTTCGAACTCTGACTTCAGGCCGTAGCCATGGGTGGAATGGTCAGCGAGGATGGCGAGGATACTGTTCCGTACGGACATGAGATACTGAGTATGCATACTCGGTATGCTAAGGTCAAGCCGTCAACACGATTGCAGGGTTCAGTGGCGATCCGCATCGGCACATCGGTGCCCATCAATGCCTGCACTTTTTGCCTTTTGGCATCTTCTTCCTTTTCCTTTTATGAGCGCCAGGGCCGGCGTTTCAGGCACCTTTGCCGAGCGACCAACCGTGCCGGGAGAAGATGTCAAGAGTGCCGGACCCGGCACCGCCCCCCGCTATTCTTCTTTGAGGCCCTCGACGGAGGTGACCGTCATGTCGAAGACCACGTCTTTCCCCGCGAGGGGGTGGTTGGCGTCGAGGCGGGCGACGTCGTCGTTGAGTTCCATGACGACCAGGGGAAAACGAACACCTTGCTGGCTCTCGGCCGTGACCATGGTGCCGACCGTGGCGTTGGGCGGAAGCTGCGACCGGGGCACCTCGAAGACGTGCTTCTCGTTGCGCTCGCCGAACCCTTCGGCTGCCGGCACCTCGGCGACAGCGTGGGCCCCCTGCTCCAGCCCGGCCAGGGCCTCCTCGACCGCCGGGAAGTTCTGCCCGGCACCATAGACGAATCGCATGGGGCCGGCCTCGGAGGAGGTGGTCAGGACGGTGCCGTCGGTGTCCTTGATCTCGTACTCCACCGTCACCAGGCGGCCTGCGCGGATGTCGGGGGTGCCCTCGATGGGCACCGTCTCGGGCTCGTGATGGTGGTGGTGGCCGTGGCTGCCGCAGCTCCCCTCGCCGCCGCTGCAGGTCTGAGATTCACCGAAGGCGGGGCAGCCACCGGCGACGAAGAGCTCGACCGCGTCGCCGACCGTGGCGGCGCCCGCCGAGTGGCGGACCTCGATGCCCACCTGCTGGAACCCGGCGAGCGGGCGCACGCCCATGCCGCCGGCGAGCAGCACCTCGACGCCGCGTTCTTTCAGCAGCGTCACGGGCGCCATGCACCCGGCCTCGCCGTGCGGGGAGTTCTCGATAATTGAAACCTCGCCGATGCCGTTGTCGGCGACGTCCACCAGGGTGAACGCGGCACAGTGGCCGAAGTGCTCCGCGATGCGGGCGTCGAGTCCGTCAGTGGTGTCCGAGGGAATGGCTACGAGCATCATTTGCTCCTTTCACGAAGGGAGATGGTAACCGGCGAGCCGGCGGCTGTCCACGCCGATGGTTGGACGGGTGGGGGCACTCATCGCGGCACCGGTCTGATCGATCGCGTCCTCAGGATCGGGGAGTTCGGAGTTGGAGCACGATCAGGCCGAGGTCGTCGTCGAGGCGATCCAGCTCGTGAAAATCCGCCATCGCCCGCAGGAGGTTGTCGGCGATCTGCGGCGCCGAGCCACCGCGCTGCAGCACATCGGCGGCGCGGGCGTGGGCGAACATCTCACCGGCGTCGTTGCGCAGCTCGACCAGCCCGTCGGTGTACAGTAGGAGGGTGTCGCCGGGTTCGAGGCGCGCGTGCCCCTGCTCCCAGGAGGTGCCGTCGATGAGCGCCATCGGCACTCCGGTGGCCTCGAGCTTCTCGACCGAGCCGTTCTTGCAGCACAGGAGCATGGGCTCGTGCCCGGCGGAGACGAAGCTGATGGAGCCGCCGTCCGCGATCCGAATGAAAGCGCCGGTGGCGTACAGGGGCCTCGGATCGTCGGGGTTGCGGAGAGCCTCGAATCGGTCTCCGAGCCGTCTCGGGATGTCGGTAAGCGGCAGCGCCGGGTCCGCCTCGGCCAGCAACAGCTTCATGACCACGGCGGCGAAGCCGGATCTCACGCCGTGTCCGGAGACGTCGATCAGCCACAGCGTGAGCGACCCGTCGGCCTCGCCGCGCCAGCCGAACAGGTCACCGGACAGGTGGCAGTACGACTCGAGGACCGCCGCTGCATCGACCGGAGAGTCCGGCGGCAAGGCGCGCGGCAGAAGGTGATACTGCACGGCGTGCCCCAGCCGCAGGCCCTCGTCCATGCCGGGGAAGAGGTGGGGGCGGTAGACGAACGTCAGCGGCTCGTCGACGTCGCGCCGGACGGTACGCCGGTCGCCGGTTTGTCCGAGATCGGGCAGCGGATGCCGGTCGGCCTCGCGAATTGTCTCGGCCAGCAGGTCGCGGAGAGGCCGGCCGGCGATCGGCTGGTCGAGGAGGAAGTGCTCTGACAGCTGATGCAGCAGGTCTTTCGTCGTGGAATCGTCTCGGGGAGGGCTCATCGGCGCCGCCATTGTAGCGGTCGCGTGATCCGGTGGCGAGGTTGGTGGGTCGCCGTGACAGGCTGGCTGCCCCACAAGGAACTCGGGGGCGATCGCGGCTTGTGGGGCAGCCTTCCCGGCTGCCGGGCGGGGGGGACGGTGATCTGTGTCGGTGTTCAGTGACGGTGATCAGTGGCGGGTCTTGGTGACGGCTTTCGGCGACGGTGGCAGCGGACCGCGTCCGCGATCCGCGATCCGCGACCGCGACCGTGGACCGCGACCGCTGACCGCGACCGCTGACCGCCACCGCCACCGTCGACCGCCACCCACCCGGCAGGCGAGACGCGTGCCCCACAAGGAACTCGGGGGTGATCGCGGCTTGTGGGCAGCCTTCCCGGCTGCCGGGCGGTTGGGTGGGTTGGGTCATCCTGAGCGAACGAGTGAAGCAAGTGAGTCGAAGAATCCCCCGCAGCTCAGATTGGCGCTCCGGTCACGGTGCACTCACCAGGGAGGTGAGGGGATCCTCCGGCTTCGCGCGCCTCCGGCGCGCTTCGCGCAGGATGACAGGAGCTCGGGTCACCGGCGCGACCTACCGCCTTCCGCCGTCAGGCGGCGCAGCTCCTCGAACCAGCCGCTGACGACGTGGACGGAGGACGAGCCGCCCTCCTCCTCGGTGCGGCGCGGGAAGACGACGAACTGCTCGCCGTCGGCGCTGACGTCGTAGTCGTAGAACAGGTAGCCGGGCACCTGCACGCCCGCCGGGCCGCCGAAGACCTCGCCGAACAACAGCTCGGGTCGTCCGGCCCGGAACTCGTCGCCGCGGGCTTCCACCGGGACCGCGTTGAGCCCTTCGCGGCTGCGGTAGAAGAGGGTCTTCGTATCCCCAGACCACAGCGGCTGCCAGCCGCCGCCGTCCGAGATCTGCCACTTGCCCGGGCCCTCGGTGGAGCGCACGTAGATCTCCGAGCCGCCGGTTTCGTTGGAACGATAGGCGATCCACCGGCCGTCGGGCGAGAAGTGGCCATCGCTCTCGTCGAAAGGCGTCGAGAGGTACGGCTCGGGCTCGCCGGAGCCGTCCGCGGGGACGAGCAGGAGGTCGTCCGAGCCGTTCGATCCCGGCGTCGTCACGATCAAGTTGCTGCCGTCGGGCGACCAGCTCAGCGGCGCCGGAAACTCGATCGTGCCCGGTTCGGTCAGCTGCTCCGCTTCGCCGGTACCGTCGCTGCGGGTGCGGTAGGTCGCGACCTGACCGTCCGCACGATCGGAGGCGAAGGCCACCCAGCGCCCGTCCGGAGACCACACGGGATCGGCGTCGTAGCCGTCCTCGAAGGTGAGGCGCGTGGCGACCTGGCGCTCGATGTCATAGACCCAGACGTCCCAGTTATCGCCGCGTTGGACCGACACCGCCAGCCGGTCTCCGCCGGGCGACAGCCTCGGGGTGCCGTAGATGCCTTCGTCGTCCCACAGGCTCTCAAGGCGTCCGGAATGGTCCGCCCACGAGACCGGGAAGGGGTTCAGCTGGTCCGTGCCTGGCCGGTAGACCAACAGGCCGGTGTCCGAGACGTGGTAGTGGGCCTCGCCCCCGGGCGGGAACGAGGCGACCCCCTCGAGCACCGGCATCGGCGACCCGGTGCGCTCGAGCCGCCCGGCGTCGTACGGCATCGCGAACACGGCGTCGCCGTCGACGAACAGCACGTGGCCGGTGGGGATGTAGCGGCCGTAGAAGCCGCCCTCGTGGAGCACGCTCCGCTCGCCGCTTTCGACCTCGACGACCTCGAGGCGGGTGCCCGACGGATCGACGGTGGTGAAGAGCACGGCACCATCGCCGGGGAGCCACTGCGGATAGCGGTGGCTCTCGAAGCCCTCCTCCTCGGGGACGGACGTCAGTGGCACGACGTCGCCGCCGGCCGCCGGCACGATCGACAGCCCTCCGTTCGATTGTGCCGCAAAGACGATCCGTCCGTCCGCGCTCCAGCTCCCGCCGCGCGGCATCTCGGTCTCGGCGAGGGTGATCGGCGAGCCGCCGGTGACCGGCACCTTCTTGAGCTCGGCGACCGTGAAGAAGCCGAGCCACGTGTTGTCCGGGGAGAAGAAGGGGTTGTGCGGCCAGTCTCGGGCTTGCCCGACGGCCACCTGCAGGCTCTCGAGCCGGTCGATGGACCGCAGGTACAGTGCACCGCCCCCGTCGACGGCGGTCTGGAAGGCCAGGTAGCGGCCGTCGGGCGAGGGCACCGCGGCGGCGCCGCGGGCGCCGAACAGCGGCTCCTCGCCGAGCTCGGCGGCGAAGCGCTGTACCGGCGGTGGCGCCTGCGCCTGCGAACCTAGAAAGAGGCTTCCCAATCCGAGGCCGATGAGGCCCGCGACGGCGGCCGCGGTCCACGGCAGCCAGCCCGTCCGCGACCCCGCTGCCTCGACCGGCTCCTCCTCGGGGTTTTCCATCCATTCCTCGAGCGCGATGCGCGCCTCGCCGATCGACTGCAGGCGGCGGGTCGGGTCCTTCTGCAGGCAGCGTTCGAGCAGGCGGCGGATGCGCATCGGCACCGACGAGGGGAGCTGGTCGATGTCCGGCTCCTTGTGGACCACGGCGCCGATGACGTCGGTGGCGGTCTCGCCGGTGAACAGCCGTTGCCCGGTCACCATCTCGTACAGGATGCAACCGAAGGCCCAGATGTCGGCCCGCCGGTCGACCGGCCTGCCGCGCGCCTGCTCGGGGCTCATGTACCCCGCCGTGCCGAGCAGCATCCCGATGCCCGTCATCGCCTTGGTCATGGTCGGCGACAGCGACAGATCCTGGTCGACCGGATCCCCGGACAGCGGGTCTCCGGTCAGTGCCTTGGCGAGGCCGAAGTCGAGCACCTTTATGTTGCCGTCGGGCGTGATGTTCACGTTGGCCGGTTTGAGATCCCGGTGGATCACGCCTTTCTGGTGCGCCGCCTCCACCGCCTCGGCAATCTGCTTGGCGATGCGCACCACCTCGTCGATCGGCATCGGGCCGCGCTGGATTCTCGCGTCCAGCGTCTCGCCGTCCACCAGCTCCATCACCAGGAAGCGCTGGCCGTCGACCTCCTCGAGGCCGTGGATGCCGGCGATGTTCGGGTGGGAGAGCGACGCCAGCACGCGGGCCTCGCGCTCGAAACGTGCCAGGCGGTCGGGATCCTGCGCGAAGACCTCGGGCAGCATTTTGAGCGCCACCTCGCGGCCCAGCTTGGTGTCCTCGGCGCGCCACACCTCGCCCATTCCGCCCTCGCCGAGCTTCGAAGTCACCGTGTACTGCGCAAGACTGCTGCCGATCATGCCGACCCCCCGGTGTCCGCCGCCGCGGGCAGTGGATAAAGCTGTCGTCTACCTGAGCAGACTTGGTCCCAAACCCCGCGGTGCCAGAAATATTCCTCGCGGTGGACGACTCGTGCAGACTGGTGCTGGCCGGAGGCCCGCACGACGAAGGCGGTCGCTCGAATCAGTGGCGAGACGTCCATAAATACGGAGATCGGTGCCCGGCACCTTTCTTTCCCTTTCCGACACGACCGTCGCTCTGCTCAGAATGGCGGGTGGGCCTCGAGGGGGGTGGTGGCCGCCGCCCGGTCGGGATGGTGGGTTTCGCGGGTCATCCCAGGCGGGCGCCTCAGTCTTCTTCCCAGAACTCCTTCACCTCGTCGTCCAGGCCGGTCATCTCCCATCTGATGAGGGAGATCGGGATCATGCCGGTGGCGAGGAATTGGTCGTGGAAGTCCTCGAGGCTGAACTCGTCGCCGAGCTGCATCGCCCGTTCGGCGAGGAGCTGGTCGATCTGCACCTTGCCCATCTGGTAGCTGATGCCGTAGCCGGGCTCGCGGAGGTAGATCTCGGCGTCGACGCGGGCGACGTCGTCGTCCATCATCGGGGTGCGATCGACCATGAAGCGCGCGGCCTCCCGGATGGTGTACTCGTTGGTGTGGAGCCCGACCTCGGCGCGGTTTCGCGCGGCGCGCGCGATCTGGAAGATGTAGAAGAGCTCGCGCGTCCTCGGCAGGTCGTCGAGCAGGCCCGCCTGCAGGAACATCTCCTCCAGGTAGGTCGCCCAGCCCTCGATGCGGCCGGGGTCGTAATAGGGCCCGCGGATGGGCCGCGCGTCGCGCTCCTTGATCGCCATGTCGAAGCGGTGGCCGGGGATGACGGCGTGCACGTGGTCGGGTCGGGGATCGCGGTACTGGACCTCCTCCCAGAAGTTCCTCTTCCCTCCGGGCCGCTCGATCCAGGGCACGTTGTGGCCGAACTCGCCAATGTTGGGGGGAACGGTCAAGATCTCCTCGTCGCGGATGAAGCGGCGGATCTGCTCGTCCGCTTCTCGAATCTTCTCCGCGTAGTCTCCGGCGTTCGCGGCCGGCTCGAGAGGCGGCAGTTCGCGGTTTTTGTTGAGCTCGAGGGCGAGGAAGGCCCAGCTCCGCTGCAGCTCGCGGTCCCCGACGACGGCGATGTCCTGGATGGTGAAGGGCATGTAGAGGACGTGCTTCAGGTACCAGTCGTAGTGCTCGCGACCGATGCCGGCCGGAGCGTCCATCTCGCTGTCCTCGAGCCAGTCGCGGAATCCGATGACCGCGTCGAGCGCCGCCTCGGCCGTCGGCACCAGGTCCGGGTGGTGCTGTCCGAGGCGCTGGATGAGGTCCCGGTACCAGCCGATGACGCCAGCCGGAGCGACCTTGCGGTAGGGGTGGCCGTGGCCCACGCCGTCGTGGTGCTGGAGATCCCGGAGCGCCGTCTTCCGGAACTCACCTGCGCCCTCGGTGAGGTTGGCTGTGGCCTGGCTGAGGAAGGCGGGCACCATCTCGAGCCTGCTCCCGAGCTCCGCAAGCTCGTCAACGCTCGCCGGAAGCTCGGTAAACGCCACTCTCATCACGGAGCCGACGTAGACCCCGGGGTCGCGCGCCCACGGCCGCAGCACGCGGTGCGAGAAATCGAGCTGGTTGAGCTCAGCGCGCACCAGCAGGTAGTCCACCTGCTGCGGGACCGGCCAGCCACCGGGGTCGATTGCCTCGAACCGGTTGAAGAAGCCGCGGAGGACCTGCTGCTGCGCCGCAGTGACCTCCCGCCGGTAGTCGGGGAAGCCTCCTACGGTCACCGGCTCGCGGAGCTCGAGAATTTCCTGGTTGAGCGTGACCAGCGCCTGATAGCCATCGCTCTGCGCTCCGACCTCGAAGGCCACGAAACTCTGCAGCACCCAAGCAACTCCCACCAGGACGATCATTCCGTGTCGCATCGCAATCTCCCTTCCGGATACCAGGGTGCCACGGGCGATGCGGCTGTGCCAGGCGTCCAGCCCGATCGGTGAAAAGGTCGAAACCAAACCGCTGGCCGCGTCAAGTCGGGGTACGGCGAGGACGTACTGCCGGTCGCCCGGCACAGGGCGGTGATCGGGTCGTCGTCGCGGCAGGCCGGCGGAGGGCAAGGATCTCCGTCCACGAGCCTAGGTGTTTTCTTTGGATATGTAATTCTAACTAATGGTATAATGACATTGTCAGAAAGAGCAATGTCTTTTGACAATGTGTCGAGGCCCGCGAAGTGGGCGAGAGTCGTTCGGGGAGTTGCGATGGGATGCCGGCGGCAAGTGATGGGAAGCAGCGGGGCCCTACCTGCTGAGGGTCCTGCGGGTTGAGGGTCGTGCGATGGCGGACCCCTTCAACCTCCAGCGGTTCGTCGATGCACAGGAGCGGGAGTACGAGTTCGTGCTCGAGGAGCTGCGGGCCGGCCAGAAGCTGACCCACTGGATGTGGTTCGTGTTCCCCCAGGTCATCGGTCTCGGCTACAGCCCGATGTCGGTGAGGTACGCCATCACCTCGCTCGAGGAGGCGCAGGCCTACCTCGAGCACTCGGTGCTCGGCACGAGGCTGGAGGAGTGCACGCGGCTGGTGCTCCGGATCGACGGTTGTACCGTCGAGGAGATCTTCGGTTACCCGGACTTCTATAAGTTCCGCTCCTGCATGACCCTGTTCGCCGCCTGCACCCCGGGCAACGGCATTTTCCGCGACGCCCTCGACGCGTTCTTCGAAGGCGAGCCCGACGAGACCACGATCAGCATCCTCGGTGGGATGGAGTCGGCCTCTCGCGACTCCTGAGGCGCGCGAGGCAGGAGATCACTGCGTCATCAGAAGGCCTGCCGGTGGTCGATCCGCCTTCGTTCGGCGATACACGATCTTTTCGTGATGACGCAGTGAATCACTGGCTGCGCGGGGTGGCGGTCAGCTGGCCGGTCAGTCCTCGGTCGGTCTGGGGATCGCGTCGGTGAGGTGCCGGCCGACTGCGGCAAGGGCCTGCTCGAGAGCGGTGGTGCCGCCGACGGGCTCTGAGCGCGGCACGTTGTCGCCATAGAAGACCATCGCCACGCGGTCGGCGACCATGATCGGGATCGCGACTCCCTCGCTTGGCCACTCGCCGCCGAGGGTGTGCATCAGCCTGGTGTTGGCGCGCACATGGTCGGGGACACCACGGATGACCTCCCGCTCCTTGGCGGCTGCCGTCACCAGGCAGTACTCGTCCATCTGGAACCGCAGATTCCGGATCCTCTCGCTGGGGGGAGCGATGGTCTCCTCGAGCCCGAAGTGGCCCAGCCCCTGCGCGCTGTGCTCGTGGACCACGAACAGCACTCCTCGGGCGAGGGTCTTGGCGCCCGCCCTGAGGATCTCGCGCAGGGTCTCGGCGGTCAGCGCGGGTCCCGCCACCTCGGCCATGATCTGGGCCATGGTGGCGCGCTTCGTGGGTTCGGGCGCGGCCTCGGCTTCGGCCTCGGCCTCGGGCTCCGGTTCCTTGGTGGCCTCGTCGAGAGCGCGCGCGGCGTCGAGAGCGATGCTGCGGGTGTCGAGCGCGGCGCCGACCATGAAGTCGCGGGCGTCGACCTCGAACTTCCCGAACTCCTCGATCTCCAGGTTTCGGAACCGGAAGAAGCCGCTCTTCCAATCGAAGATGTCGCGCACCACGCGGCCGACCTGGACCCCGAGGACCTGCTGGATGCCCTCCTCCTTCATCGCCATCATGTCGATCAGGATCTCGCCGAGGCGCTTCTCCTCCTTCGACCGGTGCTGCTCGTCGAGCGCCTTCTCGAGCTGGAAGTGATTGATCAGCCCGAGGTTGAGCGCGATGCTGCCGAAGGTCTCGCGAATCGAGCTCGAGGCCGCGTAGACGATCTTGCCCTCGCGGAAGACGATGATCGCCTCCTGGGTGCCGGTCGTGTAGTGGAGCTTGCCGGTCTTCATCGAGTCCGCGATGTAGACCATGGTCTCCGCCGGCGCGAGATCCTCCAGCTTTCCGACCAGCGCCATGCTTGGGCCTCCACTCCTCCATGGGCGGCGCGGCGATCGCGGCCCGCCGCGTACCACTTTACGCCATTCGAAGCGTGATGGGATCGGGTTCGGGGCGCGCATTCGATTTCACGGAGTGGGCTCCTCCCCTGGAAGGCCGGGATCATTTCTCGCGCTCGGAGCCCGAGGGTCTTCCGCGAAACGCGGTCAGAACTGCAGCGTCATCATGGTGACGCCGTGCTTCATGCTCTGGTCCATGGGCGAGGTGGGACCCTTGTAGCGCTCGGGAACCGCGTCCCAGCCTTCGAAGATGCTGCCCTGGACAACGATGCGCTGCTTCTCGGGCAGCGCCTCGGGCTCCTCGCCGAAGACGTCGTAGACCGAGCCCGGTAGCAGCGGCGTGACGTGGTCGCCCAGCGCCACCAGCTCGTCGAGGCCGTCGCCGTCCACGTCAGCGCGAATCCAGGCCACCTGCAGGATCTCGGAGTAGGTGCCGTCGGCCAGCATGGCGCGGATCTCGCTGTTGAAGCGCTCCATGATCTCCTCGGCACCGGGGAGGTCGCGGCGGAGGACGAAGTGGAGCGTGCGGCGGGCAAGTGTCCGGGAGCCGATCTCGAGGACGGAGGAGGCCTCGTCGGGCTGGTAGGTCATCAGGTAGCGCGCCACCAGCTCGTCCACCAGCATGTAGTCGACCTCACCGGCCAGCAGTTTGTCGAGGCTGTCCTGGTCGTTTGTGGAGTTGACGAAGTAGACGCCGACCGCGTTGTCCACCGTGTCGCCGTAGGCGTAGCGGCCGACCGCGGCGACCCGTTTGCCGGTGAGGTCGGAGAGCTCGGTGGCCGAGACGTCCGAGCCCTTGCGCCCGACCAGCACCAGCCGGTTCTCGAGGTACGGCACCGAGAAGAGCAGCAGTTCGGCGCGCTGATCGTTGCGCCACATGGCGGCGCTGCCGTCCCAGTCGCCGCTGCGGAGGCCGTTCTCCACCTCTCGCCACTCGACGATCGAGGTCGAGGACTCGACGCCCGCCCGCTCGAGGGCGGTTTGCACCAGGTCGACGGCGACGCACGCCAACTCCGGCTTGTTGGTGAAGGGTGGCCACCGGTCGGAGGCAAGCTCGAGACTGCGTGGCTCCTGTGCCGCCGCCCCAGCCGGCAGGACAGCCACGCTCAGTACGGTCGCGAGCGCGGCTCGGATCACGGATCCAGCAACTTCCGTTCGGGGTCGCATCGAAATCATGGCCCATCCTCCAGTCGTGTCGCGTGCGGGCGTTCGAAGCAGTGTATTCGTTTTGTCGAACCTTTGCCGGGAGGTTACCGATTCCTGGATTCTCGCCTGGGTTACAGTGGTGCCCATGATCGAACGCATCGTGTTGCTGCAGATGAAGCCGGACTTCGAATCCCGCGAAGCGTTGGAGGCGGTGGCCGCACGCTCCCGTGAGTTGCTTCCGGCGCTGCCGGGCGTGCTCGAGTGCCACGTTGGCCTGGCGGCCGACGAACGCACCGCCGACTCGTGGCACGTGGCGCTGGTGCTGCGGTTCGCGAAGGCGGAGGACCTCCCGCCGTACGCCGCCCACCCGGACCACCGCGCCTACGTCGACACCTACCTGCGTCCGAAGCTGGCGAGCATCGTCGCCCACAACTTCGAGATCTGAACCGCAATTCTGCCGTCTTGGGCCCTCGGCTCGAGACGGCAGAATTTTTGCCTCTCTCCAGTTCGAACCGGATGGGTTGCGGCGTGCACCTCGGGGTCGGATCAGCTGGTTGGTTCTGGTGGTGCGGCCGTCCCGGCCGCACGCCGTCAGTGATGGGGGTCGGCGTGGGGCACCAGCGAGTGCGGGCGCTCGAGGCCGTGGCGCTCCATCAGGGAAACGTCGTTCATGATCCCCGCCGACGGCCCGTCCGCCACCACCCGGCCGTCGTCGAGAAGTACCGCCCGGGGGCAGACCTCGAGGATCATCTCGAGATCGTGCGACGCGACGAGCCGCGCCCGCGACGAGCCCTGCAGGAAGCGGATCAGCCGCCGCCGCGAGCGGATGTCGAGATTGGCGGTGGGCTCGTCGTAGATCACGAGCCGGGGCCGCATGGCGAGCACGGTGGCGATCGAGACCATGCGCTTCTCGCCGCCCGACAGGTGGTGCGGCGCGCAGCCTTCGATGTCGCTGACGCCGGTGGCCGCCACCGCCTCGGCGACCCGCGCCCGCACCTCCTGAGGCGGCAGACCGAGGTTGCGGGGCCCAAAGGCCAGGTCCTCGGCGACGGTCGGGCAGAAGAGCTGGTGGTCGGGATTCTGGAAGACCAGCCCGACCTCGGGGCGGTAGCTGCCCGGCCGCACCGGCTCGTCGAAGAGCCGGATCGAGCCGCCGGAGGGCGCGACCACGCCGCACACCGCGAGAAACAGGGTCGTCTTGCCGGCGCCGTTCGGCCCGATCACGCCGACGTGCTCGCCCTCGCGGAGGGCGAGGTTAACGCCGCGCAGGACTTCGGGCCGGTCCGGGTAGGCGACCGCGAGGTTCTTGACCTCGAGAATCGCGCTGCCGTTGATCACGTGCGGTGCCGTCACGGCGTTCATCCTATCCCGCGCCGCCGGTGAGCAGGAGCTCGGCGATCAGGAACGCGGTCCCCGCCACCACACCGGCGGCCGCGAAGGCAACGTCCCGTACGTCCGGCCGCGCTGCGTCGGCGACCGGCGCCCGGCTCGCGTAGCCGCGCAGGATCATGGCTCGGTGCACGTGCTCGGCACGCGCGTGGCTCGACACGAACAAACTGCCGAGCAGCTCCCCGATCCGAAGCGCGGTGCTGCCCGACAGGTGCCGCCAGCGCAGCCCGCGCAGGCCGGCGGCGGTGCGCATCATCTGGAGATCGTTGCCGATCTCGTGGATCGCCCGGTAGGAGAAGAGCGACATGTCGGCAATCAACGACGGCAGGCCGAGGCGCTGCATGGCGACCACGTTGACCGGCAGCGGCGCGACGCCGAACAGCACCACCGCGGTGCTGCCGATCGCCCCGAACTTGGCGACTATGATCGCGAACCGGCGCAGCCCGTCGGCGTGAATCGCGAGCGGCCCGAGCTGCCACAGCTCCGGGCCGCTGCCGACCAGCGGCAGCATCACGCCGAGGACCAACAGGAAGAGCAGCGCGGCCCGCAACCTCATGGCCACGAAGCCCGCGGGCAGACGTGAGGCGGCCACGATCAGTGTGGCGGTGGCCAGCATGGGCGGCATAAGCAGCGGCGACCGTGCGATTGCGAAGCCAACGATCAACGCGCCGAGACCGATGATGCGGCAGCGCGGCTCGAGCCGGTGGAGCGGCGCGTCGAGGCTCGAGTGCCGGTCGAGGTCGAGGACCATCGTCAGCCGTCGAGAAGATCGGGCTGGACCTGGTGGAAGAACATCACCACCACTGCGGTCAGCAGGCCCTCCAGCACCGCCAGCGGCAGGTGGCCGGCGACCAGCACGGCGAGGCCGGTACCGCGCAGCGACGGGTCGATCTCGGGCGGGACCGTGGCGACCAGCAGCAGCGAGAAACCGACCGCCGCCAGCACGATGCCACCGGTGCCGGCGGCGAAGCCGAGCACCGATGCCCACGCCCGGCTCGACCCCCACAGCGGACGGGCCGACCGGAACATGGCCCCCATCAGCAGCGCCGGGATCCCCATGATGCTTGCGTTGGCTCCGAGGGTGGTGAGCCCGCCGTGCTGGAACATGACGGCCTGGAAGAAGAGGCCGATGGCGATGGCGAGGAAGGCGAATGGCCCGAGCACGACGCCGAGGAGTCCGTTGAGCACAAGGTGGACGCTGGCCGGCGGCAGGGGAATGTGAATCCACGATGCGACGAAAAACGCCGCGGTGAAGATCGACGCGCGGGGGATCGCGCGGTGCGGATCGGGCCGCCGCTTGATGGCCGCCAGCGACCCGGCGCCGGTCGCGATCGCCGCACCGTAACCCGCGAGGCAGGCGCCTGCGGGCAGGATGCCGTCCGGAATGTGCATCAGCCGCTGCGGCGCGAGAAGAAGAGGGCGGTGCCGACAAGGCCCCAGATCACGCACGCCCCCATGAGCACGCGCTGCAGGGTCGAGAGGTGGGGCGCCGACGATGCCTCGGCACGGACCTCGGACCGGGCGGGAGCTCCGGCGCCATCGCCTCCCGGTGGCGGCAAGGCGATGGTGACGACGCCGGCGTGCCCGCGGTCGGTGACCCGGACCGTCCACTCGCCGCCCTTCCCTGGTGGCGGTTCGAAGCTGAACGATCCGTCGTCCGCGCAGGCGCCGGTGAGCCAGGGTTCGTCGCCCGATCCCGGAGCGTAGACCGCGGCGCGCGCAGCCGCCATCGGGCGGCCCGAGTGGTAGCTGGCGCGGACCTCGACCCGACGTTCGACCCGGACCTCTTCCACAACGGTGGCGCCGACGGTGACGCCGTGTGCCTGCGACACGGCCGGCGCGGCAACGGCCGCCGCGGCGGCGAGGCTCGCGAAGATCGAGAGTGAGCGCATCATCGGCAGTACCTCCGGCGCCATCGTAGCGCGCCCGGCCGCCACGGCGCCCTCGCCAGGATCAACCCACCGCGTAGGCGCCACGTAGGTGCCACGTTCACCATTGTTGCATTGTGGTTTTCGGTTTGCTGATTCGGCGGCCGAGGTCGTCAATGCGACTGCGGAACTCCTGGTCGTCACGATGGAGACGGAGGCCCGGGTCGAGCCAGCGGGTCAAGGATGAACCGTTTTTCCCGACAAGTTTCGCGATGGTGAGTGGAGCCTGGCACTGCTCACTGTTCGAAGGGCACCGGTCACACGTCCGGTCACCCCAGGAGGATGATCAGCAGGATGCCGCCCATGAACAGGGCGACGGCCGCGAGGAGCCCCCAGGTGAAGGCCTTGCCGCGGGTTCGAAAGGCGCTGTAGTAGCCGAGCTTGGGTCCCCTGGTCAGCAGCTCCCAGTTGGTGGGCTCGAGGTCGAGCGGGTTGTCGACGCGGCCGAGATCGCGGCCGTGGCGATCGGGAGGGTCGTCGCTGCCCACTCCTCTATCGTACCGCCACCAGAGGCCTGCCTTCAAAGGTACGGAGTCAACAGCCAGGCGAGACTGTCGCGGAGGCGGATCGGCAGAGGGCGCGAGTCGACCTCTTCGAGGGTGACCTCGCGGGAGCGGTCGCGGACGGCGTCGAAATGGTCGTGGATGACGGCGGCGAAGTCGCGGTCGTAGACCTCGACCTGGAGCTCGAAGTTGAGGCGCAGGCTGCGGTGGTCCATGTTGGCGGAGCCGATCTGCACGTAGTGCCGGTCGACCATGACCAGCTTGGTGTGGACGAAGGGCGGCGGCTGCTCGTAGACGCGCACGCCGCGTTCCAGCAGCTCCCACAGCATGTTGCGACTCGCCCAATGGACGAGGGGGAGGTTGTTCGTGCCTGGGATGACCACCGTGACATCGACGCCGCGCAGAGCGGCGCCCTTGAGCGCTCCCACCAGCTCGCGCGGCGGCACGAAGTAGGGGGTCATGATGGCCACCTGCTTGCGTGCAGACGCCACGGCTGCCAGCAGCACACTGAGGAGCTTGTCGAGGTCCTCGTCGGGGCCCTCGACCAGGGCCCGGCAGACCGCGCCGCCGGCCCGGCTGCCGCCGGCCGGGTAGTGATCGACCTGTTGCCGTTTCATGAACGCCCAGCCGTCGAGGAAAACCTGCTGCAGCTGTGCGACCACCGGCCCCTCGAGCCGGAAGTGCGCGTCCACGACGCGGTCAGGGTTGTGGTTGCGGTCGGCGAGGTGGCGGTCGCCGATGTTGATGCCGCCGGTGAAGGCGACCTCGCCGTCGGCGACCAGGATCTTGCGGTGGTTGCGGAGGTTGATCCGCAGGGTCGGCGGCAACAGCCGCGGCGGCAGGAAGCAGGCGACCTCGACTCCGCGTCGGGCCAGCAGCCTGCCGGCGGGCGGCCGCGAGTAGTGCTGGCCGATGCCGTCGATCACGACCCGGACGTCGACGCCGCGGTTACCGGCGCGCTCGAGGGCGTCGATGAAGTCGAGCCCGCTGCGGTCGGTCTGGAGGATGTAGGTGGAGAGGAAGACGTGGCTGGTGGCTTCGTCGATCGCTGCCAGCATTGCCGGATAGGCTTGTTCGCCGTTGTGGAGGATCGAGACCGAGTTACCGGTGGTGAGCTCGAAACGGGAAACCGCGTCGCCGATGCCGGCGAGCTCGGAGAACTCGCGCGGCAGATGATCCCTGCGGGCGTCGGGGCGGCGCTCGCCGTCGGCTCCGCTGCCGGGCATGGGCATCCTCTGCGCGCGGGTCCGGATGCGGTTGACGCCGAACGCGTAGTAGAGGAGCGGGCCCAGGACGGGCACGGTCAGCGAGATGACGATCCAGCCGAGGGCGGCGCGCGGGTCACGCTTCCACAGAAGGGCGTGGCCGGCGGCGGCGATTGCGGCCGCGATCGCCGCCGGGATCAGCAGCCACACCAGCGCCGTGTACATGACGCGATCATAGCCCGTACTTCTCACCACCCCGCTGCTGCGGCCCGCGACATGCCGCAATCTGCGGTGTTTCCTCGCCTCGGGAAGCTCGACGTACTGTCTATTACGCCTCCGTGCCCCTCGGGTCGAGAACGCCACATCTCACGACATCCCACGGGTGTCGCGACGCGGGGGGTGAGAAGTACGGGACAGCGCCAGATCGCGAATCGGCTTCGGGATCGGGATCAGTTTTTCTTTCGGCGCGGCCTGACGGCGGCGCGCAGTCCTCGTGGCGTACCCGTTCGGGTTACCGGGTGGGTGGGTGCAAGCGCGAAGGCGGCCTCTCCGCTCGGCGCGCGAGACGCGTGCCCCACGAACGGGGCACACCGCAGAGGAATCTGCCGCCGCAACACCTGACGTTGGGGCCGCGCGGGGCTCAGGAAATGGTGCGGATCTCGGCGATCGAGACCCCGAAGGCGTCCGACAGGATGCGCTCGAGCTGGACCCGGCCGTTGCCGGCGAACCTGAGGAACCGGACGCCGATCCCGTCGATGCCGTCGAAGTCGGGGTGGGCCTGGCGCACCACTGCGGCGGTGGCGGTGATGGGCTCCGCCTCCTGACCGATGTCGATGGACACCGCCACGTGCTGGCCTGGCACGAGGTCGGCGTCGGTCTCGACCAGCACGCCGGAGAGCGACATGTTGACGACGGCGCCGAGCGTTTCCTCGCTGCCGTCGGCGAGCTCCACGAGCAGCCGGGTGCCGAGGCGGAGGGTGGCGCGCGGTGCGATGTTCAACAGGGCGGCTACCTGCTCTGCGATGAGCCGTGACGGATCGGTGGCCAACATGACGCGGTTGACGCCGCGGCCGATCAGCCCGCGCGCTCGATCCTCACTGCCGGGCTGGGCGAGGACCAGCAGCGAGCCCTTGCGGGACGCCGACGACGGGGCGCGGATGAGCTCGACGACCTCCTCGAGGCGCATCTCCCGCGGCTCGGCGTCGAGAATCACCAGATCGACCGGATCGTCGTGGGCGAAACGGGTCGCATCCTCGGCGGACGTCACCTGCACGATCTCCAGCTTCTGGCGATCGAGCACCGGCGCCAGCTCGTCGAACGAGCTGCGCGGGACCCCCGCCACCAGGACCAGTGGTTTGTGGGTGCTCGTTTTCCGGTCAGAATGCGACATCTGCTCATTCGATTCTACTCGAAATGGACAGCAGAGGTTTCGATGACCCGATTCCGCTCGCGTGAGGCGCCGTCGCGCCTCACGCGGCCCGAATGGGCGAGAGGAGCTAGGAAACGGTTAGTCAGAGCTGCGACTTGAAGTAGTTGACCGACTGTTTGAAGGTTTTCCAGACGTGCTCGACCTCGGACTGCACCGCCTCCCAGCGGTTCTCGCCGGCGTCCTTCAGCTCGGTCAGCTTGTCGAACACGGCGTCACGTGCCTCGCGGGCCTTCACGAGGTGGGGTTCGAGACGCTCTCGGGAGGCCGCGCTCGCGTCGGAGAGCTTCTCCTCGAGCTGGTCGATGTCCTCGTTCCACTCGTCGAGCTGGGCCTTCATCTTCTTCACGTACTCGTCGCGATTGGCCATGCGGTGCCTCCTCGAATGCTCCGATTGTCTGTCGCGGTCATGATAGCCGGGGCCCATTGTAGCGTTCCTTTGCCTCTCCTCGTCGCGCGCGAGCCGCGCGACGAGGAGAGGCAGATCAGCTTGTGCGTCGGAATCGTGGAGTGCGGGGGTGCCGCCCGCGCGTCGGCCGCTCAGCGTGGTGCGCGGCCGGCACGGCCGCACGGCAAGGAATGATGCTGTTCACTCGCCGCTCTCTTGAGACTGGAGGGCGCCGCGACGCCGCGTTTTCCGTGCTCGTCGCCACGAAAATGCCGCCCCCCGGTGGGGGCGGCCTGGTACTCGGAACGGGATCTTCGATCAGAAATTGACGACCGCCTCGTTGGAGCACACCGCGGTGCCGGCCTCGCAGACCTGGTAGACGTAGGTCGCGCTGGCGGTGCCGACGACGTCGAGGTAGGAGCCGTCGTTGGACGTCGTGGTGATCACCCCGCCGTTGCGGTAGATGTCGACCAGCGGACCGTCGGCGCCCTGCCACTTGAGGAGGACCATGCCGCGCCGCGTGTAGGCCTTGGCCTGCAGGATGATGTCTGACGGTTGGTCGTCAGTGACGGTGACGCTCTGCGATGTCTGATCGGTGGCGTCGTCGTTGTCGGTCACGGTCAACGTCACCGTGTAGGTACCGACCGCGGCATAGGTGTGGCTCGGGTTCTGCGCCGACGAGCCGTCGCCGTCACCAAAGCTCCAGCTCCACCCCTCGATCGAGCCGTCCGGGTCGTCGCTGGTATCGGTGAACGAGCAGGTGAGGTCGGTGCAGCTGTACGTGAACGATGCGTTGGGCGCGACGTTCCCGGCTTCGGTGACGGTCACGCCCTGCGAGATCGAATCGCTGGCGCCGGCGTTGTCGGTGACGGTCAAGGTGACCGTGTAGGTGCCGCCGGAGCCGTAGGTGTGGCTGGTGGTGGCGCCGCTGCCGGCGAAGCCGTCGCCGAAGCTCCAGTCGTAGGCGACGATCGAGCCGTCGCCGTCAGAAGAGGGGCTGCCGTCGAAGTCGCAGGTCAGCTCGTTGCACGAGTACGTAAAGGCGGCCGACGGCGGCTGGTTGCCGGCCGACACCGTGACGCTCTGCGAGGTCGAGTCCATGTCGCCGTCATTGTCCGTCACCGTGAGCGTCACGGTATAGGTACCGCTCGCGGCGTAGCTGTGGCCTGGGTTCTGGGCCGACGAGCCGCTGCCGTCGCCGAAGCTCCAGCTCCAGGACTCGATCGTGCCGTCGGAGT
This sequence comes from uncultured Thermoanaerobaculia bacterium, assembly GCA_964609835.1. Lineage (GTDB taxonomy): Bacteria > Acidobacteriota > Thermoanaerobaculia > Thermoanaerobaculales > Sulfomarinibacteraceae > Sulfomarinibacter. The sequence goes on from CAZSTH010000003.1 coordinate 75,857, forward strand.
CGGTCGAGGCGTCGGTGAAGTCGCAGGTGAGGCCGTTGCAGCTGTAGGTGAACGACGCGTTGGGCGGGTTGTTGCTCTGGGTGACGGTGACGCTCTGCGACACCGTGGCGGTGGCGCCGTCGTCGTCAGTCACGGTCAGCGACACATTGTAGGTGCGGTAGCGGCGGTAGGTGTGGGTCGGGTTCTGCTGGGTGGAGGTGCCGCGGTCCCCGAAGTTCCAGTACCAGGAGACGATGTCGCCGTCGGAGTCGGTCGAGGTATCGGTGAAGTCGCAGGTGAGGCCGTTGCAGCTGTAGGTGAACGAGGCGGCCGGCGGGTCGTTGGTGGCGGGCTCGGTCACCGTCACGTTCTGAGAGGCCGAGTCGGTGGCGCCGTCGTCGTCGGTGACGGTCAGGGTGACCGTGTAAGTACCCCCGGCCGCGTAGCTGTGGCCCGGGTTCTGGGCCGACGAGCCGCTGCCGT
>CAZSTH010000003.1:76418-83112 GCA_964609835.1 uncultured Thermoanaerobaculia bacterium
CGCCGAAGTCCCAGCTCCAGGAGTCGACGGTGCCGTCGGAGTCCGTGGAGGTGTCTGTGAAGCTGCAGTCGAGGTCGTCGCAGCTGGAGGTGAACGACGCCGCCGGCGGCTCGTTGGTGGCCGTCTTGCTGACGGTGACGGCGTTCGAGAAGCTGTCGGTGGCGCCGTCGTCATCGGTCACGGTCAGGGTCACGGTGTAGGTGCCGTCGTCGGCGAACGCGTGGGTCGGGTTCTGGGCCGACGAGCCGCTGCCGTCGCCGAAGTCCCAGCTCCAGGAGTCGACGGTGCCGTCGGAGTCCGTGGAGGTGTCGGTGAAGGTGCACTCGAGCTCGTCGCAGCTGGAGGTGAACGACGCCTGGGGCGGGGTGTTGCCGCCGCTTCCTCCGAGCGAGAACTCGCACACGTAGGTGGCCCACTGGAAGTTCCCGGTGGTGGTGAAGACCTCGTTGGTGTGCCAGAAGTTATCATTGAGCGGGTCCACCGAGGTCGCCGAGTAGTCGCCGGAGCGGGCGGTGCCGGTCTGGATTCCGCTGCCGGCGGCGCAGATCGCCTCCGCCGCGTCGAGCAGCCCGCTGCCGCTCTCGGCGGCGGTCTGGCCGGCCACTGCTGTCGAGACGTAGGTGTTGGTGCTCGACAGCAGGTAGCCGATGCCGAGGTCACCGGAGGCGTTCATGGCCGCCGACGGCATGAAGCGGTGCTCGCCGTCGTCCGGGCCGAAGGTGCCCTCCTGGTGAAGCGCCCAGGCGCCGCCCGTCTCGCGCAGCTCGTACCAGCGGATGCCGGCGCGGCCGCTGCCCACATCGACCGTGTGCGCAGTGACCATGGTCCGGTAGGTGCCGAAGTCGCGCAACTGCAGCCGATGCATGAGGCGGTCGGAGATCGCCTCGAGCTGCGGCCCGCCGTCGGGTTGCGGAATGCAGGCTTCGCGGTCCGCCGTGCACAGGTCGCTGTCATACGGCGTGATCGAGATTGCGGCGACCTGGTTCACCGAAGCGATGTCGGTCGACCAGTCGACGTCGATCTGCCAGATGTCGAAGGAGCCGGCATTCGACATCGCGGTGGCGAAGAGGGCCGGCGCGGAGCCGGAGCCATCGAGGTCGCCGGCCACGAAGCCGAACTCGCTGCTGCCGATGTTGAATCCGATGAGGTCGGCGGGCTGGCCGGCGTACATCGCGTCCTTGTCCATCACGCCGAGGAAGGTGCCCTGGAAGAAGAAGTAGGGTCCGACCTGCTGGAAGAGGTTGGCGGTCATGGTGATCGAGTCATCGACGATGCCGTGCTTTGGGTAGTCGTTGAAACCGTAGCCGTCGAAGGAGAACTCATAGCGGTTCCAGGCGGCAGTGGGATCGCCGGTCTGCGACACTGCGACGCACTGCGAGAACGTGCTGAGGTTGTCGGGAAAGGCGAACTGGCTCGCCAGCCAGCGGTCTCCGGCATCGTCGTAGAGGACGATCGGGTCGCCCTGGTTGTAGGTCTGGCAGTTGCCGCCGATTCCGTCCCAGATCGCGTTCGACGGGAACGATGCCTGCACAACATTGCCGTTCTTGTCGTAGACCGTGGTCAGCAGGTTGATCATCTGCACGTAGTGGTTCGGCCCCACCGCGCCGTCGGTGTCGGGCGGCGCGATCAGGAAGCCAAGGATGGCCCCATTGTCGTTGTTGTCGGCGCCGTAGAAGCCGGAGCTGACCGAGGTGGTGCCGGAGCCCTGGGTGTCCTGAACCACGGCCACCTTGGCGCCGGCCTTGGCGCCGCCGGGTGACGGCTTGCCCTCGGCAATGAAGTTGGCGACCTCGCGCGGTGCTCCTGCGTGGGCGCCTCGTGAGCGGGCCTGGGCGGCGGCTGCTGCGAGCGACGCCAGTGGCCGGTTGGTTGCGTGCGCGTCGATCTGCTCTTGCCCCGTGGTGCTCTGGGCTGCGGCCGGTGCCGTGCCGAGTACAAAAAAAACCACCGCGCAGACGGTGGCGATGACGAACGGTCTCCTCGGATTCCGATCCATGGTGTCCCCCCGTGTTCTTGACCAGTTCCTTCCGATGCCCGATGCCCCTCGAGACTGTGACTTCAATGCACGGTATTCGAGCCGCCCGGCGGTGTCAACGGTGACCGCGACCGCGGCGCCGGGCGCGGTGGGCTGCTACACTCCCGGCGCCATGGTGGGCAGAATCACCGTCCTGGCGGTCACCACGGTGCTGGTTCTGGCCGCGCCCGCGATCGTGGCGGCCGGTCCCCCTGACGGCATCGCAGGCGCGATTGGAGAGGCGTGCCGGATTGGCGAACCGCGCTTCCACCTGATCGTGCACCGCACCGACGGGGCGGGCGAGCGCAGCCTCGAGGTCTTCCCGAGCGGAGTGGGGATCTGGAACCGAGCGGTGCAGATCACGCTGTCCGACGAGGTTCGGGCCGCGCTGCTCGGCATCCTCCACGACCGCGGCTTCGCGGCCATGGCGCCGAGCTACGGCGGCCAGGCCAAGCCCGGACTGAAGCGGGCGGCGCTGCGCGTCACCTGCCGCGTGGCGCTCGAACTCGACGGTCTTGAAAGGGCCTCGGCGCAGCTCGCCGACGGCGAGCAGTCCGCGGAGCTGGCGGCGCTGGCCGACGCGTTGCTCGATCTCGTGGAACCGCTGGCCGGCGAGGGAGTTTCGGCCGCCGGCCTGTCCGACGGGTTGCGCAAGCTGGTGGACGGACGGCTCGCGGCGGAGACCCTTCGCGTGCGCCTCGTGCGGCTGCCCGAGGGCGGCGGCGAGGGCGAGATCCTGTCGATCGGCGCCGGCGTGGAGTCCCGCAAGGCCTACGCCCCCGGCCGCCGCATCGGCGAAGAGCGGGTTGCGACCCTCCGATCCGAGCGGCTGGCCGCGATTGTCAAAGCGTTGCTCGAGGCGGACGTGGCATCGCTGCCCGTGAACCTCTGGTCGGCGGAGCACGTGGAGTTCGAGGTCGGGATCCTCAACCACCGCACCTCGGTCATCGGCCGCGACTTCAGCCGGCTGTCGTCCGAGGACCACCGGACTGTGCGAGAGCGCTTCGAGCGGCTGGTCGGTGTCCTGCTCGAGTCGCCGGGTCCGCGGTAGTTGCGACTCCCGCGGGTCTGAGCCCGCGCGAGCTCCTCCCGCAATGATCGTGAGTCTGATCCGCCGGTCCGTTGCGGGGCGGGGAGGGGAGGACGATGATGGTTCGGGCGAGCGAACGGTCGGTCAGTCGCGGTGCGCGCGGCGCTTGCCCGGATCGGTGCTCATGTAGGCCTCGTCGGGGCGCTTGCCGGTGCGGCCGAGGTCGAGGCGGTCGGCGTCCCAGCAGGTGCCGATGGTGGGGTCGTCGGAGGTCTTGCCGTCGGCGTGGTAGCGGATCGCCTGCTCGAGGACGCACAGACGGTCGGCGTCAATCCGGAGCACCGTGCCCACCAGCGACGCGAGCATGTCGGCGGCCCGAGGTCCGTGCTGGGGATCGCGGCCGTCGTCGCGGCGGCAGCAGTCGTGGAGGATGGCGAAGAGCTGCACCACCACCGGGTCGGCGCCGGTCTGCCGGGCGAGGTCGAGGCCGACGGCCTCGACCCGCTGCCAGTGGGTCTGGCCGTGCAGCGAGTATCGGCCGCACTGGAAGACTTCGACCGCGTGCTCGCGGACCTGCTCGAGGTCCCGCTCGGTGAGCTTCAGGAACGGGAAGCGGCGCGGCTTCGGCCGCGACAGAAACGCGTCGGTTCGCATGGGTTCCTCCGAATCAGTCATCACCACCGGAGAGCGGCGCAAGATCAGTGCCAGAATCGAGGTTGAACGATGACCTCCAGTTCGCGATGGACCGTCCTGTTTTGACGCGCCACCGGGTGTCCGGGCCGTGGCGCCGTCCGCTGTCGCACCGGTTGACGGCAATCGGGTGTCGTCTTCTCGACCTGCTCTCGGGAGGCGCAGCCGAGCGTCGAAGCCGGCGATCGCTGCCGGCTCGGGGGGGGGATCAAAGGGGCCAGAACACCGGATGCCGGTCCATCGCCGTGCACCCTCTCATGACGTTCCCGAGCGTCTGGTGCCGGTCGAACGCTGCGTCCAGCCGGCGGTATCGGGTTACCAGCTCTTCTCGTGCAGGATCTCCCGAATGCGTTCCTCGGCTTCCTCCTCGACGAGGATCATCTTCTGGACCCGGGCCTCCGCGATGACCTCCGAGAGCTTCGAGAGGTCGATGGGCTTCTCGAGGAACTCGAGCGCGCCCCGTTTCATCGCCTCCACGCTCTTGGCCACGGTCGCGTGCCCGGTTAGCAGCACGACCTGGATGTCGGGCTTGCGGCTCTTGATGCGCTCCAGGGCCTCGATGCCGTCCATTCCGGGCATCTTGAGGTCGAGCACGACCACGTCGTAGGGGTTGTCGTCGATGAGCTCGAGTGCCTCGCCGCCGGAATGTGAGGTGGCCACCTCCATGCCGCGGTTGCGCATGCGCTCGGCGAGGGTCTCGACGAACTCTTCTTCGTCGTCGACCAGCAGGACCCGTTCACTCATGTTGTCCTCCCGTGGGTCAGGGTTTCGTCTCGGGACATGTCGAGCAGTAGGACGGTGCCGTTCCGCTCGGTGCGGTAGCTGGCGCCGGAGCACTCGAGCAGCGCCGGAACGTCGAGCTCGGGGTCGGGACAGGCGAACGGTTCGGCGAGCCCGGCGAGTCCGGAGTAGCAAACCTGAACGCCCGCTCCCAAACGTTCCACGGCGACCGTCACGATCCGCGACGTACCCGCGCTCGACAGCGCGATGTCGAGACCGCGTCCGACCAGGGTCTGGAGCAGCACCGGGTTCGCGGTCACGGCCAGCGGCTGAGCGGCCCTCTCGACCGACACCTCGATCTCGGCGGCCGCGGCCTTGCGGGCGTACAGTTCAGCCACGAACTCGAGGACGTCGTGGACGTCGATCGTCGTCTTCTCGGTGTCGGCGGTGTGGGCGAAGCGGTTGAGACGGCCGACGATCTGCTTGGCGAGCCGAACCTGATCGATGATCTTGCGGCTCTCATCTTCAAACCGCTGCGGACTTACCTCCCGGCCGTTCGCGAGCATCGCCGCGAGGTCGTTGAGCAGCCCGGCCTTCTCGTTGATCACCGCCAGCTTGTTGTTGATCTCGTGGCTGATGGCGGCGGTGACGTTGCCGAAGAAGCGCAGCTCCTCGCGTGCGGTCGGCGGCCAGTAATCGTCGCGCATCATCTCCCCACCGCCTGTCGCATGGCCTCGATCAGGGTGTCGATGTCGAGGGGTTTGACGAGGTAGCGTGACGCTTCCGCCGAGCCGGCCCGGAAGTCCTCTTCCGATCCATGGCCGGTGAGAAAGATGTAGCGCATCTCCGGTTGAAGTTTCTCGAGCCGCTTCTTGAGCTCGATCCCGCTGAGGTTCGGCATCTTCACGTCGAGGACGGCGACGTCATAGGTTCTATCGGCGGCGAGCTCGAGGGCGTGCTCACAGGCGCTCGACCAGTCGGCCTCGATCCCGCGGTAGGAGAGGCGTTCGGCGAGCGCCGACACCAGCTCTTCTTCGTCGTCTACCAAGAGTACCCTCATGGGTTAGTCCCTTCGTCCTTCGACGCGGCGAGCGGCAGCGTGACCCGGAAGCGGGTCCCCTGGCCGAGTGTGCTCTCCACCTCGATGCTGCCCCCGAGCTCCCGCGCGAGAGAGTAGGTGATCGACAGGCCGAGGCCGGTGCCGCCCCGACTGCCCTTGGTGGTGTAGAACGGCTCGAAGATCCGCTTCAGCTCGCGCGGGTCGATGCCGCAGCCGTTGTCCTCGACCTCGATGGTGACGGTTTCGTCGCCCGTCCTCCGGGCCGAGATCCCGATCCGGCCGCCGTCGTCGACGGCAGCGAACGCATTGTTGATCAGATTGAGGAGGATCTGTTGCAGCCGGCCGCGGTTGGTCACCAGGGTCGGCAGCTCGTCGCCGATGTCGACCTGCACGTCGATGGATCGGTACTGGGCCTCCTTGCCCATGAAGCCGAGCACCTCGGTGACGGTCGAACCGAGATCGACCTCGTTGGTCTCGGTCTCGGTGTCGCGGGCGAACTCGAGCAGCCGGCGCGTTACCTGCGAGCATCGCTTGACGGACGACAGGATCGAATCCGCGATTCCCATCAACTTCCGGTCGTCGGCATAGCGGTCGGTGTACCTGAAGATATCCTTCAGCAGACCGGCCTTCTCGTTGATGATCGCGAGCGGGTTGTTGATTTCGTGCGCGACCCCGGCACCGAGGCGTCCGAGCGAGATCATCTTGTTGGTGTACTCCACCTGATGGAGGGTGGCGACGCGGCGAAGGTCCGCCCAGTGAATCCTGTTTACGAGCGTCGTGGTGACCGCCAGAATCACGACCATGATGGCCGACATGCTGACCGCGAGGAAGCCGATCAGCTGCCGGCGGGTGTTGCGGAACGGCTCCATCAGCACCGCTTTCTGTTTGACGATCATGAGGATGAAGGGGGTCTCCGGGATATAGGCATAACCGAGCAGAACCGAGCGTCCTTCAGGCGTGCGGGTCTCGAGCACCTCGGTCGAATCGGAGTACTCCGGCACGGCCAGATCGATGGTCTCCAGCACCCGGCCGTGCATCCGGGACGAGGTCTGTAGCACCCCCTCGCTGTTGACGATGAAGGCGTCGCCCCTGCCGCTGATCTCGAGCTCGGTGAGCAGGGTGTCGAAGAACTCTGCCTGCAGCGAGGTGCGGAGCACGTAGAACCCGCCCTCCGGAAGCT
>CAZSTH010000003.1:83122-94216 GCA_964609835.1 uncultured Thermoanaerobaculia bacterium
GGCGGGCCGCGATCACCAGGTGGGGGACTCGGCGAAAGCCCGGGAAGACGTCGCTGATGTGCATGCCCTGGTCGCGCACGTTCTGGAACCATTCCTGGTCGATGTAATCGACGCCGGTCAACTCGTAGGGCCCGACATAACAGAGCTGGCGGCCGGAGGAGTCGATGACGCCGAGATCGACGAAGCCGCCGAAGCTGCGCTGGAGGTGGGCGAGGATCGAATCCAGGCGGTCGAAACTGGTGAGCATCTCGAAGCTGTTGTCCTGAACGATGAAGTCGAGAGCCGCCATCCGCTCGATGAGTGAGAACTCGACCACCCGCTTCGTGTTGGACACGATCCGCGAGGTCCGGAGCAGGAACTCGGACTCCACGGAGTGCTGGGTCACCCGGTAGTCGACCGCGGTGATCACCAGCAGCGGTGCGAGCGCGACCACCGTCATGACCAGAACGGTCGTCTTCCACAGCCGTTGCAAGTTCAGCGTGTGCTGTCCCGACGGCGTGTCGCCGCCAGCGCGGCCCCAGAACGCTGGCCACAGGGCCAGGCGGCGGTGCCGGGCCTCGTCGTCGTGCTGGCTCACGAGGGTCCGTCCTCCTGCGGGTCGCGCTCGGCCGCGGCCTCGCGCGCCTTCGCGTTGGCCTGACGCAGGGTCTCACTGAGCTCGTCGATGTCGACCGGTTTCTGAAGGTACGCGAAGGCGCCCAGCTCGATGCAGGTCCGGCGATCCTCCTCGGAGCCGTGGCCCGTGAGGATGATGACCTCGATACGGGGGCGGCTTGCCTTGACCCGGCGCAGCACCTCGATGCCGTCAATGCCGGGCATCCGCAGGTCGAGGATGATGACGTCCGGCTCGTCGTCCTCCACCATCCGCAACGCGGACTCCCCATCATAGGCGACCGCCGAGCCCACGTCCCGCATCTCGAGCCGCTCGGAGAGGGTCTGCACGAACTCGCGCTCGTCGTCGACCAGCAGCACCCGCGACGGTTGCTCGAAATCCATCTTGCGGTAGATGTCGGGCTGGTAGAAGTCCTTGCCGACCCTGGTCGTGACCGAGCGGACGCCGTCGACCGGCGAGGCGATGGCCTTCAGCTCGTCCTCGAGCCGACCGAGCATGAGCACGTGCTTGTTGATGGTGAGCGTCACCGCGCCGTTCTCGCACTCCACGTCCACGTAGTGGCCCTCATCCGCGAGCGCGCTGCCGGTGCGCGCCGCGACCAGAAAGTCGTGCGCTGCCTGGGCTGACGCGGGCGTGGTCTGAACCACGTCGACGGCGAAGTTGCTCGCGATGAGCTCGCTCGCCGCATCGACTCCGGTCTTGTCGGTCGGAATCAGGACGTCGTAGAGGGAAGGCGCCCACGGATCTTCGCTGCCGGCCACCGCCTGTACCCACGACGCCCGCTTCTCGTCCTGGCGCCGGATCAGCTTATTGGCCTCGCTGGACGACAGCCCTTCGCCGGCCCTGGCGCGCTCCATCCGCGCCGGCAGGTCGGCGATCAGGCAGACGCGCAGCACGTGGCTGATGGTCCTCGGCAGGAGATGGCTGCAGAACCCCTCGACGCAGAGCCGGTCGTCCTCGACTCGCTCGGCAAGCGCATAGCGGAGGTGCGCGATGGAACGCTCGCGGTCGCCGGTGAAGCTGTTGAAGACCGATGTTTTGGCCGACAGGGTGCGGGCGAGCTTGTCCTCTGTCATTCCCGACAGCTCGCTCGCCTGCCGGACGATGTCGTCATCGGACACTCGAGTCGTGCCGGTGAGCTCGAGCAGCCGCTGCACGATCTCCTCGGCCACGCAGAAGGTCCCGCTGAACACTGAAATGATCGACATGATCACCCTCCGTCCACTGTCGCGGCGTGTCCGATTCGTCGACACGCCGTGGTCAAGGGGCAGCGAGCCTCGTTGCCGTTGCGGTGGGCGCCGGGGTGCACCGCCCGGATCGCGTGCTCCATGGTCGAGTAGAAGTGGTCGCGGCCGATGCGCTCGATGAGGTGCGTGCGCTCCAGGACGCCGATCACAGACTCGTTGACGCCGGAGAAAGAGATGTCGATCCCCGCGCTGCGGACGCGGTCGACGAGGAGCGACAGGACCTCTTCACCCGAGGCGTCGATCTCGCTGATGGCGTTGCTGACGATGATGATGTGGCGGAGTTCGCGCTTGGCCTGCAGCCGCTCGTTGATCTGATCCTCGAGGTAGCTCGCGTTGGCGAAGAACAGCGGGCCGTCGAATCGCACCACGTCGACGTACCTGCACTCGTCGAGATCGTGGATCAAAGCCGCCCGCAGTGAGTCGTCGTCGTGGCGCGACAGGCTGATCACCTTGGGCCGCATACTCTTGTGCAGGAAGACGCCGAGCGACAGCAGGACCCCGATCATGATCCCCTTGTCGAGGTGAGGAGCGAATGCGAGGGTAGTCACGAAGCTGATCACCGAGATGGCTCCATCGTAGCGCTGCGCCTTCCAGGCGTGCACGAAGCCCGTGACGTTCACCAGACCGATCACGGCCATCATGATCACGGCCGCGAGCACCGCCTGCGGCAGGTGGTAGAGCAGGGGCGTAAAGAAGAGCAGCACGATCACGACCGTCAGGCTGGTGATGACGCTGGACAGGCCGGTCTTGCCGCCGGCCTGGAGGTTGACCGCACTGCGCGAGAAGCTGCCGGACACCGGGTAGCTGCGTCCCACCGCTCCGATCATGTTGGCGAGCCCCTGTCCGATGAGCTCCTGATTCGGATCGAGGCGCTGGCCGGTCTTGGCCGCCATGGCCTTGGCGATGGAGATCGCTTCCATGAAACCCAGCAGGGAGATAATGATGGTGGCGGCGATCAGGTCCGGGATCACCTGCAGGTCCAGGTGCGGCACCGTGGGCGAAGGCAGGCCCCGCGGAATGGTGCCGACCACCGCGCCGCCGCCGACCAGGAGAAGAGCTTGCGGATCGAGAGCGCTGTTTCCGACCTTGAGCCGCCAGCGCCGTCCGTCGGTGGAGGCACCGTCGGGAACCCGGGAGCGCTCCAGGAACTCGGTGCCTGCGGCGTCGGGGACTCGCTCGAAGACGATCGACTGCAGCTCTGCGCGCACCGTCGAGATCTCCTCCTTGAGGTCCGAGGAGCGGCCGTCGAGGATGCCGGCCATCTGGTGCAGGACCAGCGCCCCGGCCTCGACCTCAGGACCACCGGCGATCACGTACGGGTTCTCGAGAGCTTCGGGAGGGCGAGGCTCGTGGCAGCGTTGGCACCTGTCGTGCTCGGAGTTGGCGGCGACCCGGGTGACCAGCGAGCTGCCCTCCGACCGCAATTGGTTGACGTGGCGCTGGAGCACGACCGCTTCGTTGAACTCCTCCACGAGGTTCCCAAGCCGGGGCGAGTCGATGTCGTCGACCGCGACCACCGTGTTGTGCTCGAAATCGAGCAGGGCCGACAAGGCGGTGGTGATGACGACCGCGATCAGGACGTTGGGCAGGCGGGGGTTGAGGCGGCGCAGCCCCCACATGACGCTGAAGGCGAGCACGGCCATCGCCAGCGTCGGCAGGTGCGTCCACTCGAAAGCGGAGACCACCACCCGCGCCACTGTCTCGTAGTGGTGCTCGGCCTTCTCGACGCTGACCCCGAAGATCTTGTCGAGCTGCGAGGTGGCGATGATGATGGCGGCGGCGTTGGTGAAGCCGTTGACCACCGGGTGCGACAGGAAGTTGACGACCACGCCGAGCCGGAGCACCCCGAGCGCGAACTGGAAGGTCCCCACCATGATTGCCAGCAGCAGGGCGTACGCCACGTACTGGGCGCTGCCGGCTGTGGCCAGCGGCTCGAGGGTGGCGGACGTCATCAGCGACACCACGGCGACCGGCCCGGTGGCGAGCTGACGGCTGGAGCCGAAGAGCGCGGCCATCATCGGCGGCAGGAACGAGGCGTAGAGCCCGAAGTGCGCCGGCAGGCCGGCTAGCTGGGCGTACGCCATGCTCTGGGGAATCAGAACCAGCGCCACGGTGAGGCCCGACACCAGGTCGTCCTTCACGGTTGACCGGTCCGAAATCTCGATCCAGGACAGGAACGGCAGGATGCGTGTCAGGAATTGCACCGATCACTCCCCGTCCGGATCGGAGCGGACCAGTCGCCGACAGCCTGTGAGGAACTCCTCGAAGAGCGAGCCCGCGTCATACAGGTTGTAGTGCTTGAGCCGCACCAGGCCGTCGATCATCATGTAGACAAGCAGCGCCGTCTTGTGCACCGGGACCCTGCCCATGGTTCCGTCCTCCTGCCCTCGTTCGATGGTGCGCTCGAAGGCCTGGATGATGCGGTCGTAGATGCCCTCCAGCAGCGTCCGGCACTCCTCGTCGACCCGAGCGAGGTCGTAGGCGTGGTGGCGGTGGAGGAGCATGAACTGTGCCTCGTTGTCGGCCGCCAGCTGAAGGTAGAACCCGGCGGTGGCCGCCAGGAGCTCGATGCCGCAGAGGCTCTCGGTGGTGGGCAGAAACTCGTCGAAGCTGTGATCGATCCGGCTCCGCACGTCCTCGAGCACCGCGAGAAACAGCTTGTCCTTGCTGGCGAAGTGATAGAAGACGGTACCGTCCGCAATGCCGCACAGGCTCGCCACCTCGGTGGTGGAGGTCTCCCGGAATCCCCTGGTGGCGAAGAGCCAGGTGGCGGCGGCGAGGATCGCGGACCTCTTGGTAGGCATGTTTCCTCCAAGTACTGACTGAGTACTCAGTCAGTACGATAGGTCGCGATGGAAGAGATGTCAAGTTCGGTCATTATTTTGAGAAAAGGAATCTTTGTAAGCAGTCACCGCACGCTGCGAGAGGTCGAGGACGGAGACCGGGGACCGCGATCGACACGGGGCCAGCCCGTACGGCTCACCACCGTCAGGCGACGATCGAGATGGTGGTGGCGATCGTCAGGCTGTTGCCGGCGGCGCACGACGCCGCTGCCGCAGATGGACTGGACCTCATCCGGTATGTTGGTCAGGAGCCGTCGCGCGGGATGTGCGTGCTCGGCTGCAGGAACCAGGCGTGGTAGAGGGCGCAGGCGCCGTCGAGGCCGCGGTCGCGGACTTGGAGCAGCTGGAGGCGTTGCGGCGTCTTGTGACCGTTGATAAACAGGTGGTAACGGCCGAAGCCGGCGCGGTCGGAGCGGATCAGCACGGTGAGATCGCGATCGGCACGCACTCCATCGATCAACCAGTGGGCCTCGTGGGTGATGGCACGGCCGCCGTCGCGGACGATCGGCGTCGGCTCCTCGCCGTGATGCGAGGCGTGCCAGCGGACCGGATGAAAGGCCGCGTGGCGACCCTGGGTGTGCACGGTCAGCGGCTGGACCGGCTCGAGGTAGCCGAGGACCTTCTCCGGCCGGGGATTGCCCGTGAAAACCCCCGGTGCCTCGATCGTCCTGAAACGGTGCGCGTCCTCGGATGCCGTGTCGAGGAGATCGAGCCGGTCCACGAGATCGTGTCCATCGAGCAGCTCGGCGTGGGCCACCGGTCTGTCTGCCGGCACCAGGGGGGCCTTGTCGGCGAACAGCACGTCGTCACGTTGGCGGAGCACGGTCACCAGGGCGGACTTCGCGTCGAGGACCCGGATTTCGAAGAAACGCTGGTCCGGCAGGAGCACCACTGGCGATGTGAAGAGTTCGAAGCCGTCGAGCCCCCAGCTGTGCGGAATCCTGCTGTTGGGGAGACCGGCCGGTACCACCACCTCCACCCCCATGCGCCGCATCACCGTCGTGTCCTCGAGGGTGCGCTCGTGGCTGAGGCGGCGCCGGTGGCCGGGATCACACCCGGGTCAGGGGCCGTCGAGGCCGAGGGTCGCGCGCTGGAGCTCCTGAAAGCCGGGATGGTCCCGGATCGGGTCGAAGGTGCAGATGGCGAAAGCCCAGATCGGATTGTCGAGCCCTCGATCGAGCGCCGCCTCGAGCAGGCCGATGGCCTCCTCGGTCTGATCGAGCAGCGCATACCGCTGCGCCAGATACCAGATGAAGATCGGTTCGGCATCGACCAGCTCGTCGGCCTCGAAGGCGTACCGGGGCGATTCACCGAGCCGGATGCGGGCGAAATCGAGCCACAGCGGGTAGGCCTTGAAGTCGTCGCCGTCCGCGATCAGACCCTCCACGATCGCCGCGAAGGCGGCGAAGCGGTCACGGGCGTTGGCCGCATCGCCCGCCAGGTCGTACGAGTGGCCGGCGTGGTAGAGGGCCCACGACTGCTCGGGGTCCATCTCGTAGACCCGATCGTAGGTTGCCGCCGCCTCGGCCCAACGGCCGGCGCACTCGAGGGCGTGGCCGAGATGGTAGTGAGTCCACATCGACTCCGGAGCGGACTCGACGCCTTGCCGAGCAGCGGCCACCGCGAGCTCGCCGTCGCCCCGGCCGATGTAGGCGAAGGTCAGATTGAGATGGGCCCAGATCTGGTCGTCGGCAATCTCGAGCTCGCGCTCCGCCCATTCGATCATGGCGTCGGCGTCTCCGAACTCCTCCCGCAGCAGCCACAGCAGCCCGTTGTACGCGACCACCAGGTTCGGGTCGATCTCGATCGCCCTCTCGTACTCGGCGCGCGCCTCGTTGGGGCGCCCGAGCCGTTTGTAAATGATCGCGAGGTTGTGGTGGATCTGCGGCCGGTCCGGGTAGATCGAGAGCTGGGTGCGGAAGAGCTCGGCCGCCCGCTCGAGGTCGTGCTCGACGAACTGTGCGTGGTGGGCGAGAGCCTGCAGGCGCTCAGACTCGGTCAGCGAATCGACCTCGTCCACCGCCTCGTCCAACAGATTCCTGGCGAGCTCAGGGTCCGGCTTGGGCAGGCTGTGTGCCCAGTCCAGGTTGAGAATTGCCAGCGCCACCTTGGCGGACGTGAACATGGGATCGATCTGCAGCGCCGCCTGGTAGTGCTCCATCGCCAGCAACGGCTGCGAGCGGAGGTGGTGCTCGGTGGCCAACGAGAACTGCTGCAGGGCCTCGATAGAGCTCGTGGTGGCCTCGGCCATGGGCTTGCTGTGCTCGGTGATACTGAGCAGCGTCTCCCCGAGGTCGGACCGGATCTCGCGGCAAAGGATGTCGAGCGCAGGCAGTACGTCGTCGATGCCATCAGCGCGGACCATCCTCGATGCATAGGTCGCGCCGTTCTCCGCGCTCTTGAGGGAGGCCGTCAGGACATAGCGGTTGCCGAGACGGCTGATGGAGGGCACGAGGATGACCTCGATGCCTCGGCGGCGCGCGATTTCCCGCGCCAGCTCCTCGTCGATGACCGCCACATCGGAGCGGCGCATCTGCTGGAGCAGGCGCTGCACGCTGGCTCTCGACAGCACGTTGGCGTAGCTCGACTGCTCAATGGCGACCGTCATGGCCGGATCGAGGGCCTTCTCGAAGGCCGGGTCGCCGGTGTGGTTCTCGACGTCGGTGATCAGGAGCCAGTCACGCTCTTGGAACGGGACCCCCTGCGATGGCCTCTGGAAAACCAGTGCCAGCACGACAACCATTGCCGCGACTGCGGTGACGACGGCCGCCCGGCGCAGGAGCCTGGAGCGGACTTTCGGTGCCGCTGTCACGTACTGGCCGGTGCTCAGCTCTTCGAGGGCGAAGAGCAGCTCCTTCGCCGATTGGAACCGGTCCTGCGGCCGTTTCTGCAGGCAGCGGTTGACGAGGTGCTCCAGCAGCGGGGGTACCTCGGGCTTGATCCGCGACAGCGGCAGTGGGTCGTCCCTCAGGATCGCGATCTGAAGGTCGGTCGGCGTGCGTCCCTGGAACGGGTGCCGTCCGGCGATCATCTCGAACAGCACGACGCCGAACGAGAAGACGTCGGAGCGGTGGTCGGCGGCCTGGCCCGTCAGCTGCTCGGGCGACATGTAGCCGGGGGTCCCCATGGCGGCCCTGGTCTCGGGCTCGAAACCCCGGGTCGGAGACTCGCAGACCTCGGTCTCCGAGTCCCGAGGCCGAACCAGCTTGGCGAGACCGAAGTCGAGGATTTTGGCCTGTCCGCCGTCGGTCAGGAACAGGTTGGCGGGCTTGATGTCGCGGTGCGTGATGCCGGCGTCGTGCGCGGCGGCGAGCCCGGTCGCGATCTGCCGTCCGAGCTCGATCGCGCGCCCGAGCGTCAACGTGCCGGACGCGATCACGTTGCGCAGGGATTCGCCCTCGAGCAGCTCGGTGACGAGGAACGACCGCCCCTCGTGCTCGCCCACGTCGTGGACGGCGAGGATGTTGGCGTGGTGGAGCGCGGCGGCGGCGCGGGCCTCCCGCTCGAACCGGAGCAGGCGGTCGGGATCCTCGGTCAGCCCTTCGGGCAGGACCTTGACGGCGACCTCGCGGTCCAGGCGAGTGTCGTGAGCCCGGTAGACCTCGCCCATACCTCCGGCTCCCAGGAAGGAGCGGATCTCGTAGCGGGTGAGGCGGTCACCGACCTTCAGCGGCATCTGTGCCCCCAGGGAACTCGTGCCCAGTATGGCAGTTCCGAGAGCTCTATTCCAGGCGCGGCCGGACCCGGGTCAGGTGCACGAGGTAAGCTGGAGCCTGCAGTGAAGACTCTCGGCATCGACCTCGCCTCCGACCCGAAGAAGACCGGCGTGTGCGTGATCGTGTGGGGCGAGAGCGGCGCGGTCGTCGACGAGCTGCGAGTCGGGGCGAACGACGCGGAGCTGTTGGCGGCGCATGGGCGTGTCGATGCGACCGGCATCGACGCACCTTTCGGATGGCCGTTGCCGTTTCTCCGAATGACACAAAGCGGCGAGCGCATCCTGGCGCAGCCTTGGGGCACTGAACACCGCGACCGGCTCCGATTCCGGACCACCGATTTCCGGGTCCGCGACCTCACGGGGCTGTGGCCGCTGAGCGTGTCGTCGGACCTGATCGCGGTTCCGGCCATGCGCTGTGTCGGCCTGCTGCATCGGATGGGCGTCACCGACAAGGCCGGCGACGGCCGGGTCTTCGAGATCTACCCGGCGGCAGGTTTGGCGGCGTGGGGGCTGCCGGCGCGAGGGTACAAGGGTGCGGCGAAGAGGGCGCGACGGGAGGCGCTGGTGAGCGCCCTCGAGTGCGCGGCCCCCTGGTTACGGGCGGGCTCTCGGCGCGAGCTGATGGTCGACCGCGACGACGCCTTCGACGCGGTGGTAGCGGCGATCATCGCGCGCGCGGCCGCGATCGGACAGACCGTCCAGGCGGTGGGGCCGGACCGTGAAGCGGCGCGGACCGAAGGTTGGATCCACGTGCCGTTCGAGGGATCGTTGCAGTCGCTCGCCTGACGGAACGGCGACCGTCCGGCCGGCGCTCGGAGGCGGTCGGTCGCAGGATTGCGGGACCGAATCAGAAATCGACCCTGAAGCCGCCGTCGATCCAGGCCATGAGGTCCTTGGGAATCTCCTGGTTGCGAAGGCCTTGCCGAAGCCTGACCTCGAGCATGGCCATCGAGCAGTCGGTCCTCGCCAGCAGGCGTCCGTTCTCGAAGGTCAACTCGTAGACCTCGCGGTAAGAGTAGGGGGGCCGGTAGCCCATCGGCTTGTACAGCGCCTCGATGAAGTCGTTGCCGAGCAGCAACCCACCGGTGAATCGAATCGGGAACGCGAGGTCGTCGGCTTCCACCTTTGGGTGCTCGCCGCCGATGCTGGCAGCTGCGCCGAAGAGCCCGGCGAGCCGGCGGCGGTTGAGGCTCCAGAAGGTCGGGTCGGACCACAGCTCGAGCCTGCCGAGCTCGAGCCGTCCCTCGCGGACCTCGTAGCGACAGACGTAGCCCCGCAGGCAGAAGCTACCGGGCGCCTCGATCTCGAGGTCGAACAGACCGGGGTCGAAGAGGCCCTCACCCTGGACGCCGCACAGCTCGTACCTCCGGCCGTCGATGGCCACGGCGTCCGAGATCTGTACGGTCATCACGGCTCCAGCGGGTCGAGGCTGGCGGCGGCTGACTGGCTCGGGGTCTCGCCGTCCGTGTCGGTGTGTCATGCTTCCCCTGGCTCGCTGGTCGATGACCAGGCTCGTCCCTGGTCACTTTTCACTATCATAACATCAATTTATGGTGCGATGAAACCATGCTTCACTTGGTTGCGGTGAGGCCCGTCACACGGGCTCGGCCCTCGCCGCGGCCACTGCTGTAAGATCTCGAACATGGACTGGGCGGAACAGGACCTGCTCGATCTCGAACGGGCCGCCGACCGGCTCGAGAACCCGCGGTTCATCGCAAGGGTCTCCGACATCGTCGGGACGCCGATCGAGTTCGTTCTCGACCGGCTGCCGTCGGGAGCCAGCGGCGCCATCACCAGGGCGGTGCACGAGTCCCTGCGGACGGCCATCAGCACTGCGATCGTGACGCTCGGCGGTTCCCGGCGGCGGCGTCCGCCGTGGGCCAGGCTGCACACCGCGGCGGCGGGCATCACCGGGGGCATCGGCGGCGCTTTCGGGCTGCTGGCTCTGCCGCTGGAGCTGCCGGTGACCACCACCATCATCCTGCGCTCGATCGCCGACATCGCGCGCAGTGAGGGCGAGGATCTGGAGCTTGCGAGTGCGCGCATGGCGTGCCTCGAAGTCTTCGCCATGGGCGGGCCGTCGCCGACCGACGACGCGGCGGAGTCCGGCTACTTCGCCGTGCGTGCGGCCCTGGCGAGCGCGGTCAGCGAGGCCGCGCGGTATGTCGCGCAGCGCTCGGTCGTCGAGGACAGTGCTCCGGTTCTGGTCAGGCTGCTGGCGCAGATCGCGTCGCGCTTCAACGCGGTTGTGGGGGAAAAGATCATGGCCCAGGGCGTGCCGATCGTGGGCGCGCTTGGCGGCGCCGCCATCAACATGCTCTTCATCGACCACTTTCAGGACATGGCGCGCGGCCACTTCACGATCCGCCGCCTGGAGCGAATCTACGGCGGCGACGAAGTGCGCCGGATGTACGACGTGGTGCGGTGGGATGTCGAGGCCGTGGACGGCGAGCGCACCCGCGACCGTTGACCGCCGACCGCCTCCGTCGACCGCCACCGTTGACCGCCACCGCCACCGTTGACCGCCACCGCCACCGCCACCGCCACCCTCACCGCCACCGCCACGGCCACCGCCGGCCGCGACCGCGACCGCGATCCGCGACCGTGGACCGTCACCGTTGACCGCCACCGCCACCGCCGCCGCCACGGCCACCGCCACGGCCACCGTCACCGCCA